>JAKSIS010000062.1 GCA_024398665.1 Bacteroidaceae bacterium
GTACATTATGCTATCGGGTCCCCGCAGAACGCTCTGCGCTGGCATTTGGCGCACATCCCTCCGCGCCAGACCTTGTCGAATTCCTCCATTGCTGCGGCTACAATATCGGCGTCATCGGTCAGAATTCCGGCCTCGAAGTTGCGGCGGTTAGGGGATTTCATGCCCATGCCGGCGCCGGTCAGGTTGGCGCTGCCAATGTAGCAGGTCCGGCAGTCAATTACAATGATCTTGAAATGGACGCGGGGACAGAGCACGCGCTCCAGACCGGCGGCAAGATTCCTGTAGCGGTCAAAGTCCTGGCGGAACTGCTGCCCGGGTTCCTTGGCGTGGATAAGGCGTACGCTCACGCCTTTGCCTATGAGGTCCGATAAAACCCCCAGGAACGGCTTTTCGGCCTTGCCCTGGGTGACGTAAAGGTCCTTGATGTCAGCTGTACCTATCCACAGGGTCCGGCGGGCTTTGGCTGCCGCGTCCAGAACCTTGGAGTAATGCTCCGCATCGGAAATGAAAGTCGTTGCCATAGTGTTGTTACAGTATTTGTATTGCAATCATTGCACAGGCTTCGGCGTCGGCCAGAGCATGGTGGTGGTTTTCCAGGCTGTAGCCGCAGGCGGCTGCCACGGTCTGAAGCTGATGATTGGGCAGTTCGCTACCGAAGTACTGGCGTGAGGCGCGCAGGGTGTCGTGGAACTCAAAGTCAGGGTAGTCCATGCGGTACACTTTGAAGACCTCTTTCAGACAGCTCTCGTCAAAGCCGCTGTTGTGTGCCACGAATGGCAGGTCACAGGCATCCCAACCGTCATCCCCAAAGAACTGCCTGCCCATCTCTTCCCAGATTTCGCTGAAGGGTGGGGCGTCTTCGGTGTCACATTCACACAGTCCGTGCACCTGCCGGCAGAACCACTTGTAGTACTCCGGAACGGGATGGATCAGGCTGTAGTAACTGTCCTTGGCCGCACCGTCACGCACCAGCACGGCACCGACGCTGCAAACGCTGCTGTGGCATTCGTTGGCGGTCTCGAAGTCTATGGCTATGAAGTCTCTCATTTCTTTTCAGTGTAGATTTCAATCAGTCCCATCTCCTTCCACCGGTTCCGGTATCTCTGGACAAAGAACGGCACGATATCGGAATATGCCGATTTGACGTTCTCAAGCGTTACACTAGGCTTGATGACGGCATGGGCGTTCCTGTTTCCGCATCCTGCAAGAAAAGAAAGGATGGCGGACAAAAAGAATAATACTTTCTTCATGACAGGTTCAAAGATAGGCTTTTTTCCCGAATGATTGGCAGGGACAGTCCCCATGTTCCGGGGACTGTCCCCACTGAGCGGGGGACTGTCCCCACTGCGCACGAATATTCCAACTCTAAAGATTGGATATATATGACATATGGTATATCTTTGCACAAACCAATTCAGAAAAAATATGGCATCAAAGTACGCCGGTACCCAGACCGAGAAAAATCTGGAAGCAGCATTTGCTGGTGAGTCACAGGCCCGCAACAAGTACACATATTTCGCATCAAAGGCGAAGAAGGAGGGATTCGAACAGATTGCAGCCCTCTTTGAAGAGACAGCAAACAATGAGAAGGAGCACGCCAAGCTCTGGTTCAAGGAACTTGAAGGCATAGGAACTACTGCCGAGAACCTTGCAGCTGCAGCTGACGGCGAGAACTACGAATGGACCGATATGTATGAAGGTTTCGCAAAGACCGCCGAAGAGGAGGGCTTCAAGGGACTTGCAGCAAGATTCCGCATGGTGGCAGCCATCGAGAAGCGCCACGAGGAGCGTTACCGCGCCCTGCTCAAGAACGTCGAGACCGCACAGGTATTCGAAAAGTCCGATGTCAAGGTTTGGGAATGCCGCAACTGCGGACACATTATTGTAGGCACCAAGGCTCCGGAAATATGCCCCGTATGTTCACATCCCAAGGCATATTTCGAAGTACATAAGGAAAACTATTGATTCCGCATCCCGTGACTGCCGGCTCGTGAAGTGCCGCAGCCTCTGCTTCAGCGTATGGTAATGCGCCCCTGCAGATCGGCAAATCCGGCGCCTACCGTGCCGTGCAGTATTTCGGAGATGTATTTTATGCACGCTTCGTAGTCAGTCATGACTGCAGCGTTCAGGTATTCCGTGCCGCCAAGCTGCTCTTCAAACAGTGATATTGAGTAGTCCGATGCTGCAACGGTATAAATGGCGTCAGGAAGCATAGGGGTGTACTGACCAGTTCTAGGGTCCAGTACCTGAACGTCCGTGACCTTATTGCCGTGTCCTGAGTCAATGGTGTAGCGCATGCCTGAAACCTGTGAGAACGATCCGTCCTCATCGGGATATGATGCCGAACACTTTTCCAGCATCGAGACTATTCCGCTGCCTTTGCATCGGACCAGGACAATTGTGTTGCCGAAAGGCTGTATGTCGATTATGTCCTGGAACGTGACGTCACCGGCCTTGAGGACAGTGCGCACTCCGCCGCCGTTGACGAAAGCAATCTGTGCGTTGCAGACCGCACGGTAGGCATCGGCCACGAAATTGCCCATGCTGCATTCGCGGTTGCGGACAATGCGTGTGCCGTCATCATCATATATGGTCAGCGTCTTTTCACATGTTCCTATCTTCTGCTGCGCCAGTTCCTCATAGAGGGCTTTCACGCTGTCAACCGTGTGGCTGACCTTTTCACTTGTCTCATTGATGGTTTCAATTGGGACAAGTTCAGTAGAAATCCTTCCGTCAGGTCTGATGATCAGTTTGCCCAGATTCACGAAACCTGTTCCGGTCTGGCTGGTAATGACCGGCTTGCCGTCCATGTTCATGACGGTCTCCTGCGCGAACGTGCTGTGCGAATGGCCATCCAGAAGCACGTCAATGCCTCTGGTCGCGGCAATCAGGTCACGAGACGTCACTGAAGGTTTCATTTCGCCCAGGTGTGAGAGCACAACCACGTAGTCTGCGCCTTCACGGCGGGCGTCATCAACGGCATTCTGAACCATTGGTATAATGTTGTCCTCATTCAGTTCAAGTAAAAGATTGCCGTCATCACCGATGAATGCATATGATTCGGCTTCTATGGCAACCGGCGTGAGAACACCAACGAACGCAATGCTCCGGCTGCCGCAACGCTTTATGACGTATGGCCTGAACAGTCTGGTTCCGTCAGTCTCAGTCAGATTCACGCATACTACAGGAGCGTTTATCCCGGCCGTCAGTTCGCGGAAACGTGGAATGCGGTAGTCGAATTCGTGGTTGCCTACCGTCACAGCATCATATCCCACGCTGTTTACAATTTCCAGCGGAAACTCTCCCTGTGAGAAGAGACCGGCCATGCCTCCCTGCAGATAATCGCCGCATGACACTGTAAGCACGTATGACGTATCGGCCGCCGTTATGGCATCCCGATAGCCTGCATATTTGGGGTAGGCGTCAATGGCGCAGTGAACGTCATTGTCATATATTACCACAATGCTCCTGTTGTCAGCAGCCTTGTCGTCCCGGCAGCAGCCGCTACATCCCATGAGAAGAAACAACAACGGTAAGAAGGTACGGTTCATGTTCTTTGGATTTACATTTACAAAGATACGGAAACACGTGGATTCAGGTCCTGATTGTATAAAAAACGGTTTATTAATTTTGCATTGTTATAAATAATGTATAATTTTAGGGCCTGACAGCAATGTAAGTTGCTGATAGAACAGTGAAATTTTCAATATTCATCAAAAAATTACTATGGCTTACAAAATTGATCAGATTGAGGGTATCGGCCCCGCTTATGCTGAGAAACTCAGTGCAGTTGGAATCAAAACTACTGAAGCTCTTCTGGAGAAGTGCGCTGCCAAGAAAGGCCGCGACCAGATTGCTGAAGCTACAGGCATTTCACCAAAACTCATTCTCAAGTGGACAAACCATGCAGACCTGTTCCGCGTGAACGGTATTGCCGGACAGTTTGCAGAACTGCTTGAGGCAGCTGGCGTTGACACCGTCAAGGAGTTCCGTCACAGGGTTCCCGCAAACCTGCAGCCCAAGCTGGTTGAAGTAAATGAGGCAAAGAATCTCTGCAACAGGGTTCCTTCAGTTGCTGAACTTGAGAAGATGATTGCTCAGGCCAAGGAACTTGAGCCGCTTATCACCTACTGATTCTCTTCCTAGAAAAAAAAGACCGGTCACACCATGCGTGGCCGGTCTTTTTTTTCTGTGTCATTCAAATCATTTTTTCTTCAGGAAACCGCCCAAAATGCTGGTGGCTGCACCGAGAATTGATGAACCTGACGACTTCTCTGCTGACTTTTCGCCCTTGAGTGAAAGCAGGATGTCATTCAGGTCAACGTCACCGTCACCGTCCCTGTCCTTGATGAAACCTGAAATGTTTCCCATGACCTTGGGGATGAGGTTCGAGAAAGCTGATCCGGTGTCGGAACTGAGACCCAGCTTGCTTGTCACATTCTTTGCGAAAAGCTGTGTGGCGAGTGCTGTCACGGGGCTTGATTCGGCCTTGGTCTTGCCTGTAAGAAGCTGTGAAATCTGTTCTATTCCGCCGCTCTTGGTAGCTGTCTGTGTGAGACTGCCCAGGATGGAATCCTTGAGACCGCCCATTACTTTGTCCTTGATGTTTGAAGGAACTGATACGTTGCCTGCAGATGCCTTGACCTGCTGCATGATGATGTCACTGATTGATGCCATTTCTTGTTTGTTTTGTGTTGATAGCAAAAGTACAAATTATTCCGATAATGTGTCATTACTGCCGTTCCGGTCAGCAAAATAAAGTAATTTTGCACAACAGGGACAGTCCCTGCACAATAGGGACAGTCCCCATTGAACAAATGAAGAAGATAACAGCAATACTTTTTTCCGTCATGTCCGTTCTGTCATGCTCAAGAAAGCCTGTGACGGGACCGGCCGTGCTGATTGGTGATATCGAAGGTGATTTCGATGAGTGTTATGTGGTGACTTTCCCGTTGGACAAGCTGCTGGACTACAATAAGGTCAATCCGCAGGACGGGCACTTCGAGCTTGTGCTTGACAATGTGGACGGGTTCATGGACCTGGTCGTGCAGTTCACGGAAACCGATTATTTCGGTGGGCGCATAAACGCGAATGACACATTGAGAATGACATTCACACGCACCCCTGACGGACATTTCCATATGGCGTACCATGGTGCCTGTGAGCAGGAGGCCCGCATATGGACAGACTGGTTCTCGACATATGACCTGTCGCAGTACAACATCCGTTCTGACAAAGATCCTGACATTACATGCGCCCAGTCGCTCAGCCTGCTGTCGGAAAAGGATTCGGCCTTCAGGGCCGGAAACAGGGGCAAGCTCAGCCCGTACCACCTGCACCGCGCTGACCTGCGCCGTGATTTCATAAAGGCGGTGCTCATTGAATCCGATGCATATGACAACGGCTTGAACCACCTTGACAATCCCGATTATGCCGCTCTTGTAAAGGACGTTGACCCGAATGATCCGTACATTCTGGGCAGCGGACTGCTGGCACGTTGGGCCAACTATGCGATGAAGGATATGGGCAACGACGAGATATCGCGCAACCTCAGGTTCATGAAGGAGTACAAGGGGAGAATCACAAGTGCCGATGCCCTTGCCAGTCTTGCCGACAAGGTTGCCGGTACCCTGATCATGAGCCCGGAACTGTTCGATGATGAAGGCAAGGACGTATATGTCAGCGCAGTGCGTGACTTTGCAGGCGACATGCCGGAACTGTATGAATCAATGCTCAGCGCCTACGCCGCATTCAAGGCCACCCGCAAGGGCGCTGACATGCCGGACGTTGAGATGACCGCACCTGACGGATCGAAAGTCATGCTCTCATCGCTTTTCGGGAAGGTCATCTATATTGACATGTGGGCCACATGGTGCGGTCCGTGTGTAAGGGAGATACCGCATATGGCCGCGCTTGCCGGGCGCATGAAGGACCGTAGCGATATACTGTGCATAAGCGTTTCAACCGATGACACCGCTGAACCGTGGCTTGAGCACATAGGGGCCACAAAGCCCTCATGGCCACAGTACATGCTGGAGGCCGATGCGGTCAGCGGGTTCTGCCGCAGCATGAACATATCTGCCATTCCACGTTTCATCATTGTCGGCAGGGACGGAAAGATATATGATCCGGATGCCGTACGTCCGTCTGATCCTTCAGTTGACGCGGTCCTTGCTGCCGCAGCATCGGACTTCTGAATGCCTTTTCATTTTCTGGCCGGCCGTTTCAGCCAGTGCTCCTTGAGCCACTGGCGTACCGGTTCGTCATAGGCCTTCAGAATTGCGTATGCAAAGATTATTGAGAAGACAATCACGCCCACATTGAGCATGATGTGCATCCATATTGGAGCATCCTGGTGGTTGCCGGCCCATGCCATCTGTGCGTACATGAGCGGATAGTGGGTGATGTACAGCGGGAATGATATGTCACCCAGGAACTTGCAGACACGTGCGCTGTGCGCGTCGGTGGTCCTGCTTCCGGCACCCATAATGATGATGAGCGGGAAAAGGAGAATTATGGTGACAGCCTGGTAAAGTCCGTCGGGGATACCTGCCTTGCCACCGATCTTCGGAATGGAGAAGAGCACTACAAGCAGCAGCGAACACCACCAGAAACCGCCGCGCAGACGTATGGGGCTGCCGCTGGGATTGTCTTCAGTCATGCGTGAACGCAGCAGCCTGGAGATGAGCAGACCGCAGATGAACGGGTACAGCAGTCTTGTGAATCCTATGGTTATCTGCTGGCGGTCAATGCTCCAGCCGCCTATGACATTGTAAGTGGGACCGCCTGTAACCAGCACATTGTCAGGTGACAGGTATTCGCCCTTCGGGAAAATGCCTGTCACGTCCCATCCCAGGGCCAGATTGAGGGTTAGGAATGCCGAACAGAGCAGCAGAACAAAGAGTGCGGCCTTGGACAGGTGGCGGAAAACGAATGCGTACAGAATGTTTCCTATATATTCATATGTCAGCGACCAGTTGGGCCCGTTGAATGAATTGGTTTCACCCCAGCCGCGTATGTCAAGTCCGTGTCCGCATGGAATCATGAGCAGTCCCATGACAAAGCACAGGGCGAATTTCCAGCCCGGACACTGGCTGATGTTGGGGAACCCAGCATATTCGCCGAAAAAGAACAGGCATGCGCCCACAACAGTTCCCATGATGACCATGGGATGCAGGCGTGTGAGGCGTCTCTTGAAGAAGCCCCATGTGGTCATGCTGTCCCACCTGTCATCATATGCGTAACCTATGACAAAGCCCGACAGTACGAAGAAGAAGTCCACTGCAAGGTAGCCGTGGTTGACTATCTGTGTACCAATGCGGTCATTGTAGGTTTCAAATGCATGGAAGATTATTACCATGATGGCGGCCACACCTCTCAGACCATCAAGAATTTCATAACGCGGTTTCGATTCAAGATAAACGTTTTCTCTGCCCATAATGTCAAGTGTTAGGACACGGTCCAATGCAACGTGCACGACTTTTCTGCAAAAATAGGTGACTTGTGCAAATATTGCTACATTTGCGGCATCGGAATTTGAAAATATGGAAAAGAAAATCATTGCAGCCATTGCCTGTCTCATGCTGACGCTTTCCGGCATTGCCCAGGAAACGGTATCTTTTCCGCTGGAAAAGCACAGCGACGGCCATTACTATTTCCAGGCCGATGTGTACGGACAGAAGACTGAAATCATGCTGGAGTCGGGGATACCGGCGCTGCTCATAGGGCGTGACTTCTATGACTGCAATATGAAGGACTGCGGATTGGAATTCAGACCGTCAGAGTCAAGGATGAGGCTGATGAACGGATCATACCGGATTTCATTCAGGGCTGACGGCCGTGTTGGAGTAGGGGGTGCCGTGTATGACGGGCCTGTGTTCATTCTTGAAGGCTTTGACGGGATAAGCCTTCCCGTACAGCACCTCAAGGACAGGAAAACGGGCAGGCGCATTGTCACCGTTGACCTTGAACGGCTCAGCATGTCAGTGGGCGGAACTGTTCCTGTGAAAGGGTCAAAATACCGTATGACCCTGGACCGTGAGACCGGGCGCCCGTTTGTCAGTTCGTATTTCTACATTGACGGCCAGGCGTTTGACGGCAAGCTGATTGTAGACCTGGGCAATCCCATGCTGCTGTTCCTGTTCTCGCAGCACAGATGTCTTAAGAATGCGGTCGCGAAAGGTGCCATCGAACTTCATGACGCCTATGACAGGAATGGAAGACTGGTCGCTCAGGGCATCTCTGCCGGAAGCGTGAAGCTGTTCGGAAAGGAATACGGCAACGTGTCCGTAGGGGTCACTGACGTTTACAGGAATGCCAGGGAAGTGGGTTTCCTGGGCACTCCGTTTTTCGATAGCCCTGTGGTGATGGATTTCGACAAGGGGTGGCTGTACAAATAATCCTGTCAAAGACTGTCAGATAAGTGTTTCATTCGTATATTTGCAGGAGATAACAAAACATTGAACCAACATTAAATAATAATTACAATTATGGCAAAGTACATCTGTTCCGTATGCGGTTACGTACATGAGGGTGATGAGGCTCCCGAAAAGTGCCCGCAGTGCGGAGTTCCAGCATCAAAGTTCAAGAAAGTTGAAGAATCTGACAATATCCAGTTCGTTCAGGAGCACGTCATCGGCGTTGCCCAGGGAACCGGTGAAGAAATGCTCAAGGACCTTCGTGCCCATTTCAACGGTGAGTGCACTGAAGTTGGCATGTATCTGGCAATGAGCCGCCAGGCTGACCGGGAGGGATATCCTGAGGTTGCTGAAGCATTCAAGCGCTATGCATGGGAGGAGGCTGAACACGCAGCAAAGTTCGCCGAACTGCTGGGCGAAGTTGTCTGGGACACCAAGACCAACCTTGAGAAGAGAATGATGGCCGAGGCCGGTGCTTGCGAAGACAAGTTCCGAATAGCCAATAACGCCAAGGCTGCAAACCTTGATGCAATCCATGATACCGTTCATGAAATGGCCAAGGATGAGGCCCGTCACGGCAAGGGCTTTGAAGGCCTCTTCAACCGCTACTTCAAGAAGTGAATTTCCTGTGATGAATGATACGAGGCCGACTAAAAAGCATTTTTTAGCCGGTCTCTTTTTTTGTTCATATGATTTG
>JAKSIS010000063.1 GCA_024398665.1 Bacteroidaceae bacterium
TCATGAACCAGGGTCTTGCAAAGGGCTGCTCATTCCTTGAGGACTACACCCTGAACTTTGACGCAAACCAGACATCAAGCCTGCAGAGCCACATGCTGGAAATCTGCCCGATGATTGCAAGCGACAAGCCCAAGCTGGAAGTCCACTTCCTTGGCATCGGCATACGCAAGCAGCAGACAGCACGTCTGGTGTTCACATCAAAGACCGGCTATGGAATCAAGGCAACAGTCGTTGACCTGGGCAACCGTTTCCGTCTTATCACCAGTGAGGTCGATTGCATCGAACCCAAACCCATGCCCAAGCTCCCCGTAGCTTCAGCACTCTGGGTTCCCCAGCCTTCATTTGAAGTAGGCGCAGGCGCATGGATTCTGGCCGGCGGCACACACCACAGCGCTTTCTCATACGACATAACAGCCGAATACTGGGAAGACTTCGCTGAAATGGCCGGTATTGAATGCATCAGCATTGACAAGAACACCACAATCAGCGCATTCAAGCAGCAGCTGCGTAACAACGAAGTATATTACATGCTCAACAAAGCCCTGATGTGATTATGGCATACAATCCAAAACAGATTATCGAACAGGGAAAGGCCGTTCTGGGTATCGAATTCGGTTCCACCCGTATCAAGGCAGTTCTCATAGACCCTGATTTCAAGCCCATGGCACAGGGCAGCCACACCTGGGAGAACCAGCTGGTAGGCGGTCTGTGGTCATACAGTGTTGAAAGCATATGGTTCGGTCTTCAGGACTGCTACCAGAATCTGCGCCAGCAGGTCCTGGAGAAGTACGAATGTGAGATAGAGAACCTGGCATCAATAGGCGTCAGCGCCATGATGCACGGTTACATGCCCTTTGACAAGAACGGCAACATTCTGGTTCCCTTCCGCACATGGCGCTGCACCAACACAGGCAAGGCTGCAAAGGAGCTGTCTGACCTGTTCGTGTTCAACGTGCCTCTGCGCTGGAGCATATCACACCTGTATCAGGCCATCCTTGATGACGAACCGCACGTAAAGGACATTGACTACCTGACCACACTGGCCGGTTTCATACACTGGCAGCTGACAGGCCGCAAGGTTCTCGGTGTAGGTGACGCATCGGGCATGATCCCGGTCGACCCTGCAACCAAGAGCTACAATGCTGAAATGGTTGCAAAGTTCGACAAGCTGATTGCCCCCAAGGGTTACCCCTGGAAGCTCCTTGACATTCTGCCTGAATCTCTTGACGCAGGTCAGGACGCAGGCCAGCTGACTGAAGCCGGCGCACGCAAGCTGGACATAACCGGTCACCTGAAACCGGGTGCCCAGATCTGTCCTCCTGAAGGTGACGCAGGTACCGGCATGGTGGCAACCAATGCTGTCCGTCCCCGCACCGGTAACGTATCGGCAGGAACATCATCGTTCTCAATGATAGTTCTGGAGAAGGACCTCAAGCAGCCGCATGACGTTATTGACATTGTCACTACTCCTGACGGCAGCCCCGTTGCCATGGTTCACTGCAACAACTGCACAAGTGACCTGAACGCCTGGGTGAACCTGTTCAAGGAATATGAAGAGATTATGGGTATGAAGGTCGATATGGCCCGCATATTCACAAACCTGTTCAACCATGCGCTGAAGGGCAGCAAGGACTGCGGCGGAATAATGAGTTTCAACTACGTGTCAGGAGAACCTGTCACCGGTTTCGCAGACGGACGCCCCCTGTTCGTCCGCTCCGCCCAGGACAAGTTCAATCTTGCAAACTTCATGCGCGCCATCATAAGCGGTGCCATAGGCGTTCTCAAGATTGGCAATGACATCCTGTTCAAGGAGGAGAAGATCAAGGTTGACCGCATCACCGGTCACGGCGGTCTGTTCACCACTCCGGGCGTAGGCCAGAGGATTCTCGGTGCCGCCCTCAATTCACCTATCTCCTGCATGGAAACAGCAGGTGAAGGCGGACCGTGGGGTATGGCAATTCTGGCCGCTTACCGCATTAACGGAGCCGGTCAGAACCTGGCAGACTATCTGGACGAGAAGGTATTCGCCGGCAACACCGGCACATCAGTCGCTCCCGATCCTGAAGACGTTGAAGGTTTCAACGCCTACATCGAGAACTACAAGCGCTGCCTGCCTATCGAGGCTGCAGCCGTTGAATACAAGAAGTGATTCAATGGGGACAGTCCCTGGCTAATGGGGACAGTCCCTGGCAAATGGGGACAGTCCCTGACAAAAAAGCCGGTCGTTAATGACCGGCTTTTTTTGTCAGGGACGGCGTCTTCACTTCTGCCAGATCAGACCCGTATCGGGTTTGGACACTTTTCCGCCAGACAGGATGGTGTAGACGACTGACGGGAAACACAGGCTCTGGTATATCGTATACTCGTTGTTCTGGTAGTTGTCAAGTATATCAATGTACGCGCGCTCGCGCGGGGTCTGGCCCCGGCGGATAGCGGGATAGCTGGGATAGTTGCTCACATAGTTGCCGGCTCCGAACACAAGGATGCCCGGACGCGGTCCCCAGCCCTGCTCAATGGTATAGGCCGATTCGCGGTCATGGGGCCAGTGGACACGGTTCTTCCCCATGCCGGTCAGATAGCACTTGCCCAGCGGATTCAGGCCCAGTGCATAGTCCATCATCTGGCTTACAACATCAATGTAATCCTGTTCGCCGGTCAGTTTCCACATCATTACAATGGGATACGAATATTGTCCCTGGGCCACATTGCTGCCCCACCAGTTCACGTTCTGCGGTACGCCGTTCGGGTATGCGTTAAGCGTGAAGTTCTCCATCTGACGGTCAGCTGTACGTTTCAGGATATCCTTGAATCTGACAACCGTGGCTGCATCGGTCTTTGAAGCTGGAGCAAGCACATATGACATGAAGTACGATACCAGCCAGCCGCGGCCGGCAAATATTTCGGATCCCTGATTGTATGTAGTCAGCATGTCGGCCGCATCATCGGCATTGGCCTTGATGTACTCATGGCATGATGCGTCTTCAGTCATCAGGTACTTTTCCACATTATAGTACATCTCAAAGTTCTTCTGAAGGCGTCCGGAACTGACGGCAGCAGAATGTGCCAGTTCGGCCCTGGCGGCATACTCATCGCTCTTGGCCTTGTCATAAGGCTTTATCAGACGTGCGAAATGGTAGAACAGGCCCGATGCCCAGCCCGCTGTCCTGGCATCAAGCACTTCGCTGCCGAACAGATGGTCCTCAAAGTCATAGCTTGTGAACGGTGAATAGCCCTGAGTTTCAGTCCCCCATGGAATCTGGCCGTCATCCTCCTGGAAATATTTCCAGAACATGGTACCCCATTCGGCCTCATCAAGAATGTCGGGGATTCCGTTGCCGCTGCCAATTATGTTCCAATCCTTGTCAAACCTGTCAGGAATATTGAACTGTCCGTCAGTGAACAGTTCCGGGAAAGATTCAAATGTGGTGAGCAGGGTTGAGGGAACATCCATGTGATAAGTGCGGCGGTCGGCGTCACCGGCGTCATGGTAACCGCCCCATGCCTGCATGGTGGGTTCAGTACCCTTGACAGGCAGCGACGCTTCATTTATGCGGTAATATGTTTTGTATATGGTCTCATGACAGCGCTTTGTCCTGTACGGATAGTCAACGTACGGCGGTTCAAGCTGTATGCCGCAGCGCTGGTTCAGAAGTGAACGGAAAGTCACGTAAGAGAGTTCCTCAGACAGTTTGCCGCCCACGCCGAAGGGATATGACGATCCATAGCCTTTGACTGTGATCCTGTAAGGACCGCCCTCGGGCACCTGTGACAGGTCTATGCGGTATACGAAATCACCGGAAGACTGGTCCTGACCAATCTCTTCAAGAACACCTGAACATACCTTTTTCCTTCCCCTGTAAACGGTGTATTCCGGAAGGGCGCCTTCAATCTTTTCGGTTCCGCCGTCACCAAGATATATGGCAAAGTTTGCAAAACGCTTCTTAGACAGCGCGCTGTATGACACCTGATTGGTCTTGATGGCTTCACAATACACCTTCCTCTCATCGAACTTGAAGCTGTAGTTGCCGTACGGAGTCTCAATGGAATACTTATGCCCGTTCTTCAGGTTTGGAACGGTCAGATATACGAAATGGTCGCACATGTCAGCTGCCGCAGCTGTGCGGTTCACCGCCAGCACCTGCTGTGAGTTGACCTTCCATTGTGACGGGTCCGATATGTCAACTTCGTTCACGTCAAGGGTGTCACTCTTGAAGAACAGTTCTATCACGTTGTCCGATGCTGTACGGACTTCCTGAAATGTAAGTTTTGCCTGAACTGACACTGAGGCCAGCAGACAGGCCGATATTAATGCAAGTCTTCCCATCATCTTGTCTGGAGTGCGTTGGAATATACGATACCGTTATGAGGCTGCGGCGTCACGCCCTTGCGCTTGAACAGTTCCGGTACGGTAACAAGTTCAAATCCGCGCTCCTTCAGGGCCGGAATCAGGGTCTTCAAAGCTTCAACCGTCTGGACATTGTCCATCATGTCATGCATAAGTATCACGTCACCGTCCCTGGCCTGGTCCAGAATGCGCTGCGTGCGCATTGCAGCGTCAACGCGCGGTTCCCAGTCCTCACAGTTTATACCGTTTATGAATGTCAGGGCTACAGTTTCATGCAACAGAGGGTTGACATTGATATATGGAGGGCGGAAGAATTCAGGCCTTTCGCCAATCAGCGACTCAATCCAGTCTGCATTGCGCTCAATCTCATCAGTCATCTGCTCTTTTGTAAGACGTGTCATGTACGGATGGTCCCAGGTGTGGTTCTCAATGGCATGCCCCTGTTTGAAAGCCTTTACCATGGACTGCGAGTAATCATATTCATCGGTCTTCGCCCATGAACCGACAACAAAGAACGATGCCTTGACTTTCTCTTTCTTGAGAATGTCAAGTATGTCATCAGTCACATTTGAAGGACCGTCATCGAAACTCAGTGCAATTATCTTGTCAGGTTTGGGACCGCATGCGGCCAGAAATGCCGCAACAATGATGGGGATAATTCTTTTCATATTCGGTTTTGTATAATGTCAGGAAATCGTGTATTGCAAAAATAGCACATATTTACGAATATGAACCTGCCAAGCAAGAAGAAAGCATTGCTGGCCATGGCCGTACTGGCGGCAAGATGCCGGAGCGGCAGACTGCTGTCCTTCCCGCCAAAGTGACACGCGCTGTGCTTTGCCTGCCAATAATGCGCTTATCACCTGCCAATAATGCGCTTAAGAGGCTTGCCACTTCTGTCCATCACCTGCCAATAATGCGCTTAAGAGGCTTGCCACTTCTGTCTATCACCTGCCAATAATGCGCTTAAGAGGCTTGTGAGAGCATTTTCCTGCAGTATTGGCAATGATTTGGGCCATTTCAGGCGTTTTGCCTGCCAATACTGCACGAAAATGGCGTTGTGTGTAATATGCTTGCAGTATTGGCAATATCTTTGCAACCGCTATGAAACTTTCGCAGATCTTTCGTGAGGACACGCGCTACAAGGCACTGTTCCTGTCCATTCTGATGTCCGCCATCGGCTACGGACTGTACAAGGGCGTCATTGACAACTACCTGGCCGAGGTTGTGGGCATGGGCGAGATGGGACGCGGTGTGGCCGAATTCTTCCGCGAAGTTCCGGGCCTGCTGCTGGTGCTCATAACCGCCATCTGCTACCGCTTCACTGCTGAAAGGATGTACCGCATGGGCATGATCATCATGGTCTTAGGCATGACACTGCAGGCCGTAATCTCTCCATCGAAAGTACTGGTAATCATGGCGATATTCTTCTATTCGACAGGCGAACACATACAATTGGGAATGCGCAGCACGCTGCCGCTTGAATACAGCAAACCCGGCTGCGGCGGCCAGTCGCTCGGACATCAGGGCGCCATTTACCAGATAGGAAATCTGGCAGGATATGCAGCAGTCATCACGGTTATTGCGCTTCTTGGCAAGAGCGGCTTCTCAGCCGGTGCCGGCGGTACCGACAGCCGTCTGTTCAGGCCCATTTTCATAGCATCGGCCCTGTTCATGCTATTTGCCATGATTGTATCGCTGCGCCTGACCGGCAACAGCAAGCGCAACACGGGTGGCAGCCGCTTCCATTTTGACCGCAAGTTCCACAAATACTACATGCTGGAAGTGTTTTACGGAGCCCGCAAGCAGGTCTTTTTCACCTTCGGTCCGTATGTCCTGATACTGTTTTATGGGGCCGATGCGGGTGTGATAAGCATTCTGTTCGCCATTTCAGCCGTGTCATGTTTCCTGGTTTCGCCGCTGGTGGGCAAACTGATTGACCGTGTCGGATACAAACCGGTGATGATAGGCGACACTCTGATTCTGGTGATAGTCTGTTTCTTCTACGGTTTTGCCCATCATCTGTTTTCCATGCATACCGCGTTCATCGTATGCTGCGTGAACTATGTGCTGGATTCTGTGCTGTCACTGGCGTCAATGGCATCGAACGTATATGTGCAGGACATTTCAGACAGCCGTGAGGAAATGCGCCAGACCATATCGACCGGCATTTCTGTCAACCACCTGATTACCGTGCTGATTGCACTGCTGGGCGGCTGGATATGGAAGACACTGGGCATTGAGACCCTGTTCATCCTGTCGGCTGTTTTGGGACTGTGCAACAGCGCATACGCCGCTACCATCAAGACTGGCCAATACTGCAAGTAGAAAGCTTACAAAACCGTTTCTGTGCAGTATTGGCAGGCAAAACGCCTGAAATGGCCAAAATCGTTGCCAATAATGCAGAAAAGTCCAGCCACATGCCTTCCGTGTGCAGTATTGGCAAAGCATTTACATTTTTCCGCCAAAATGCTTGCAAAACGGATATCCTATATATTATCTTAGCGGAAGAAAAACGGCACACAGTATCAGACCTGCCGGAAATATTCATGATTAACGCATTGTATACCAATGAAAAAAGTAAAGCATCTCTGTTTCACTTCCCATAAGGAAGTTATGATGAGGGACTCACATGATGTGGGGATGATGATCAATTTTCTTGCAATGAATGCATGGAAACACAGAATCCAGATTCTTGCAGATTGCGAAATGTCAACACATGTCCACTTGATTGTGATGGGTACGGATGATGACGTTCCGGTCTTTATAAAGGAGGTCCGCAGACAATACACAAGACATATGGACGCAAAATACGGACGTACAAAACATGTCAGATTTGGTGAAAAAGGCTATTTCGAACTTGATGTCTTTGGGAACAGCCACATTCAGTCGGCCTTGAGTTATGTTCTGCGTAATCCGCTGCATCATGGAGTGACAGGAACCCCGTTCGCATACCCGTTTTCGTCCATCAACGACATTTTTCCAGTTGAAATGGGAAAATTGGACAGACCGATACTGACCAATGTCAGACATTCAGGACTTAGATTACGACGTGACGGCA
Organism: Bacteroidaceae bacterium; assembly: GCA_024398665.1. Classification (GTDB taxonomy): domain Bacteria; phylum Bacteroidota; class Bacteroidia; order Bacteroidales; family Bacteroidaceae; genus Colenecus. The sequence continues at coordinate 7,407 of JAKSIS010000063.1, forward strand.
ATTGGCACAAGTTTGAAAGTAATATTACGCAAGTTGTTGGAAACGATATAATTGATTCAAGGCAAGCAATAGCCGGATTTCTTCCACGAAACTCGCAGTGGCCGGATGAATGGAAAATGTCAAAAGACGGTGTATTCCTACGGCCATGCTTTGAAGAACTGAAACAGACCGAAATGCAATTTGTATCACCTGGAGGATTCCAGTTCTGCATGTTCCGCAAGTCCGATGAAAACTGGCTTCAGGAACAAAACCAAGACGCAAACGGACTTCCGCCAATTGACCTGGCACGTATTGAACCGTTCTCAAACGAGCAGATGGTGAGACAGTATCTTGCGAATGAAAAAGCATCCACATTCAAGAAATCCGGTCCGAATGATTTCGATTTATGTCAAATCATTGATCGTGATGTAGTGCCTGAATTCAAATGCCACTCAGTCTACGAACTGACAGACAGCAAGAAGAATATGATACGGAATATGCTGATGCGCGAACTGCATATTCCAGAAGTCCAGGCATTACGGTGTGTTCCATCATAATTGCGCCAATACCAGGAAGGTACTAATTACGGTGTGTTCCATCATAATTGCGCCAATACCAAGAAGGTACTAATTACGGTGTGTTCCATCATAATTGCGCCAATACCAGGAAGGTACTAATTACGCCAATACTGCAAGCATATTACTCACAACGCCATTTTCGTGCAGTATTGGCAGGCAAAACGCCTGAAATGGCCAAAATCATTGCCAATAATGCAGAAAAGCCCAGCCACATGCCTTCCGTGTGCAGTATTGGCAGGCAGGACATGTTCCGTATCTCTCCCCTTGCGCCGCATTGCAGTCACGCACGCATTTCCGGCAGTGATGCAGCGGCACAATTACCGCAACAGGACTCTTTGGCGAAAATCGCATACCGTTCGTGCCTTCGTTTCCCATGATTTGCTATTTTTGCATCAACTAACAACCATTATATGAAAAAGCTTTTACTAATCACGGCACTGGCTGCAGCAGCAGTCGGAGCACAGGCCCAGAAGGCGGTCAAGGCACCGGCCGGAGGCACGAAAATCAGCAGTGAACTCATAGGTATCTTCTTTGAAGACATAAGTTCGTCAGCCGACGGCGGTCTTTGCGCGGAACTGGTACAGAACGGTTCATTCGAATACAGTCCCGCAGAACGGGACGGCTGGGGAGCCGGTACCGCATGGAAGACCGAAAGGCCGGGACATTCCTTAGGTTATATCGAACCCAAGCAGCAGGATCCCATACACCCCAATAACCCGAACTATATGCGTCTGCACACAGAACGTTCAAAGGAGTTCTATGACTACAACGGATGGAAGGGATTCGGAATAAGCAACAACGGTTATGACG
>JAKSIS010000064.1 GCA_024398665.1 Bacteroidaceae bacterium
GGTCTGGCCCCGGTGTGCAGGGTCTGGCCCCGGTGTGCAGGGTCTGGCCCCGGTGCGCAGGGTCTGGCCCCGGTGCGCAGGGTCTGGCCCCGGTGTGCAGGGTTTATCGCTTTTTCTTTGCTTTTGTCATTAATAATTGCCAAATTTGACGGTTAAAATCAAACCGAAGGATACAAATGAAGAATTCAGGCAATTTCTGGGGTCTGCTGGCCCTTGGCTTATGCATCATCCTCGCCGTGGGCAAGTTCACAGGTTCAAAGCGGACCGTCAGCGTAAAAGGTCTTGCCACGCAGGAAGTTATGGCTGACCACGTAATATGGCCGCTGGTCATTCAGGACGTGGACAACGACCTTGTCAAACTGTATTCGTCAATGGATGCCAAGACAAAGGAGATAGTCAGTTTCCTGACGGGCAACGGTGTCAGCAGCGATGAGATCAGCGTATCGGCCCCCACTGTCTATGACAGGACTGCAAACCGCTATTCGAACGAATACATTGCCACACGTTACCAGATGCAGCAGGTTGTGACTGTCAGTTCCGACAATGTCACGCTCATCAAGGACCTGGTGCTGAAACAGGGCGAACTGCTCAAGAAGGGAATAGCCGTTTCCAATGATTACGAATACAGCATGCAGTATGATTTCAACGGCCTGAACGACCTGAAGCCCGGGATGGTGGAAATTGCAACACGCAACGCCCGTGAAGTGGCTCAGAAATTCGCCGATGATTCCGGTTCGAAACTGGGCAAGATACAGACTGCGTCACAGGGCCAGTTCTCAATCTATGACCGTGACTCCAACACGCCGTGGATCAAGAACGTAAGAGTTGTAACATCAGTCACATACTACCTGAAATGATGGAACTGATACGACAGTATTTCCCTGACCTGACAGCGTACCAGTACGAACAGATTGAGGCGCTTGGACCGCTGTACACTGACTGGAACAGCAAAATCAACGTAATTTCGCGCAAGGACATAGACAACCTGTACCTTCATCACGTACTGCACTCAATGGCCATCGCCAAGGCGGTGCGCTTTGCTGACGGCACCAGGATTGCAGACATAGGAACAGGCGGCGGCTTTCCGGGCATACCCCTGGCCATACTCTTTCCGCAGTGCCGTTTCACGCTGATTGACAGCATAGGCAAGAAAGTCCGTGTGGCCGATGATGTGGCCCGCCGGATAGGACTGGAGAACGTCGTGTGCCGCCACGAACGCGCTGAAGAGGAGAAGGAAAAGTTCGAATTCATACTGTCCCGCGGAGTCATGCCCCTGCCCGATTTGTGCGCCATTGCAAACCGTCTGATTGACCGCAACACACAGCGCAACGCCTATCCCAACGGAGTGGTATGTCTCAAGGGCGGTGATCTGGGCAGCGAGACGGCCCGCTTTAAGAAAGTCAAGGAAATTATTGAAATACAGAACTTTATCAAGGACGATTTCTTCAAGGACAAGAAAATCGTGTACGTGCAGATATGATGAACGTAAAGTGTTTTGAATTCAATTTCCTGCCGGTCAACACCTACGTTGTCTGGGATGAGACGCTTGAGGCCGCAGTCATCGACCCCGGCTGCTTCTATGATGGCGAATCCGATGCGCTGAAGGACTTCATCAGCAGCAACAGTCTGAAAGTCAGACATCTGCTCAACACCCACCTGCACTTTGACCACGTCCTTGGAAACACCTTCGTTGAAGAGACATACGGCATCAGAGCCCAGGCCAACGATGCCGATGACCCATGGATAAGGTTCATGGCCAGGAAGATGGCCGCATTCGGAATAAGATATGAAGGGCATGTCAGCCCAATAGCGCCGGAAAACGTGCTCAAGGAGGGTGACACAGTCACATTTGGAGGTACAATGCTGAACGTCATGCAGGTGCCGGGGCATTCGCCGGGAAGCATAGTGTTCTACAACCGCCGCGAAGATACCGTCTTCACAGGTGACGTACTGTTCCAGGGAAGCATAGGCAGGGCCGATTTCGCCGACAGCGATCCGCAGGCGCTGATCCGTGGAATCAGGGAAAAGCTGCTGGTCCTGCCCGACCGCACTGTTGTCTACCCCGGACACGGACCCGCCACAACCATTGGAAGTGAAAAACCGTATTTTATATGAAAAAGTTGATCTTGTGCATGATGACCGCCCTGCTGGCCATGCCGGCTTGGGCGCAGGAAGAAAACAGTTCGCCGCTGCAGTTTGACACCTACGAATGGGATTTCGGCAACATCAGGGAAGAGGACGGAATTGTCACACATACGTTCACGTTCATGAACGTTTCGAACAATCCCATCCAGATTGACAACGTGGCCACCAGCTGCGGCTGCACGACAGCCCAGTTCTCCACCGATGACATACTGCCCGGCAAAACAGGCGAGATTACAGTGCATTTCAGCCCGGCACGTACTGAGGGCAAGGTATTCCGTGAAATTGATGTCATGACCCGCGGACGCCGCAGTTTCGACCACCTGTCAGTTACCGCCGATGTCGAACCCATGCCCATGGGACTGCCGCAGCTGTACCCGCACGTTCTCAAAGGCGAAATACGCACCAATGCCAAGCGCTGCAATTTCGGATATGTGGCCCTGGGCAGTGAAATGGAGAAGGTCGTGGCCATAGCCAACTCAGGCGACAAGGCCGTCAGACTGACTGCAAAGACCGCCGATACCGGCAACGGTATGACTGTTATTTGTCCTGAAATGGTTGAACCTGAGGAGATTGTGTATCTTCGCATAAAGTACGACATACCCAAGCGTAATGAGAACTACGGCATGGCCCGTGACACCGTCTGGGTATATGCCGATGGAATGAAGAGCGATGAGCCTATCGTTGTCAACGCCCTCCGTGTGGATGATTTCACGGGCAGGGAGAACAAACCCAAACCGGTGATGAGAATTGAGCCGGGATACATTGATTTCGGAGAGAAGCCAGCCGGAAAGACATACCGGATGACCATCACCATTGAAAATACCGGCAATGCCGACCTTGTTTTCCATGACGTTGAAGCTTGTGAGGGCACTACCGCGTCAATCAGGGACGGCCTGCACATCAAACCCGGCAAGCAGCAGAAAGTCACCGTTTCGCTGTACAATTCAGCTGCTCCCGGCGAAACGCTTTACGGTTCGGTCAACCTGACCACCAATGACCCCACCCGTCCGTTCCGCGAACTGAGGCTTCAAATTCAGACCAAGAAGTAACATTCACCATAAACTAACCAATAACAATCAGTTATGAAGAAAACAAACATCATCGTCGGACTGGCGGCCGTTCTGTCGCTGTCCGCATGCGGAGGGAGTTCAAAGTACGAGTATCCCTTCCAGAACCCGAATCTCAAGATTGAGAAGCGTGTCGAGAACCTGCTTTCACTGCTCTCTCCTGAAGAAAAGGTGGGACTTATGATGAACGGTTCCATTTCAGTGGACAGCCTTGGCATTCCCGCCTACAACTGGTGGAGCGAGGCATGTCACGGAATATGCATGAACGGCGCAACCGTGTTCCCGCAGGCCATTGCCCTTGCAGCCACATTCGATGACGCCCAGCAGTATGAAATCTACACGGCCGTATCCGATGAGGCCCGCGCGCACTGGAACACCACGGACCACAACCAGTTCGGCAAGACCCGCGCAACAGGCGGCTCATGGCATCAGGGCCTTTCATTCTGGTGTCCCAACATCAACATCTTCCGTGACCCGCGCTGGGGACGCGGCCAGGAGACAAGCGGTGAGGACCCCTATCTGACCGGAAAGATGGGAACCGCTCTTGTCAGGGGCATGCAAGGTGACAACCCCAAGTACTACAAGACCCATGCCTGCGCAAAGCACTACGCAGTCCACAGCGGCCTTGAGGCCAACCGCCACCGTTTTGACGTGAGCGTTTCCATGCGCGACCTTTGGGAGACATACCTGCCCGCCTTCAAGACACTGGTTACTGAAGCCAATGTCCAGGAGGTCATGTGCGCCTACAACCGCTATGAGGGCGAACCCTGCTGCGGCAGCGACCGTCTGCTCCAGGACATTCTGCGCAACAAGTGGGGATTCAAGGCCCTGGTGGTATCGGACTGCGGCGCCATAAACAACTTCTACACACGCGGACAGCATGAGACTCACGCCAATGCCACAGAGGCCAGTATTGACGGTGTCCTGTCAGGCTGCGACATTGAGTGCGGCACAAGCTACAACGCACTGGTACAGGCCATGAAGGACGGCAAGATCAACGAATCGGACATTGACGTCTCACTGCGCCGCATACTGCGTTCACGCATCGAACTGGGCATGTTCGATCCTGAAGAGATGGATCCGTGGAAGGATCTCGGTGCCGATGACATAAGCAGCCCCGCACACACCGCACTTGCACACAAGGCTGCCGATGAGGCCATGGTACTGCTCAAGAACAGCGGCAACATACTTCCTCTCAAGAAGGATGGTCTGACAATTGCTGTAGTAGGCCCGAATGCCGACAACGTTTCAATGCAGAACGGCAACTACAACGGCACACCCACCCGTGAAAACCAGAAGTCCATTCTCCAGGCCATACGTGAGAAGGCTCCTAATGCAAAGATCATCTACGACCGCGGCTGCGAACTGGCCGATGACTATCTGACTGTCAACCACATTTCTGACCTGAACGGCGGCAAGGGCATCTACGCCGAATTCTTCAACAACGTGACCATGAGCGGCGCACCCGTCGCAAAGGGCTACTATGATGAGATCAACATGCGCACCATGGGTGACTACCGTTTTGCCGAGGGCGTGGAATTCAACAACTTCTCAGCCCGCATGACAGGCAAGTACGTTGCAGACTTCACCGGTGACCTGAGTTACAGCCTGCGCGGCAACGACACATGGAAACTGACTGTCAACGGCAAGGTCATTGCCGAACAGAAGGAGGCTCCGCAGCAGGGCAACCGCGGCGGTTTCGGCGGCGGCCGCAACCAGCAGCCCCAGACAATCAAGGTCGTAAAGGGTCAGACCTACAATTTCCAGATTGACTTCACTAAGGGTGCAACAGGTTCCGCATACCTGTCATTTGACCTGAGCCAGCGCAAACTTGCCGAATTCAGTTCAGTTGCAGAGAAGGTCAAGAATGCCGATGTAATCATAATGGTATCAGGTATCTCATCACGTCTCGAAGGCGAAGAGATGCGCGTGAACTATGAAGGATTCTCAGGCGGCGACCGCACGAAGATTGAACTCCCCAAGGTCCAGCTGGGACTTCTTGATGCCATGTACAAGACCGGCAAGCCTGTCGTTCTGGTCAACTGCTCAGGTTCAGCCATCGGATTCGGTGCTGTCGAAAACCAGTATCAGGCACTGCTTCAGGCATGGTACGGCGGTCAGGCCGGCGGTCTGGCTGTAGCCGATGTCCTGTTCGGTGACTACAACCCCGCAGGCCGTCTGCCGGTCACATTCTACAAGTCAACTGACCAGCTGCCCGCCAACATCGAAGACTACAACATGTCTGACGGACTCACCTACCGCTACTTCAAGGGCGAACCCCTGTACGCTTTCGGCTACGGTCTCAGCTACACCACATTCGCATACGGTGACGCCACCCTTTCAAAGAGCAGCATCAAGGCCGGCGGCAGCGTTGACATCACCGTTCCTGTAACCAACACCGGCAAGCGTGACGGCGATGAGGTCGTGCAGGTCTACATCAAGGCTCTTGACAATGCCGATGCCCCCATCAAGGGACTCAAGGGATTCAAGCGCGTGAACATCAAGGCCGGAGAAACCGCCAATGTCACCATCACACTTGAACCCAAGGCATTCGAATACTATGACGAGAAGATCGATGAGCTGTCAGCAATGCCCGGCCGCTACAAGATCCTCTACGGCCCGTCATCTCTTGACAAGGACCTGAAGTCAATCGACTTCACCGTCAAGTGATTGGGGACAGTCCCCGGAACAAAGAATCCCCGCTGCGGCGGGGATTCTTTGTATATAATTGCGTACTTTTGGAAAATGGAAAAAGTAAATATTGAAAACGATTACCGCAAGAGCGGAGAAGGCGCAAACGGCGACAGCTATGACTGCCTGACTGATGAATCCATCATGCTGAAGATGTACAATGCCGGGTATCCCGAGCATATGATAACTGATGAACTGGAAGTTGCGCGCAAGGTCTACTCCCTGGGGATTCCGTCACCTGAGCCGGGCTGTCTGGTCACTGACGGCAGCCGTCTGGGCATACGTTACCGCAGGATAGCCGGCAAGCGCAGTTTCGCCCGCATGATATCCGATGAACCCGACCGCATGGAGGAATACACCCGCGAATTCGCCCGTTACTGCAAAACGCTGCATTCCACCCCGGTACCGGAGGGACTGTTCCCCGATGCCAGGGAGCAGGCACGCCATTTTCTGGAATGTGACAAAGTGTTCAGCGCCGCTGAGAAGGCGTTCATGCAGAACTTCATCGACCTTATTCCGGACACCGGCACTGCCGTTCACGGTGACATGCACGTGGGCAACGTTATTTCAACACTGCCTGAGGGAGCACCGCTTTCACAGGACCACACGGTGAATTTCATCGACCTGGGACTGTTCTCACGCGGCTGTCCGCTGCTGGACATGGGCATGTTCCAGATTGTCTGTTTCTTTTCCGATGAGGATTTCCGCCGTGAGAACTACCACCTGACAGGCTCCATGATGCGCGCCATGTGGGACATTTTCGTGGACGAATACTTCTACTCCGATGACTGCGCCGCTGAAAAGTGGTTCGGCCCCGGAGCCACCCCCCAGGCCGTTTTCGAAGGCATACTCCCCTACACCTGCCTCAAGATCTTCCTCATAGAGCACAACGCCGGCGCCCTGTTCCCCCACTATGAGAACATCATCCGCCAGACCTTCGGCTTTTGAACCCCATCATAGCGTCAATTGCAGCGGCATCCAACAATCCGCCATGCATTGATACTATTCAAAGAAATGTAACAGGTAATGTATATTTTCGTGGGGGAGGAGGCTTTGAAATGATATATAAGGGTACAATTCCAAATAAATATTTAATAAGAATCAGATAATATGGAATACTATAGGCCGCAGATGGTGTTTACTGAAATAGAATTGGGTAAAAACAAAGATCCACAATTGTATTATAGAACAATATATACTTGTCCAATATGTGCGTATAAAGTGTCGTTTAACGAAGGTAATTTCCTTAGTTATTCACAAAATAAGGTTATTAAATATAAAGAAGATTTTCACGATATCGTAGAACGAAATTTCCAGTCGCATCTTGAATTTGAATGTCCAAATTGTCATAGAAAAACGATGGTTGTATTTTCTATTTCATATGGTGATAAATTTCCAAATATTACCATTGACTCAGTTGTGCTAAGTTCGTAATTTGCGATTTGTATAACATGATTTGTTACAATTGATGATTTGTCATGAAACGATTGCTGCTATTCATAATTGTTTTCTTTGCATGTATTCCATCTCCATCACAAGACAGATGGCTGTACGATTTTGGTTTAGGTTTCTCATCAAAATATCATCCGCAAGGTGAGTTTAATTTAAAGTATTATGAACATCATGGACTTAGCATGAAGGATGTTGAACTGTATTCATTCAATATTTCCATTTCTCCAACCTATTCCATGCGCGTTTCATACAAGGTATTAGACAGGTGTTATGTTGTATCAAGTCTTGGATTCAATACTATGGATATAGATTACTGTGACCCGTTCAGTAATGAGATAACCGGTCACGAAGACACGTATGCATATGACATACTGTTGGGTGGCCGTTATGTGTATGCGACAAAGGCTGGATTTTACGTTTAGGCGCTTATTGGTATAGCACGTCAGGGAAGTGCTGATTATTGGGACCGTCTGCAAGAAATAAGGAAACAAAATGGTCACACAACAGATTTAGGATTAGGATATCAGATTGGAGTCGGTCTGAAAATTGATTTCAATACCAGACTATATGGAAACTTTGATTGGGGGATTGGCACAGAACACAGTAATCCTGTTTTAGGCGGACGTGTAGCCATAGGTGTTAAACTTTAAGCGTTGGAAATTATGAAAAGATCAGTATTGTTTGCTAGCATTGCACTGCTGCTTATTTCTATATATTCATGTTCAAACTTTTATGACTCAAAGTTATACGGTTTTTATCGGAATGAATACGATGCTCATTACTATGGTCGGGATATGGAGGGATACTGTATTGGCAAATATGCAAATTATAAGAAGTTTCGAGATACAGTCAGCGAATTATTGAATCAGAAATGTGACACTAATTATTGTCTTGTATTTTCGGCTGTAAATGATAGTATGTGGTTTGTAAAATACTTAAAAGAAGAAGACAGATATGACCAGTTTTCTATTTTTGAAGGAGCCACGATAACTATCAGCAGTGATTCTTCCATAATCATAAATATCGGTTCAGTTATAATAGAAGACGAGTACAGTATACGCTTCTTTACTCTTGAGAATGGTATCGTGAACGATAAAGGCAGCATTCGCATAGAGGTTACCGAAGACGGAATTCCACGTGGTTGGGGGCAGATTGATATTGATTCCCAAGAGTATAGTGTTCAAACCGGGAAATTATAAAACTTCATTTCTTATAATAAAATGACCAAAACAAACATTCATAGTATGAAA
>JAKSIS010000065.1 GCA_024398665.1 Bacteroidaceae bacterium
CACAATTCCAGATAGCCGTTTCAATGACTCCCCACTAAATTTCCACTGAGCCCTTGTAACGTATTGGAGCGAGCGAGCCCCCGAGCGAGAGCGGCCGGAGGCCGCCCATTTGCGAAGCAAATTAAAACAAGGAACATGCTCCACTAAAAAAGGGCCGCAATGCGACCCTTTTTTAGTGGAGCATACGAGACTCGAACTCGTCACCTCTTGACTGCCAGTCAAACGCTCTAGCCAGATGAGCTAATGCCCCGGTTGTTTTTTGTTTTCGGTGGCAAAGGTAACTATTAGAATGGAATAATCACTACCTTCGTGCAATAATTTATGGAAGAGAAGGCAGAAAAGATTATTTTGGGCATTGACCCCGGCACGAATGTCATGGGTTACGGTGTCATCAAGGTTGAGGGTACCAAGGCATCGGTTGTGGCGATGGGCGTGATTGACCTGCGTAAGGCTGGGGACATGTATCTGAAACTGGGGCACATTTTCCAGCGTGTGAACGGGATTATAGACGGATACCTGCCTGATGAGATGGCCATTGAGGCGCCGTTCTTCGGGAAGAACGTGCAGTCCATGCTGAAACTGGGCCGGGCGCAGGGCGTGGCCATTGCGGCGGCAATAAACCACAGCGTTCCCATTACGGAATACGCGCCCATGAAGATAAAGATGGCCATTACCGGCAATGGGACGGCCAGCAAGGAGCAGGTGGCGGGCATGCTGCAGAGAATTCTGCACATCAGCCCTGACGATATGCCCAGATTCCTTGATGCGACCGATGCGCTTGGAGCGGCGTACTGCCACTATCTGCAGATGGGACGTCCGGAATCATCGGCTGCGGGACCCAAGACATGGAAAGCCTACGTATCGGGCAACCCGGACAAGGTCTCGAAGAGAAAAACCAAGGCTGTGGAAAATTAACACTGTATGCGGGGCGTGCGCATCGGACTTTATTTGTACCTTTGCGGACCAATTAAAAAAACTAATTACAAGTCATTTCCTTATGGACTCCGGCAATAATTTCCTGGTCTTCTGCGGTACTAACACAATGTACCTGGCCAAAGAGATTTGCGACTATCTTAACTGCCCGCTGGGCAACATGAACATTGTACACTTCGCTGACGGTGAGTTTGCCGTTTCCTACGAAGAGTCAATTCGCGGTAAGGACGTGTTCCTGGTTCAGTCAACATTCCCTTCAAGTGACAATCTGATGGAGCTGCTGCTCATGGTCGACGCTGCAAAGCGCGCCAGTGCAAAGTCCGTCAACGCCGTGATGCCGTATTTCGGCTGGGCAAGACAGGACCGCAAGGACAAGCCGCGCGTTTCAATAGGCGCAAAGCTGGTCGCTGACATGCTGAGCGTTGCAGGCATTGACCGCGTAATCACCATGGACCTGCATGCTGACCAGATTCAGGGCTTCTTTGACGTTCCGGTTGACCACCTTTACGGTTCGATGATTTTCATTCCCTATGTGGAGAGTCTCAAGCTGGACGAACTTGTAATGGCTGCTCCCGATGTAGGCGGCAGCAAGCGCGCCAGCGCATACGCCAAGTTCCTGAACGTGCCTCTGGTGCTTTGCCAGAAGACCCGTACACGTGCCAATGTGGTCGATGAGATCCGCATAATAGGTGACGTGACCGGCAAGAACGTGGTGATTGTTGACGATATTGTCGATACCGCAGGTACCATATGCAAGGCCGGTGACGCCATGATGGCTGCCGGGGCGAAGTCAGTACGCGCAATAGCATCGCACTGCGTCATGTCAGGCGACGCCCCCGTGCGCGTGGACAATTCATGCCTTGAGGAGATTGTCTTCTCGAACAGCATCCCTTACCGCAACCCCATCCCCTGCAAGAAGCTCAAGCAGCTTTCTGTGGCACAGATGTTTGCTGAAACGATACGCCGCGTGTACGAAAACGAATCAATCAGTTCACAATACATTATCTGATATATGAAGAAGAGTTTCATCCTCCTTCTGGCTGCAGTCCTGCTGACAGCATGCGGCGGCAACCAGTATAAGGTGAAGGGTACCGTTGACGGCGCCCCTGACGGCACAATGGTCTATATGAACGCCATCATAGCCGACCAGCTTTTCCCCATTGATTCGACTGCGATAACCGGTGGAAAATTCTCATTCTCAGGCGTTACGGACACCTGTGACATATCAATCCTGTCATTTGACGTGGACGGGCAGTTCTATACCTGCTCCTTCTTCACCGAACCGGGAAAGATCAACGTGGATTTCAATCTGGAAACCTGTGACCAGTTCACAGGCGGAACGCCCACCAATGACGCCTTCCAGAAATTCTATGACAAGGTGCAGCTGATCAATGCCGATGCCGATGAACTGGAGGACAAGATACGTATGACTGCCGCTGCAGGTGAAGATTACCAGAAATTCGCCGATGAGATGACAGTCCTGCAGGACCGTTACTGCAACGTTGTACAGGAGAGCATCCTGGAGAATTCCGACAATGTGTTCGGCCTGCACCAGCTGCTTGATTCATATGACCTGTTCGAACCTACTGAGGTCAAGGAATTCCTGGACGCTCTGGCTCCGGCTTTCGCTACGAATGACTATTTCATCCAGTTGCTGGACCTGACTGCCTCACAGTTGCGTACCGTTGAGGGTATGCCCTACATTGATTTCGATCTGCCTCTGCTTGACAGAAAGTTTGAAACTCCCGCCACGCTGCGTCTTTCAGAATGCATTGCAGCCAACAAACTGGTCCTGGTGGATTTCTGGGCAAGCTGGTGCACTCCGTGCCGCAATGAGATTCCGAATCTCAAGGCAGCATATGACAAGTTCAAGTCAAAAGGTTTCACCATTGTAAGCGTGTCAGTTGATGAAGAGCGTGAGGACTGGATTGAAGCCGTGAAGGAAGAGGGTATGGCATGGCCTCAGGTATATGACAATGTCATGGATCTGACCGGTTCCGCCGCATCAAGGTATGCCGTCACCGCAATTCCGTCAACGTTCCTGATTGATGCTGACGGAACGATCATAGGGCGCAACCTGCGCGGTGAGGAAGTCATTGAGGCTCTGGAAGACTATTTCAAGTGACACATTCCATATGACAGAAAAAAAGTCCGATGCGCGTGCATCGGACTTTTTTTTTGTGGTGCCAGAGACCGCTTATCGGATTCTTGCCAGTTCATCAGTAAGCTGTCTGCGGTTGCTTGAGTAGTCGAGAGTGGCGATTGCTACGTTGTAGTTTTCCAGGTCATAGCAGAACTCATAGGCGAACCTGAGGAATTTCATCCTGCTGGAGTCGAATTCGAACGTATTGGCCATTTGTGCTATCTGACGTGCTGTCAGCCAGTTCCCTGCTACAATCAGTTTCGCCAGTCTGAGACGGTCGGAATCAAAGCTTTCCTTTTTCAGTATTCTTACTATTTCCTTCATCTCTTCTTTGGTGACGGTGAGGTCGTAGTAGATGTCACGTTCCCTGATTCCGGCTTCCAGCGCGTAGTCAATGAGCTTGGTGCGGCTGCTGCTGAAAGTCAGGGTTTCAACTGCTCTGTAGAAGTTCCAGCGGTCCAGGCAGTTTTCATAAGCCATCTCAAGGAATTCAAGACGGCCGCTGTCAAAGTCAAAGGCCAGGGCCATGCGGATTATCTCATCGGTGGTCAGACGGACATCGGCCTTGAGCATGAGTCTTGCCTGACGGGTACGGTCAGCATCGAATGATACCCTTTCAAATGCGCGTATTGCATCGACGCTCAGTCTTCTCATTTCCTTTTTGGGTCTGAATTCGGGACGGAAGGGTGCATCGGGGGCGCGGCGGACCGGTGCGGGAGCCATTTCAGCACGGGGTGCCGGCCGGGCATCGGCGTTGCGGGGATCAGGTTTGATGGGCGCGTCACGGCGGTCGTCTGTGCGGGCGGCCGGTGTTTCAACCTTTCGCCTGTCAGTGTTTACGCTGGTGACAGTTCTTGACTGTGCGTTTACGTTCTCTGTGGCAAGCAGAAGACCTGCAACTGCAATGCTCCAAACAATGATTCTCCGTGTCATAGCTGTAAGTCTTTAAAGGTTCGTTTCTACACTTAAGAACGTTTGCGGCGCCGAATGTTAAAACATTGGCGTGAGATTTAGGGAAAATACCCGGGGCGGGGGAAAATCCCCTGAAAAAAAGGGGCGTAACCGCATTGCTGCGTCACGCCCCGTAAAGCATATTGCGGTGTGGGTTATTCGGGCTTGTAGGCTTCGTTCAGGCCTGTCAGAATGTCTCCGGTGATGTCCTGGATATTGTCGCTTACAAGAAGTGTGGCGGACTTCTGGAGAATCATGTCATATCTGTGCTCCTTGTTGTATTCCTCAAGGAAATTCAGTATGGTCTCAGTTACTTTCTGCATGTTGGCTGCACCTTCCATCTGGAGTTCCTGTTCGTACTTGGCACCCTGTTCACGCAGTGTCTGCTCCTTGCGGAGAATGCGGTTCTGCTCCTGCTGTGCGCGTTCAGCCGATGAAAAGACCTGATTCCGGACCTTATTGTTGAAGTCATCATACTCCTTCTGGAGCTTGTTCATGTCCTCAGTCAGTTTCAGCTGGTAGTTCTCACCCTTTGAAAGCAGCGCTTCATTGAGGTCTGTATTGTAGTTGTAGTTGGCAAGCAGCGAGTCCACGTCAATGATGGCGACTTTAAGGCCCGATGTGGCTGCAGAAGACTGCTGCTGTGCCGGGGCTCCGGTCTGTGAGGCTGCGGGCTGACCTGCGTTTGTGCACTGGCTGAATCCTAAAACCACTGCCGCTGAAATGAGTGCGGCTGAAATTAATTTGATCTTCATATATGTCAGTTAGTTGTTACTCTTTTCATTGACAGCCAGACGGCTCTTGTGCTGCGCCTGACGGTCCTGCTCCTCAACACATCCTATCCCGCGTTTCCTCATTGCGGGATTCTTTCCTACATGTATGTTGGGAAACCTGCCGCCTTTCTTTGCCCATATGCTTACAGACAGCAGTGCGACAGCTGCCAGAAGCATGAGAGTGACTATGCCAAGCGTTTTCCACATACAAGCCGCGAAGTTAGTGAACTTTGTTGGATTTATTCGGAAAATCAACTAATTTTGAGACATCGGAACTACTAAAAAAATATAATATGACAAAGATTGACTGGACAGAAAGAGTGATGGGCATCTTTGCGGATATATGCCGCATACCGCGCCCGTCGGGAAGAGAGGAGAAAATGGGTGAATACCTGCTGGACTTTGCTGCCGCCCGCGGACTTGCCGCCCGCAGGGATGAAGTAGGCAACGTGCTGATTTCAAAGCCGGCAACACCCGGTTTCGAGGACCGTAAGACGGTAATACTGCAGGCACATCAGGACATGGTATGTGAAAAGGATGCCACGCTGGAACATGATTTCATGACACAGCCAGTTGACACATACGTCGAGGACGGCTGGCTCAAGGCCCGCGGCACCACCCTGGGCGCTGATGACGGCATGGGCATTGCCATGGCGCTGGCTGTCATGGCGGCAAAGTCCGATGAGATACAGCACGGCCCGCTGGAATGCCTGTTCACCGTATCGGAAGAGACAGGGCTGACCGGTGCCATGAGTCTGAAGGACGGCTGGATGAACGGAACCATGCTCATCAACCTGGATTCTGAGGATGAGGGCGAAATATTCATAGGCTGCGCCGGCGGTATCAATACGACCGTGACCTTCGATTACACCGCATGTCCTGTCCCGCAGGGATACATGTTCCTGAGTGTGGGTGTGGACAAGCTGCACGGGGGCCATTCCGGTGACGACATTGACAAGGGATACGCCAACGCCAACAAGATTCTGGCGCGTTTCCTGTACGGCGCAATGGGAAAGTATGACCTGCGCCTGTGTTCGATATCCGGAGGCAATCTGCACAATGCCATACCGCGTGACGCCACTGCCTTGATTGCCGTCCCGTTCGCTGACCGCGAGAACATACGCATTGACTTCAACGTCTTTGCCGCCGCCATACAGGATGAATATCACGTAACCGAGTCCGATGCACAGTTCATCATGCAGTCCGCAGACCCTGTGGACGAATGCATTGAACCCGCCACCGCCCTTTCAATTGTGGGCGCACTGTTCGCGTCATTCAACGGAGTATACGCCATGAGCATGGATGTTCCGGGACTGGTCGAGACCAGTTCGAACCTGGCGCGCGTGCGCACTGAAAACGGTAAGGTTGTGATAGTGGCCAGCCAGCGCAGTTCTGTAGAAAGCGCCAAATATGCCGTCCAGGACACATTGGCCGCATGTTTCCGTCTGGCCGGAGCCCGGGTGGAACACAACGACGGCTATCCCGGCTGGGCCCCGAATCCCAAGTCGCAGCTGCTGGACATTTCAGTACGTACGTACAGGCAGCTGTTTGGCCGTGACCCCAAGGTGAAGGCCATTCACGCCGGTCTGGAATGCGGCCTGTTCCTGACATCGTACCCCCAGCTGGACATGATTTCGGTGGGTCCCACACTGCGTGGCGTCCATTCGCCATCCGAACGCCTGGAACTGGCCACAGTCCCCATGGTGTTCGACCATCTTGTTGCCATACTGCGCGAGATTCCGGCATAGCCGGAGCGCGGGCGGCGTGTGGCGTATGGCTGCCGCCGTTGGCCGCATGGGCCCGGCGTCAGCGCAGCAGGCCGGTGCGGTAGGCGGTGAGGAGCTCCTTCAGTCGCAGCTCGCTGGCTTTTTAGTAGCCAGTTTCCGGCTTTTGCGGCCTTTCTAACTGTCGCTGGCTTTTTAGTAGCCCAATCCGGCTGCTGTGGCCTTCAGACAAATGACAGCGAGGCAACTATGGGCATTCCTGCAGTACTGCCGTATTTTGACAGCGAGGCAACTATGGGCATTTTAGCAGCTCTGGCGTATTTTGTTGACAACTTTGCAGCGAATCGCCGTTGTGGGCATTCTGTGTGCAAAGTTGTCATCAGAAATGGACAAAAACGGGTAAAACGCTGACAACTTTGCACATAGAACGTCTGTAAGGTCGTTTTTATGCAAAGTTGTCAATTGTTTTCGCCCAGTCCGTCACCTTCCTCCGCAGTCCGTCACCTTCCTCCGCAGTCCGTCACCTTC
>JAKSIS010000066.1 GCA_024398665.1 Bacteroidaceae bacterium
CAACCAGCAGCCGCAGCGTCAGTTCAGGTTCAACTGCAACCAGCAGCCGCAGCGTAAACTCAGGCACTTCAGGTTCAAGCACCAGAACAGTCACTTCAAGCGGCAGCAGCCAGGTTCGTACAGTCGCTCCTGCAACTTCCAGCCGCAGTGTCAGCTCAGGTTCAACTTCAACCTCCAGCCGCAGCGTAAGCTCAGGCTCCGGCAGTTCGGGTGCCAGCCGTTCGGTACAGTCATCATCGACCTATACCCGTCCCAGCAGCACCAGCACTTCAAGCAGCCGCAGCGTAAGCACAGGCACTACTTCTTCCAGCAGCCGCACCGTGACAGCTCCTTCAAGCACTTCACGTTCGACTTCGACTTCAACTTCGACTCCTTCTTCAAGCAGCCGCAGCGTGAGCAGCTCCAACTCCAGTTCAAGCAGCCGCAGTGTGAGCAGTTCAAGCTCCTCAAGCAGCCGCAGTGTGAGCAGTTCAAGCTCCTCAAGCAGCCGCAGCGTGAGCAGTTCAAGCTCCTCAAGCAGCCGCAGCGTGAGCAGTTCAAGCTCCTCAAGCAGCCGCAGCGTAAGCAGCTCAAGCTCATCGGCCGGCCGCAGCGTAAGCAGTTCAAGTTCATCAGCCGGCCGCAGCGTAAGCTCAGGGGCAAGTTCCGGCGGCAGCCGCAGCGCCAGCTCAGGTTCAAGACGTTGACGTAAGCTTCCACTGCGTATCGGATTAATGACATGAAACGACAAACCATATAAGGAATACTATTATGAAGACTTTTAGATATACGGCAATGGCCATGGCTGCAATGATGGCAGCAGGTATGCATGCACAGACCACTTTTGATGCAGGCAAACTCATAGAAGAGGATCTCAATGGAACAGCCCGCTATGTGTCCATGGGCGGTGCCATGTCAGCATTCGGCAATGACATTTCCACAATCAGCCACAACCCGGCAGGCATAGGAGCATACCGTCACGCTGATCTTAACTTGACCCTTTCAATGGCCGGTTCTTCAACATGGAGCACCGGATCGCATATGGGTGCACAGTCCGGCAATATCAAGTCCGACATATTCGGCGGTCTTGACAATATAGGTATGGTGCTTGCAGGCGATGAATTCGGAAACCATCTGAATTTCGCCTTCTCATACCGGCGTCTGCAGAATATGGACAGGACAGTGACTTATGCCGATGCGATTTTCGATGCAGACGGATATGAGGCATACCGCGACTTCCAGGACCATCAGCGCAACAAGGTCGGTTCATATGACTTCAACCTTTCGTACAATGCTGATGACAAGGCCTATTTCGGCGTGACATTCGGAATACTTTCCACTGACACATGGTCCGAAGGGTATATCTGGGACCGTTACGAAGCCGGCAAGCATCCGGATTTTCCTGATGGCCTCAACTATCTGAACGTTGATGAGATGAACACTTCGACCGGCAACGGCTGGAACGTGGCTTTCGGAACAATACTGCGTCCTGTTCCCGGTCTGAGACTGGGCGCTGCATTCAAGAGTCCCACAATGTTCAGCCAGACACTGGCCTATTCCGATTTCCTCTTTGACGACCATGCTAATACCAATGCTGACGGACTGCCTGATCCCATACACCTTTCCACAGCAGAAAAGTTCACCAAGTCAGTCGAATATTCATTCACTTCACCCTGGTCGCTGAACTTCAGCGCCGGTCTGACAGCCGGACATACTGCCCTGGGCATAGAATATGAGAGGAATTTCACAGGCCGCACTTCACTCAGCGTGAACAATTCCAGACTGAGCCGTCAGGGTGCATGTGACCTTCAGGACTATTCAACCTTCAGCATCGGACTTGAACAGAATATTGACAAGGTCAGTCTGCGTGCGGGCTTCAATACCACCAGCCCCATGTACAATTCAAGGGCTTATGCAGACTTGTCCGATACCGAATTCAACATGATGCGCAAGGACTGCCAGACTGATATGACCGGCCGCCGTTCCAACCTGACTGCAGGCCTTGGCTACTGTTCGGCTCCTGAAAACGGCACACAGTTCTATATTGATTTTGCATATGTCCACTCAATAAGGAAGAGCCAGTTCTCACTGTACCCTGAAGACCTTCTGACGGACTACAAGCATACAACAGACAAGTGCATGCTTACACTTGGATTGTGTTTCTAATTTGATTGATTGTTATTGAAGTGAAAGCGGACCCGTGAGGGCCCGCTTTTGTGCCTTTAGCGTTCAGAACTTCCCCAATATCCGGTCCATGACCCAGTTGGTGGGGGTGGCGCTTATTCCGTCACATGTGCAGACCGACTTGCCGTTCAGGTGGTCTACGACAGCCTGAACCAGCGGGAACTGGACGTGTTCCGGGTTGGGAATGTCAAATTCATGCCTTCCGTCCTGGTCATGGAGTGCAATGGGCTGGAAGGTGAAAATGGAGAAGCATATCATGCCTTTGTCTCCGATGAGTTCTATGCGGTCCTCTTTGGCCGATTCGTCAGCCACGAAACACCATGATCCGGAACCTACCAGGCCGTTTTCGAATTTGAAACAGGCGCTTACGCTGTCCTCGGCGGCATAAAGTCCGGCACGGTTGCTGCTCAGGCCGTATGCGTCGATGATGCAGCCGCAAAGTTCCTGAATCATGTCAATCTGATGCGGTGCAAGGTCATAGAAATAGCCGCCGCCCGATATGTCGGGTATGACGCGCCACGGAAGATTGGAACTGTTGTAGTCCAGTTCTTTAGGAGGCTGTGCGAAACGTATCTGAACGTTTATCAGTGTGCCTATTTTAGGCAGCAGTTCCCTGACTTTCAGGAAATAGGGCAGATAACGGCGGTAGTATGCGACAAAGCAGGGTACCCCGGTATCCCTGGAGACTCGGTTTATGCGCATGCATTCCTCATAGCTCTGGGCCATGGGCTTTTCAATGTAGACCGGTTTGCCGGCCTTCATGGCCATTATGGCATAAGTGGCGTGTGACGAGGGTGGGGTGGCAATGTATACGGCATCGACCGCCGGGTCCTGTATCAGTTCGAATGCGTCAGTGTACCATCGGCTTATTCCGTGTCTCTGGGCGTATGACTTTGCCTTTGTGGCGTCACGGCTCATGACAGCGCTGATGGCAGAACCGTCAGCCTTTGCGAAAGCAGGCCCGCTTTTCTTCTCGGTGACCTCACCGCACCCTATGAACCCCCATCTTACCATATGCCGTCAGTCAAAGAAAGTCCAGCTTAGTCCGAATTTGAACATGCCCGGATTTGCCGGATATCCGGGAACAATGAATGAGTTGCGGTTTGCAAGAATCCCGTCATTGACGTGGTAGTACATGGCGTAGAACCTTACGCCGCGCAGATTGCAGTTCACATAGCCTGTAAGAAGCGGGTATCCGCCCACTTCCTGTTCCACTGCCGGATTCTGCAGGTGGTACATGCCTGCAGCAGGGCAGTAGCCGGGTGCTGTGTATTTTGAGAACCAGGTGGCATTGGCACCTATCTCCATCTGAAGGCGCTTTGCATACAGGAACTTGAAATACAGGTCACTGAAAACGTTCAGGTCAGGCAGCGGAATTATTTCCCGGTTTCCTGACAGCTGCCATGTGACATTGTTGTCCCAGTGCAGCGGCCCCAGCGCAAGATTCTGCTGGAGCGTTGCGCTGACAATCTGGATTGAACCGCTGTTCTGGAAAGCCTGGATGTCATATGTGGGCTGGGTTATCCCGTCGCCGTTCACGGCACCGCTTCCCATGTTGGCAAGATACACGTACCCGGCAACGTTTTCAACATCGGCCTGGAGTCTTGTTCCTGTCTTTTCTATGTCGATGAATCCGCCTATGTGTGTCTTGAACTCCTTGTCAAAGTCCCTGTCCCACCATGCGAAAGTGGAATGGAATTTCTGCATGTAGAATGACGGGGCCTGTCCTGTCAGTGCGGCATTTGCCCCAATCCTGGCATCTTTGCCCAGCAGCGGGTATTTGAGAAGCATTTCGCCGTGAAGTATGAAGTCGCCAAGATCCTGTCCCAGCAGGACGGTCTCAGCACCGGCCTTGAATGTGAGATTGTCACCCTGGGCCTTTTCCAGACTGGCACCGACTGAGAAGTTGCCTTTGCTGTAACGGCGCATGTATTCGCCGCGGCCGCCCAGCGTGTCAGGCATGGTGAATGTCTGGTAGTCATATCGTGCGTATGCTGAAAGGCCTGCCTTTGCCCATTTCGTGGCACCTTCAAGAAGTGACAGAGAGAGCGTGTTCGTCAGCTGGAAATTACGGGCTGTGTCTGTCGAATCGTTGTGCAGGAACTGCCTTTCATAGAATCCGTTCTGCATCTGGTAGTTTATGTAGTTTCGCTGCAGGCCTGAAATCTGGAATGTGTGGGCCAGTTTACCGAATTCAACTTTTCTTGATGTTGTGATTATGGTGTCACCTATGCTGTCAGTACGGCTGAACTTCACGCTCAGCATTATGTTCTGACTGAGCAGCGCCTGCTTGCGTTTCAGGTTGTTCCAATGGTAGTACAGACGGAAAGGTATGTCTTCAGGACTGTAGGACTTGCGTCCTTCTGCCATGGCTTCCGGATTGGTGATATACCTTGTGTCCTGAATGCCTCCGTTTTCAGCTATTCTCATCTTGTCGCTGCCTGCGGTGACGTACATGGAATAGATGTCGCCGCGGTAGTATGTGTACAGGCGAGCGTCATAGAATGATGTGGACTGGCTGTCATACCTTCCGCGACCGATCAGATAGTCCATATCCATTCCTATTCCCACCTTGCGGTTGAAATTTGCAGCGAAATAGCCTTTTACGCGTTCTTCGCCGGTGCGTTTGTCACCGCCCTTATAGTAGTCCAGACTGACATGAGGGCTTTTTGTGTCGGTGAAACGGAAATCAGTGGGGTTCTTGATCCAGAAACCGTAAGGCGAATCGAACATGAAGTCACCGGTCTCCTTGCGTTCAAAGTACAGACGTGAAAGCCTGGGGGAACCCATGTTGCCAAGATGGCTGTACGTACCCTTCATGCCTTCCGTAAGATGCACGTTGTGGAACGAATGGTGCAGGGTGTCGGGGCTGACTTCCAACGGCAGTCCTGTATTCGGGTTCATCACCCATTGGAAATAGTCTTTGGAAACGGAACGTTCCACTACGGTCGAATCCTTGTCGGGTTCGGTGTCCATGAATCCGTCCATGCGTTCGCCGTTGAATCCGTCCTGATTCTGCGACAATGTTGTCTGTGCCGCCAGCTTGGGACACACTGTCAGCAGGACCTGAATGGCAAGAACAAGTCCGATGCGCCTGATATGTGTCTTAGGCAAGGTGTGTGGCATGTTTACGGAATTAGCCTTAAAATGTATTCGGCAACTTTGAGAATCATTGAAATCCCGCAGGCCCAGTAGAACGGTGTCCTGCTGTACCCGCACCATTGCAGGATAAAGAACACCAGCGTTACGGCTGCTCCAACAAGAAACAGGGTGTTCAGCGTGTTTCGCGCCCTGATTATTCCATCAACCTGTTTCTTGCGGGTGTGTGACCGGACTGGGCTGACCTTTCCCTTAATGTCATATTCAGCCCGTTTCTGCAAGTCGGACAGTATGCCGTATGCCTGCTCAATCTGCTCAAGTGCAGTGGAGTCACCCTCATGGGCGGCTTTCAGCCTTTCATACGATTCCCTTATTTCACTGTCCTGCGCGTAGCGGTCAACGCCAAGAACTGCATACGGATCCTTAATGCCTGACATTTGGGACTGGACTTGCTGGTCAGTTTAATGCTTCCTGAATCTTTTCGCCTATCTGATGGACCATGTCTATGGTCTTGATGCGGAACTTGCCTGTCATCTTGTAGAACTTTGTCTTCTTCCTGTTGAAGGCTTCGTCATCGGTTATCCATTCTTCAGCGGTGAATGCTGAACCTCCGCTTTCGCGCTTTTCCTCATAACGGTAGCGTATGTCAGTAATCTTTGTCGTGCAGACACCGTTCCTGACAGCACATGAGAAAGAATAACCTATTACGGTCTCATCGGACATGAAGGCAGTTCTCTTGAAAATGAGCATCCGTTCTGCTGTCAGTGTGAAACTGCGGCTTTCACTGTTTTCGCTCAATATTTTCGCCTTTTGCGATGTTCCCAGTGAGAAATAGCCTTTTGCCCAGGCCAGTACTGCGTCATATGCCTGATCATCGGTCATTCCGGACGGTACCGGAATATCCTGGGTGAATGTCACTTTTCCGTTTGCGTCAACGGGAACTGCACCTATTCCGTATTGCGGATCAATGGTCTTTTTGCCGTATGCCACGACTGCAAGCATGCAGGCGATGGCGGTCAGAATGTACTTTTTCATTTCTTTCCTAATATATATCAGTGCAAAAATAATCAATTTGGGCGAACCCGCCTTTGTTTTGTGTGAGAATTATTCATGCATTTTCCGATATGCCGGAAGACCGTTTTGAGAGCGTTTTTCACTTGTTTTGTACTATTTGTAATTTTTTTCAAAAAAAAGCCATTGTTTTTTTGCGACTAAATGAAATAGTGCTATTTTTGTGACCATCAAGATTCAATAATCATTTCAATAACAAACAACTATGGAAGAAATTTTGAAACAGGCCGCTGAACTTTATGCTGATTTTGCAAAGGATGCAAACGCTCAGATTGAAAAGGGAAACAAGGCCGCCGGTACTCGCGCTCGCAAGGCTTCTCTTGATCTGGAGAAACTTATGAAGGAATTCAGAAAGGCTTCTCTGGCAGCAGCCAAGTGATTTTCTGACAGTAAAAAAAAAGGCTCCGGAAGGAGCTTTTTTTTTATGTTTCGCATGCGAGACTTCAGTTTTTTAGGCTCAGTGGAAGTTTAGTGGGGGCTGAGTAAATTTGTGTCTGCTTTCACAGATT
>JAKSIS010000067.1 GCA_024398665.1 Bacteroidaceae bacterium
TTAAATGTACGTTATTGCTGAAATTCAGGGACAGCAGTTCAAGATTGAACAGGGAATGAAGCTGTTCGTGCACCACATTCAGGACATTGAGGCCGGTGCAAATGTAGAGTTTGACAAGATTCTTCTGGCTGACAAGGACGGACAGGTTACCGTTGGTACCCCCACCATTGAAGGCGCAAAGGTCGTTTGTGAAGTCAAGACATCACTCGTAAAGGGTGACAAGGTGATTGTCTTCAAGAAGAGAAGAAGAAAAGGTTACCGTAAGCTGAACGGTCACCGCCAGCAGTTCACAGAGCTTCTGGTTAAGGAAGTAGTAGCATAACCCTAAAAAAAAGAAACAGATATGGCACATAAAAAAGGTGTAGGTAGTTCCAAGAACGGCCGTGAGTCTGCCAGCAAGCGCCTCGGCGTCAAGATTTGGGGTGGACAGTATGCAAAAGCAGGTAACATCATAGTACGTCAGCGCGGTACCCAGCATCATCCGGGTGAAAACATCGGCATGGGCAAGGACCACACACTGTACGCTCTGGTTGACGGAACGGTACAGTTCAAGAAGGGCCGCAAGGACAGAAGCTACGTTTCAGTAATCCCCGTTCAGGAGCAAGCTGAAGCCTGATAACGGAACAAAAAAGAAAGAGGCTCACTGATGTGGGCCTTTTTTATTCATCAAACAGTTATTCCCGATGCTCACACTCAAACAGATCACAGAACAGACCGATGCAGTGATAGCAGGTCTCAAGAAGAAGCATTTCAAGAATGCTGAAGAAGCAGTCGCCCAGGCAATTGAACTGAACGACATCCGCAAGAAGTCACAGAACCAGCTGGACAGGAACCTGGCTGAAGGCAAGACTCTTGCTGCCAGGATTGGTCAGGCAATGAAGGCAGGCAACAAGGAGGAGGCTGAACAGGCCAAGGCCCAGGTTGCCCAGCTCAAGGCCGCAGCCACTGAACTTGAAGCACAGAAGGAGCAGGCCGAGAAGGATCTGACAGCCCTGCTCTGCACCATCCCCAACATCCCCTACCCGGAAGTTCCGGAAGGCACATGCGCAGAAGACAACTGGGTTGTCAAGTCAAACCTGAAGGAGTGCGTCTTAGGACAGGACACCGTTGGCAACTGGACCTGCAATCCTGAAAACGGTGAGGCCAAGGTCCCCCACTGGGAACTTGCCAAGAAATACAACCTTATTGACTTTGACCTTGGCGTCAAGATTACCGGTGCAGGTTTCCCCGTATACATTGGCAAGGGCGCACAGCTGCAGCGCGCGCTCATCAACTTCTTCCTGGCCGAGGCCGGCAAGTCGGGCTACACCGAAATCATGCCTCCCACTGTAGTCAACCAGGCATCAGGTTACGGCACAGGCCAGCTGCCTGACAAGGAAGGCCAGATGTACCACTGTGAAGTCGATGACCTGTATCTGATTCCTACAGCTGAAGTTCCTGTAACAAACATCTACCGTGACGTCATTCTGGACGAAAAGGACCTCCCCATCAAGAACTGCGCATACACACAGTGCTTCCGCCGCGAGGCCGGTTCATACGGCAAGGATGTACGCGGTCTGAACCGTCTGCATGAATTCTCGAAGATTGAGATTGTCCGCATTGACACTCCCGAACATTCGGCAGAAAGCCACAAGGAAATGCTCGCACACGTTGAGGGTTTGCTCCAGAAACTGGAACTCCCTTACCGCATACTGCGTCTCTGCGGCGGCGACCAGAGTTTCACATCGGCCATATGCTATGACTTTGAAGTCTATTCCGAGGCCCAGAAGCGCTGGCTTGAGGTTTCATCGGTTTCAAATTTCGACACATACCAGGCCAACCGTCTGAAGTGCCGTTACCGCAAGACCGCCGGAGGAAAGACCGAACTTTGCCACACCCTGAACGGTTCCGCACTTGCCCTGCCGCGCATAGTGGCAGCTATCCTGGAGAACAACCAGACCCCTGAAGGCATACGCATGCCCAAGGCCCTTGTTCCCTACACAGGTTTCGAAATGATTGACTGATTGCAATCAGAAGGATAATACTGAAAAGCGGCTCCTTGACCGGGGGCCGCTTTCGTTTTTCCCCGTCATGCATTCGTATTCCGCCAAAGTGAGAAACAATGGACCTTTGTACAGCCTCACGGAATGTACAAATCGTTTCTCTACCCTCATAATTTCAATCTAGAGAAACATAAAAGTCCATCACAAATGAAATGGACAGCAAGAGCGTTTCTCATTCTGGCAAAACGAAAGAACGGCTGCACATGACTTCATGAGTACATGCGCGTGAAAACGAAAGAACGGCCGCACATGACTTCATGTGCACCAGAAGCATTTTACCGGTTAAACAGCAGCCTCTCTCCGCGGGAACCTTCGTGGAAGGAACCGTTCTCGTATACAAGATTGCCGCCAACGAACGTGTGGGTGACGTTTGACCTGACCGTTACGCCGTCGTAGGGAGTCCAGCCGCACTTTGAGAATTCCGTTTCACCTGAAATCATTCTGCTGCAGTCAAGGTCCACAAGGGCAAGGTCTGCATGATAGCCTTTACGGATGAATCCGCGGCGGTCTATCCGGTACAGGACAGCCGGATTGTGGCACATGAGCCTGACAAGAAGCGGCAGTGGCAGCAGTCCCGACATGATGTCAAGGCTGTGCTGTATGGACGGGAAACCGGATTTGCTTGTGAAATAGTCACCTGTGAACTTCTCCTCCTTCAGGTGTGGCGCATGGTCGGTGCCTATTGTGTCAATCAGTCCTGTACGGAGGGCGTCAAGCAGCGCAGCTGAATCGGATTCCGACTTGATGGCGGGGTTGCACTTTATGGCGAATCCCCTGTCCCGGTAGTCGCGGTCGTTGAAATACAGGTAGTGCGGGCAGGTTTCGGCCGTTATTCTCTTCTCCTCCAAAGGCAGAGAACTGCTGAAAAGCTCCAGTTCACGGGCGGTAGAAATGTGCAGTATATGCAGCTGCGCTCCGGTCTTCCCAGCCAGTTCCACGGCGCGGGCCGATGAACGGTAGCATGCCTCCGCGCTGCGTATGGAAGGATGGCTTGAGGGGCCGGCCATACCGCGATATAGTTCAGTGTTGCGCTTGATTGTCTGCTCGTCTTCACAGTGTGCGGCAATGAGACACGGGGCCTCACGGAAAAGCGCCTCCAAAGCCAGATTGCTGTCAACCAGCATGTTGCCGGTACTTGAGCCCATGAACAGCTTTATGCCGCATACCTTGCTGAAGTCAGTTTCAAGCACTTCCTGCAGATTGTCATTTGTGGCGCCGATGTAGAATGAGTAGTTGGCCAGCGATTTTTCCGAAGCCAGCCTGAACTTGTCTTCCAGCAGTCCGATGCTCACGGTCTGCGGCACTGTATTGGGCATGTCCATGAACGATGTCACTCCGCCGGCGACAGCTGCACGGCTCTCAGTGAAGATGTCAGCCTTCTGTGTCAGTCCGGGCTCACGGAAATGGACATGTTCGTCAATTATGCCGGGAATCAGGTATTTGCCGGTGGCGTCAATTGTCTGAGCGTTCGGCGCTTCCAGGCCGCCGTCACGGGCAATGCAGCTTATCAGACCGTCCTCAATCAGGACATCGGCCTTGAACATTTCACCCTCATTGACAGCTGAGGCATTCCGGATAAGGTAATTCATTTTACTACACTGGGAATTCAGCTGATTGCCGCACGTATGCGCACCAGTTTCTCAAGAAGCGGTTCCAGCATGTCAAGCTGGAGCATGTTCGCGCCGTCGCTCTTTGCCACGGCAGGATTCTCATGCGTTTCCATGAACAGGCCGTCAGCACCGACTGCAACTGCAGCCTTGCATATGGTCTCAATCATTTCGGGCTGGCCGCCGGTCACTCCGCAGGTCTGGTTGGGACGCTGCAGGGAATGGGTACAGTCAACCACCACGGGGAAACCGAATTTCTGCATTTCAGGTATACCGCGGAAATCAACCACAAGGTCCTGATAACCGAATGTGGTGCCGCGTTCAGTCAGCATGACATTGGAATTTCCGGCATCCACAACCTTCCGGGCTGCGAATTGCATGGCATCAGGGGCCAGGAACTGCCCCTTCTTTATGTTCACGGTCTTTCCGGTCCTTGCAGCGGCAACAAGAAGGTCAGTCTGACGGCAAAGGAAAGCCGGAATCTGCAGAATATCCACATAGTCGGCAGCCATGGCGGCATCGGACTCCTGATGTATGTCAGTTACCACAGGAATGCCGAACTGAGACCGCACCTTGCCAAGAATGCGCAGAGCCTCCATGTCGCCAATGCCTGTGAACGAATCAAGGCGCGAGCGGTTGGCCTTCCTGAACGAACCTTTGAAGGCATACGGAATGCCCAGACGGGACGTTATGCCTACGCACTTTTCTGCAATACGCATTGCCATATCCTCACCCTCTATCACGCAGGGGCCGGCAAGCAGGAAAAAATTTCCGGACTTTTCAAACAGTGCCATATTATTCTGGAATTATGAAGTTCAACACAGCCGGCTCAAGCGAAACGGTGAGCGGGAAAGAATGCTTCAGCGTACGGCCGTCTATGCAGGTCAGCGAACCGTCGGCCTGGATAATCTCTATCTGCTTGGTCCTGTAGGGCCGCACCTGCTCATGGTTCAGGAACTGGTTGTGCAGTATCATGTAAAGTCCCCTCACAGTCTGCCAGAACTTTGGACGGTACACGACTGACAGGTCCAGCCATCCGTTGTACGGCACAGCGCTGGGTGTCAGGCCGTAGCCGCGCGAATTGCCTATGCAAAGGGTCATGATCCTGTCACTTATCTCTTCGCTGTTAACCTTAAGGCGCATCTTGTACTGTTTGCGTTCCTTGAAAAGGCTGAAGAGTGCTATAAGGTATGACGGGTTTGTCTTTCCGAAACGCTTGCAGATATCGGACAGTCTGATGGCCTGGGCGCTCAGGCCCACGTTTACGGCCATGAGGAAATAACGGACTTTCTCCATGCCGTCTTCAGTGTATGAGCAATAGCCCACATCAATCTTCTTGGTCCTGTGTTCGATGATCCAGTGTATGGCCTTCTTGTAGTTGTCCACATCCAGTCCCCAGAACTTTGCGAAGTCATTTCCTATGCCGTTAGGCACAATGCCCAGGAAGAGTTCCTGACGCAGTTCGCGTGGGGTGAACATTATGGCGTTGATGGCATCGTTCAGAGCTTCGTCACCGCCCACAACCACTATCGTGCGGTGTCCGCTGTCAATCAGCATGCGGGTAAGGCGTTCAATGGAACCTTCACCTTCAGACTGGACAAAGTCATATTTCACCTTTCGGAATTCAAGGTATTCCCTGATCTGGTCCCAGCGTTTCAGCGAATTGCTTACGCCGGCACGGGGGACGTAGACTATACCCCATCTTTCGGTATCTTCAGCCATATGCTTTACTTTTCCATTAATTCAACAATACGGTCCACCTTCTCTTCCATGGACCATGAGAACGGAATCCATTCAATGTGAATGCCGCGCCGCTCCATTCCGCGGAACCATGTCATCTGGCGCTTTGCGAACTGGTGGATTGCAACCTCCAGTTCCTTGAGCAGGTATCGGTACTCCAGCTGGCCGGTAACATAAAGCGTAACGTACTTGTATTCAAGTCCGTAATAGATAAGGTCATCGGCCTTTATACCGCTGTCCAGCAATCCTTTCACTTCATCAATCATACCCTCCTGCAGTCTTTTCTCCAGACGGGCCGATATGCGTTCGCGCCTCAGTTCACGGCTTATGTCAATTCCTATGTTCAGGCTCCTGAGCTGTGGGAAAGCGTTCTTTTCAACGGGAGTGCGGCGGTAACACTCTTCAATTTCTATGGCACGAATGGCACGCTTTGCTGTATCTACATCGGTAGTATTGTGAAGTGTCTTGTAGCCCTGAAGGATTTCAGTCAGTTCTTTCAGACTTTTCCCTTCAAGAGCTGCACGCAGCTGAGGATTCTCAGGCACCGGTATCAGGCGGTATCCGCGCAGCACCGACTCCAGATACAGCCCCGTCCCACCGCACATGACAGGGCGGGCCCCATGTTCAAGCACCGTCCGGTACGCTTTCAGGAAATCCCCCTGGAATTCATACACGTTGTACTTGGTCCCTGGCTGGGCAATATCTATAAGGTGATATGGAATGTCCCTGTAGTCGGCAAGGTCCTTTCCTGTTCCGATGTCCATGCCGCGATACACCTGGCGGCTGTCTGCACTCAGAATCTCACCGTGAATGCGCTCAGCAAGCGCCACAGCCAGCTGTGTCTTGCCGCATGCCGTAGGTCCCAGCACCGTTATCAGGTCATAATTCTCCATAACACCGCGAAGATATAAAATTTTTTTCATGTTCAGTGGGGACTGTCCCTGTTGTGCAGCCTCGCACAACAGGGACAGTCCCCACTGAACAAAAAATCCCCGCATTTCTGCGAGGATTTTTATCAAGTAAACTTTAAACTCACTTGGTGATGACGCGGGCCATTTCGCAAACCTTGTTGCTGTAACCCCATTCGTTGTCGTACCATGCGCAAACCTTGACGAAAGTGGGATCCAGCTGGATACCTGCCTTCTCGTCGAAGATTGATGTGTGTGAGTCGTTGCGGAAGTCAGTTGAAACGACAGCTTCGTTGGTGTAACCCAGGATACCCTTGAGTTCGCCTTCTGAAGCTTCCTTCATAGCTGCGCAGATCTCCTCATATGTGCAGGGAGTGTTCAGTTCAGCAGTCAGGTCAACGAAAGATACGTCTGATGTGGGAACGCGCAGAGACATGCCTGTCAGCTTGCCGTTCAGTTCGGGAAGAACCTTACCTACTGCCTTGGCAGCACCTGTTGATGACGGGATGATGTTCT
>JAKSIS010000068.1 GCA_024398665.1 Bacteroidaceae bacterium
GATGCATACGTATGCTGATATCCAAGCTTACCCCACACTAGTTTTCGGGTGAGCCGGAATAAATTTAAACAGCTCTAAAAATAAGGTGGTTGTAACAAAAAAGGGTTGACCTTGCAGCCAACCCCTTTTTTCATCTTCTAGCCTTACTTGCGCAGACCAAGTGCCTTGACGATTGCGCGGTAACGCTCAATGTCCTTTGACTTGAGGTAGTTGAGAAGCGCGCGGCGCTTGCCTACCAGCTGGGTCAGAGCCCTTTCAGTGCTATAATCCTTACGGTTCTCCTTAAGATGTTCCGTCAAATGGGAAATACGGTATGAGAACAGGGCTATCTGGGCTTCAGGTGAGCCGGTATCCGTGTTAGACTTTCCGTACTGTCCAAAGATTTCTTGTTTTTTCTCCTTGTCTAAATACATTTTCTTGAAAATTAATGTGAAAACTCGTTTAGCGGGCGCAAAGTTACCCCTTCTTTTTTAATACGCAATGAAATTCCCAAAATTTTCGCGTAACTTTGCGGCCTGTTATACGATCAATCAGAATGAATATCAGAAACATTGCAATTATTGCACACGTTGACCACGGCAAGACAACCCTGGTTGACAAGATGATGATGGCCGGCCACCTGTTCCGCGACAATCAGGCCAAGGGTGAACTCATGCTTGACAACAATGATCTTGAGCGTGAGCGCGGAATAACAATCCTTTCAAAGAACGTTTCAATAGTATATAAGGATACCAAGATCAACATCATTGACACCCCGGGACATTCAGACTTCGGCGGTGAAGTGGAACGCGTCCTGAACATGGCCGACGGCTGCATTCTGCTGGTCGATGCCTTTGAAGGCCCCATGCCACAGACACGTTTCGTACTGCAGAAGGCGCTTCAGATAGGACTCAAGCCCATTGTTGTGGTCAACAAGGTTGACAAGCCCAACTGCCGTCCGGAAGAGGTCTATGAAATGGTTTTCGACCTGATGTTCGCACTTGATGCGACTGAAGACCAGCTGGATTTCCCGGTGTACTACGGTTCTGCAAAGCAGGGCTGGATGAGCACCGACTGGAAAAAGCCCACGGACAATATCTATACGCTGCTTGACGGAATAATAGAACATATACCCGCTCCCAAGGAAGAGGAGGGAACGCTGCAGATGCTCATCACCTCACTTGACTATTCGACCTACACAGGCCGTATTGCAGTGGGCCGTGTGAACCGAGGTGAGCTGAAGGAAGGCATGACTGCAATGCTGGCACACCGTGACGGCAGCATGGAAAAGGTCAAGATCAAGGAACTCCACACTTTTGAAGGAATGGGCCGCAAGAAAGTGCAGTCCGCAGGTGCAGGTGACATATGTGCAATTGTCGGCCTTGAAAAATTCGAGATAGGCGACACCATATGCGACAGCGAAAATCCGGACCCCCTGCCGCCCATTGCCATTGACGAGCCCACCATGAGCATGCTGTTCTCAATCAATGATTCACCGTTTTTCGGCAAGGAAGGCAAGTACGTCACTTCACGCCACATACAGGACCGTCTGATGCTGGAACTGGACAAGAACCTGGCTCTCCGCGTCAGTCCCGGTGAAGGCGACGGAAAGTGGGTGGTTTCAGGCCGCGGCGTGCTGCACCTGTCAATTCTTATAGAAACCATGCGCCGCGAAGGTTATGAACTTCAGGTGGGCCAGCCTCAGGTCATCATGAAACAGATTGACGGCAGGCAGTGCGAACCCATTGAGGAACTGACCATAAGCGTTCCTGAGGAATTTGCAAGCAAGATGATTGACCTGTGCACCAGGCGCAAAGGTGAAATGACATCCATGGACACCCAGGGTGACCGCGTAGTGATTGTGTTCGACATACCTTCACGCGGCATCATAGGACTGCGCACGAACGTTCTTACCGCTTCACAGGGCGAAGCCATCATGGCACACCGCTTCAAGGAATACCAGCCGTACAAGGGTGACATAGAGCGCCGTACCAACGGTTCAATGGTCGCCATGGAGACCGGCACCGTGTTCGCATATGCGCTGGACAAGCTGCAGGACCGCGGCAAGTTCTTCGTCAATCCGCAGGACCAGGTCTATGCCGGCCAGGTGGTAGGCGAACACGTCCATGAAAACGACCTGGTGATCAATGTCACCAAGGCCAAGCAGCTTACCAACATGCGCGCCAGCGGTGCTGACGAGAAGGCACACATTGCACCTCCGGTAATCTTCTCGCTTGAAGAGGCACTGGAATACATCAAGAATGACGAATACGTTGAAGTTACCCCCAAGAGCATGCGCATGCGCAAGGTCATACTCAACGAACTGGAACGCAAGAGAGCCGCAAGATAATTGATATAGTCCGATGAAGAAGTTCACGCCCGTTCTGGCCGCCGCACTGCTGTCACTTCTTTCCTGCAACAGGCAGGAGAAGGACGCGTTCGTGCTGCATGGAAGCATTGAAGAGGGCGGCAATGACTCCATTCTGGTCATCGGACTTGATTCCAGGTTTGACCGTTCTGATTTCATACACTGTACTGACGGACAGTTCAGCTGGTCATTCGTTCCGGACACCATCACCCCGCTGCTGCTCATCATGCCTGACGGACAGCAGTTTCCTGTTTTCGCAGAAAAGGCCGTTACGGCGACTTTCACCATGCCGTCTGACGGCAGTACGGCTGTCATCAGCGGCGGGCATTACAATGACATCATTCAGGTTTTCAGGGAGCAGGCGCTGTCAGACACATCGGCCTTGCAGACCATTGCCAGGATTGATTCTATAATTCTGGACGACCCGTTCTCAGAATGCGCGCCGTACCTTGTGTGCGAATATATGGTCAGGAAGTGGCACTGCAGCCAGAACACCATACGCAACACCACGTCAAAGATGAGCGGAATAACCCAGGATTCACCGCTTCTCGTATCACTCAGGAGCAGGTTCATTGAAAACGAACCCGCCAATGTCTATCTGAGCGACGTTTCACTGACTGATTCGACCGGGCAGAAGCTGAAACTGCAGGATATGGGCAGTCAGGGACACATGGTGGTCTGCGTATGGGCATCATGGCATGAAGGCAGTGTGCAGGCACGCAGGGACCTGACACGGTTGGCAGACGCATTTGAAGACTACAATCTTACTATAGCTGACATTTCAATTGACGTGAGGAAGGACCGGTGGATAAACTGTCTCAGAGAGGATTCCCTGCAGTGGCAGTCATTCAATGAGAACGGAGGCTGGAGCAGCCGGATTGTCACCAACACGTACATTCCGGAATTCCCGTCATACATAGTGTTCTCCAGCATGAAGAAGGTCATGTACAGATCATCGTCAATTGACGGCGTAATGGCCTACATTGAAAAGAACGTTCCAAAAAAGGCGGGCAGCAAAACTACCGGAAAGAAAGACAATCTGAAGGACTCTACTGTTCCGAAAAAGTTCAAACTTAACACTCTTTGAGGCCGCCTGCTCCCGTACGGACTGCGGTCACTTTCCCCATGTGGCACGGTCCAGGGTGCGGTATGAAATGGCCTCGGCAATATGGGTTGTCCTGACAGTACGCGAACCCTCCATATCAGCAATTGTCCGGGCCACTTTCAGAATGCGGTCATAAGCACGCGCCGACAGGTTCAGCCTGTTCATGGCCTCACCCAGAATCCTGACAGCGGCAGGTTCAGCCATGGAGTATTTCCGGAGTTGCCGCGAACTCATCTGGGCATTGCAGTAAATCCCCTTTTCACCGGCAAATCTGGTCGCCTGCACTTCACGTGCGCGGATAACCCTTTCCCTGATTGCAGCGCTGCTTTCGCACTCACAGTCCCTTGACATGTCCTCAAAACCGACAGGGAGAATTTCACACTGTATGTCAAAACGGTCCATCAGCGGACCGGAAATACGCCCAAGGTACCGTTCAATAACTGGAGGGCTGCAGTGGCATTCCCTGGTAGGGTGATTGTAGTACCCGCACGGACAAGGGTTCATTGAAGCAAGCAGCATGAATGATGCCGGATATTCCACACGGTATTTGGAACGGGAAATGACAATTGTCCTGTCTTCAAGCGGCTGCCGCAGCACCTCCAGGGCTGATCTGGAGAATTCCGGCAGTTCGTCAAGATAGAGTATGCCGTTGTGCGCCAGGGATATTTCTCCCGGACTGGCGTTGTTCCCGCCGCCTGTCAGCGCCACGTTGGAAATGGTGTGGTGGGGGTGCCGGAAAGGCCGCAGCCCGACCAGTGCCGCCCCATTGCCCGTAAGCCCCGCAACCGAATGAATCCTGGTGGTTTCAATGCTCTCCTCCCTTGTCAGCGGCGGCAGTATGGAGGGGACGGCTCTAGCCATCATGGACTTGCCGCTTCCCGGCGGACCTATCATTATAAGATTGTGTCCTCCGCTTGCAGCAACCTCAAGAGCCCGCTTGATGGGCTGCTGGCCTTTGACATCGGCAAAATCCGACGGGCATTCAGGTGCGGTTCCCGCTATCTGCGCATCGGACTTGTCCAATTGCACTATACACCCTTCACGACCGTCAAGCAGGTCTGTGACCTCGCGCAGATTACGGGCTCCGAATACGCTGATCCCGTCTATGACAGCGGCCTCAGGTGCATTCTGGTAGGGAAGAATTATGCCGCTGAACCCTTCGTTGCGTGCCTGGATTGCCATTGACAGGGCGCCCCTGACCGGCTGCAGCATCCCGTCCAGCCCCATTTCGCCCATAATGACATAGTCTGACAGGTATTCAGTGCTGACCTGACCTGTCGCAGCCAGAATGCTGACGGCAAGAGGCAGGTCATATGCCGCACCTTCCTTACGTATGTCCGCCGGCGCCATATTGATGACTATCTGGCTGGACGGAAATCTGTAACCGTTCAGATGAATGGCCGATACGATACGTTCATGGCTCTCCTTGACAGCGCTGTCAGGAAGTCCGACAAGAAAGAATCTGATACCTCTGGATGTGTTGGTTTCGATTGTGACAATGTAGGCGTCTATCCCCTGGACAGCGGCCCCGTAAACTTTGATAAGCATGGTTAGAAAATATTGTGCAGTTCATGTAAATGTGTCCTTCTTATGTTCAACGCTCCAAAGATAAGCGCATTTTTCATTTGTCCGCATATGGAAACGGACTTTTTCAAAATACAAAATAGTCTTTACGGACAAAAGTAGCGCGCGTGCGGGGAGTTTGCGTGGAAAAATGTAATTTTGCGGTTCAAACTGGAAACAAACAACTTATTGGATATGAAAGACTACAAGAGAATTCTGGTCACATCGGCCCTGCCATACGCAAACGGCCCCCTGCACATCGGTCATCTTGCCGGCGCCTACGTTCCGGCTGACATCTACGTACGCTACCAGCGCCTGATGGGCAAGGACGTCATGTTCATAGGCGGCAGCGACGAACACGGTGTGCCAATCACCATACGCGCCAGGAAGGAAGGCGTGACCCCGCAGGACATCATTGACCGCTACCATTACCAGATGAAGGAGACATTCGAAGGAATGGGCATTTCGTACGACATTTACGGACGCACCAGTTCCGATACCCACAGCAAACTGGCATCGGACTTCTTCCGCAAGCTGTACGACAACGGCAAGTTCATACAGAAGACCAGCGAACAGTACTACGACCCCGAAGCGAAGATGTTCCTGGCTGACCGCTACATCACAGGCGAATGCCCCCACTGCCACAACGAAAAGGCCTACGGCGACCAGTGCGAGAAGTGCGGCACATCGCTCTCACCCACTGACCTGATCAATCCGGTGAGCACAGTGACAGGCTGCAAACCCGTCATGAAGGAGACCACGCACTGGTTCCTGCCTCTGGAGCAGTACCAGCAGTGGCTTGAGGAGTGGATCCTGCAGGGCCACAAGGAATGGCGCCCCAATGTCTACGGCCAGTGCAAGAGCTGGCTCGACATGGGTCTGCAGCCCCGCGCCGTGAGCCGCGACCTGGACTGGGGAATCCCCGTACCCGTCGAGGGTGCCGAGGGCAAGGTCCTGTACGTGTGGTTCGATGCCCCGATAGGATACATTTCCAACACCAAGGAATACTGCGACGCACATCCCGAGCGCGGCAGCTGGGAGACATGGTGGAAGGATGAAGACACCCGTCTGATACATTTCATAGGCAAGGACAACATTGTGTTCCACTGCATAGTGTTCCCGTCCATGCTGAAGGCCGAAGGCAGCTACATTCTGCCCGACAACGTGCCCAGCAACGAGTTCCTGAACCTTGAGGACGACAAGATCTCCACGTCACGCAACTGGGCCGTATGGGTGCACGAATACCTGCAGGATTTCCCCGGAAAGGCCGATGTGATGCGTTACGTGCTCACAGCCAACGCCCCCGAAACCAAGGACAACAACTTCACATGGAAGGATTTCCAGGCACGCAACAACAACGAACTGGTAGCCATATACGGCAATTTCGTGAACCGCGCACTGGTGCTGACACAGAAATACTTTGACGGCATTGTTCCCGCATGCGGCCAGCTGACTGACTACGACAAGGACACCCTGAAGGAATTCGCCGATGTAAAGACCGCTCTGGAGAACCTGCTGGAGAACTTCAAGTTCCGCGAGGCCCAGAAGGAGGCCATGAACCTGGCCCGCATAGGCAACAAGTA
>JAKSIS010000069.1 GCA_024398665.1 Bacteroidaceae bacterium
AGTCTTGTCTGTGACCCGCTGTGTTTCGCAGTGTTCGCAAATATGATGTCAGAAACGTTGGAAGGTTAAGTGCAAAAGTTAAACATTTGGTATACGTTAACATAATCGTTAACATTGAGCTTTATTGAAAACATATTACAAAAGCCAGATAATAAGTGATTAGCGAGTGCTTGCAATGGAAATACGCCATTTGCTCAAGTTAACTATATAGCAATTACGCATTCTTCCAAATGCTGATATAAGGACAATGATGGAAAAAATGCAGTACCTTTGCGGCGGACAATGTGGAAAGATTTGGCGCCCAAGTGGCACTGACAGCTTGCAACCACACAAAAAAATGCTAAAAGTCACCTTTCTGACAGTATAGCTTATGGCACCGTCATGGCCCATTGTCCAGTAGGCAATGAGCTTTTTTTATTTATAATAATGTCATACTTATTCACATCCGAATCGGTGTCTGAAGGACACCCCGACAAAGTTGCCGATCAGATATCGGACGCAGTCGTAGACGAAATGCTTGCCTTTGATCCCAGTTCAAAGGTGGCCTGTGAAACTCTTGTAACCACCGGTCAGGTCGTAATGGCGGGCGAAGTGACATCGAACTCCTACATAGACCTTCAGGAAACCGCCCGCAGCGTAATCCGCCGCATTGGTTACACAAAATCCGAATACAAGTTCGATGCTGACAGCTGCGGCATTTTCAGTGCAATTCACGAACAGAGCCCCGACATAAGCCGCGGCGTGAACCGTGAGGACCCCATGGACCAAGGTGCCGGAGACCAGGGCATGATGTTCGGTTATGCCACAAACGAAACTGAGAGCTACATGCCGGTTTCACTGTTCGTGGCCCATAAGATCCTGAAGGTGCTGGCCGAAATCCGCCGTGAGGGAAAGGTCATGACCTACCTGCGTCCGGACTCCAAGAGTCAGGTGACTGTCCAGTACAGCGACGACGGCCGTCCCGAACGCATTGACACCATAGTCGTTTCAACGCAGCATGACGATTTCGTCAAACCGGCCGATGACAGCGGGGAGGCACAGCTCAAGGCCGATGCAGCCATGCTGGAGCAGATCCGTCAGGATGTAATCAATATCCTCATTCCGCGTGTCATCTCCCGCATAGGACGTGACGAGGTCAAGGCTCTTTTTGACGGTGAGATCAAGTATTTCGTCAATCCCACCGGTAAGTTCGTGATTGGCGGACCGCACGGTGATACCGGTCTGACAGGCCGCAAGATCATTGTCGACACTTACGGGGGCAAGGGCGCGCACGGCGGTGGCGCATTCAGCGGCAAAGATCCCAGCAAGGTTGACCGCAGTGCCGCATACGCAGCCCGCCACATTGCCAAGAACCTGGTTGCTGCCGGTGTCAGCGACGAGATACTGGTTGAGATTTCGTATGCAATAGGCGTTGCAAAACCCATTAACATCTGGGTGAACACTTACGGCAAGAGCCATGTCGCTATGACTGACGGTGAGATTGCCGCAAAGGTAGACCAGATCTTCGACCTGCGTCCCAAGGCAATCGAGCAGCGTCTCAAACTGCGCAACCCAATCTACAGCGAAACCGCCAGCTACGGCCACATGGGCCGCCGTCCTAAGGAGGTCGAGAAGACTTTCCGCAGCAATAACGGCGAAGTCAGGACAGTGAAGGTGGAACTTTTCACCTGGGAGAAACTGGATTATGTAGATAAGGTGAAGGAAGTTTTCGGACTGTAATCCGCTCTGAATATCATAAATAACGCCCTGCCGGCCTTGCGGTGGGGCGTTTTTTCATCTTTGTGTTGTTTGAAACGTCACCTGAATTTAAGGCTCCGCTTATCTTGCGGTTGCGGTAGGGCGTTATTTTGTATGTTAGGGACAATTCTAGTGCTCTCGACCAATATTTGTCCCTAACGTGAAGCGGAAACAGCCTAAATCACACTCTTATGCCTAATGTTAGGGACGTAATCGCTGGATAAAGGCCTTATTCATCCCTAACATTACCCTTTTGAGAATAAAAACCTGCATACTATTGACTTTAGGATTTCTGGAATGTATCTTTGTACTCGTTCACCTTATAAATCTACTTGCCATGACAGACATTTATCATATCTGTATGACAGCACATAATGAAGTGCTCTTCCGTAGTCCTGATGATTTCAGGGATATTACAAATCTTATTGCATATACGGCTTATACTGATGGAGTACATATCCTCGTTGATGCGTTGATGTCGAACCACATGCATTTTGTTGTATATTCTGACAACCCTGAAAAATTCGTTCTGTCACTACGGCTTTCAATCACTAAACATTTCAACATAAAGCATCACAGATCAGGAAGGCTGTTTGACAGGAAAGTGTTTATCTGCGCATTGGCTGGGCCGCGACACATAACTATGGCAGTCAATTACGTATTGAAGAACCCTGTGCACCATGGACAGGCTTACACTCCTTATTCATATGCAAATTGTACAGCCAATTACCTGTTCACTGATGATCGTGGCGTAAAACTGCCTGAACTTACAAATGACAGGACATTCATTCGCCGTTTCTTTCCTAAAAACGCAAAAATCCCATCGGATTTCAAACTGGATAGAGACGGTATGATTTCAAGGTCTTCATTTGAAGAGATCAAAATGGTGGAGTCATTCTTTTTAACACCTAATTATTTCATATACAACATGAATCGCAAGACTTCCGATGATTGGGTAAAGGAGCAGGAACAGGATGGGGGCAACCAACCTCCTGTTACGTTGGAACTGATTGAAAATGGAGTGAAGATTGATTCGTTGAAGAAAATGCTCAGCAATGAAAACACTGTTTCCACACAAAGACAGCAAAATACAGATATGGCAGTTTGCCAATTGATTGACAATAAGTTATTATTCAGATACAATTCGTCTTCCATATATACGCTTGACATTGAAAAACGATTGCAGATAGGGATGGAACTCATTCAAAGCCACTTTATCAGTACTGCTCAAGCGGCCCGGTGTGCTGTCGTTCCATTTGCTGAATTGGAGAATGAAAGGAAGGCTCTCCAAGGGCTTATCAGGTCACGATGATAATTTAGAACGTTAGGGACGATTGTTGAAACGACACCTGAGTTTAAGGCTCCGCTTATCTTGCGGTTGCGGTATTTTGTATGTTAGGGACAATTCTAGTGCTCTCGACCAATATCTGTCCCTAACGTGAAGCGAAAACAGCCTAAATCGCAGTCTGGTGCCTGATGTTAGGGACGGAATTGCGGCAGGAGGGGCTGATTCATCCCTAACGTCAACGTTACGGTTGCTGCACAACTGCAACTGCGGTTGAGAGAACAGAGGAACTGTAATTGTCTTATCTTAAATAGGTTGCAACGTCTAATCTTAAATATACTGCAACGCTTTTGCAACGCTGTTTTCTTGCAATCCGTCATCAATTGCATTATTTTTGCATCAAAAAATTGATGATATGAAAAGACTGACCACAATCATTGCGGCAATGGCCGCATTCCCGCTGGCCGCAATGGCACAGGCGCTCCTTCCCTATCAGGATCCGTCGCTGTCATTTGACGAACGCGCCGCTGACCTGACTTCCAGACTTACACTTGAAGAGAAGGCAAGGCTCATGCTTGATATCTCCGAACCGGTAGAACGCCTGGGAATCAAACGCTTCAACTGGTGGTCCGAGGCTCTGCACGGACTGGCCAACACCGGTGACGTGACTGTGTTCCCCGAGCCCATCGCCCTGGCATCGACCTTCAACGACGAACTGGTTGGCAGCATGTTCGACATGGTTTCGACCGAGGTGCGCGCCGAATACAACCGCCGTGCCCAGGCGGGAATTGAGGACAGCCGCTTCCACAGCCTTTCAGTGTGGACACCCAACATAAACATTTTCCGCGATCCGCGCTGGGGACGCGGTCAGGAGACCTACGGCGAGGATCCGTACCTCATGTCAAAGATGGGTGTGGCCGTGGTACACGGACTGCAGGGTCCGGCGGACACGAAGTACCGCAAGCTGTACGCCTGCGCCAAGCATTACGCAGTACACAGCGGACCGGAGTATTCGCGCCACACTGACAACCTGACCGATGTCTCCATGCGTGATCTGTACGAGACTTATCTGCCGGCATTCCAGACAGTGGTCCAGAAAGGAGGTGTCCGTGAAGTCATGTGCGCGTACCAGCGTCTTGATGATGACCCCTGCTGCGGCAGCGACCGTCTGCTTCAGGATATCCTGCGTGGTGACTGGGGGTTCAAGTACATGGTGGTATCGGACTGCAGCGCCGTATCGGACTTCTGGCAGACACACAAATCATCAAGTGACGCCAGGCATTCTGCAGCCAAGGCAGTGCTGGCCGGCACCGATGTGGAGTGCGGTTACGATTACGCCTACAAGAGCCTTCCCGAAGCGGTGGCGCACGGTCTGATAAAGGAGTCCGATGTTGACGTCCACATACAGCGCCTGCTGCGCGGCCGTTTCGAACTGGGTGAAATGGAGCAGGACCAGAGTCTGGTCGAATGGTCAAAGATACCTTATTCAAAGGTGAACTGCCAGGAGCACAGGGACATGGCCCTGAAGACTGCACGCCAGTCCATCGTACTCCTGCAGAACAGGAATGATGTGCTGCCGCTATCCAAGAAGGAGAAAGTCGCTGTCATCGGACCCAACTGTAATGATGAAGTGCTCATGTGGGGCAACTACAACGGCACACCACGCTACACCATCACCCTTCTGGAAGGCGTACAGGACAAGGTCGGAAAGAAACGCGTGACCAGTTTCCAGGGTTGTGACCTGGTCCGTGACCAGCAGCTGGATTCATATTATGACCAGTGCACCATTGACGGCAAGACCGGTTTCCGCGCCACCTTCTACAAGGGCCGCGACTGGAAGGGCACGCCTGTCACACAGGTTTATGAATCACGTCCGTTCGCCAAGACCACATATGGCAACTATCCGTTCGCGGCTGGTGTTCCTCTGACTGATTTCAGCGCAGTCTATGAAACCGTGTTCCGCCCCAAGAAGACTGAACAGGTGCTGCTTGAAGTTGAGAGCTGCAGCCATTTCGAGGTTTGGGTCAATGACAGGAACTATGTCAGCGAGCACACCTGGCGCACCACTGACACCCGCACCATGCTGGATGTCGAGGCCGGCAAGGAATACAGGATCCGTATTCTGTATGCCGATATTGAAACCTACAACGTGAACCTGAAAGTGCAGATAGGCAGGGAAAGTGATCTTGACTACGATTCCCTGATCAAGAAGCTTGACGGTATCAATACCGTTGTGTTTGCAGGCGGCATTTCAGCACGCCTTGAGGGTGAGGAGATGCCCATTGACCTTCCCGGATTCAAGGGCGGTGACCGTACCGACATCGAACTCCCCGCAGTACAGCGCGAATTCCTGAAGAGACTGCATGCTGCCGGAAAGAAAGTCATTTTTGTGAACTTCTCCGGTTCTGCCATGGCTCTTGTCCCTGAGACCGAGAGCTGCGATGCCATTGTCCAGGCATGGTACCCTGGTGAGCAGGGCGGCAATGCTCTGGCTGACATCCTGTACGGTGACTGCAACCCCGGCGGCAAACTGCCGGTCACCTTCTATCGCGGCATTGACCAGCTGCCCGACTACAAGGACTACTCCATGAAGGGCCGTACTTACCGCTATATGACTGAGAAACCACTGTTCCCGTTCGGCTACGGACTAAGCTACACCACATTCCAGATGGGTGACATGAAGGTCATGTACGGCGGCGGCAGCATGAAGATAACCATACCGGTAACCAATACCGGCACGCGTGACGGCAGTGAGACGGTACAGGTCTACATTCACCGCAACGATGACCCTGAAGGCCCGGTCATGGCCCTGCGTGCATTCAAACGCGTTGAGGTTCCCGCCGGTGGGACGGTTGAAGCTGTGATGGAAATGAACCAGGATGAGTTCTACCAGTGGTACGATGAAAAGTCCGGCGGCATGAAGGTCCAACCCGGCAAGTTCACCGTCTGGTACGGAAACAGTTCTGACCGTGATGCGCTGAAGACCTTCCAGACTGATTTCCCAGGCACTATCTGGTAACAGTTCC
The DNA here is from genome assembly GCA_024398665.1 of Bacteroidaceae bacterium. Taxonomy (GTDB): domain Bacteria; phylum Bacteroidota; class Bacteroidia; order Bacteroidales; family Bacteroidaceae; genus Colenecus. The sequence continues at coordinate 6,049 of JAKSIS010000069.1, forward strand.
ACTGCTCAAAAAGGAAATGCATCTCATTTGAGGTGCATTTTTTTTGTGCTATCAATGAAATTTCAAGTTGTTATAATATTAACTTGAAATTATTGCCTCATAAACGCTATAGAATTCATATACAATGCACTAAATGATATTTTACGTTTGGTATAGTGTTAACGATTATGTTAACGTATGCCAAATGTTTAACTTTGGCGCTTAACCTTCCAACGATTCTGACATCATATTTGCGAACACCGCGAAACACAGCGGGTCACAGACAAAACG
>JAKSIS010000007.1 GCA_024398665.1 Bacteroidaceae bacterium
AACGAGTTTCAAATATTATACCACACTTTTTTAAACGAGTTTCATCAATCTGACCTTGACATTGGGACGGCCTTTTCAGGGTACTCCCGCAGCCGGTTATACATACACAACGGCCGCAAGGTACTGGTAAGGTAAAAGTCTGACTCCTATTGCAATTATTATCTGCAGGACCGCAATCACTACACCGCCATTGCGGTCCTGCAGACCATTTCCGGATTGGGCTGGGTCCTGACGGAGTCAGTTATGCGCTCCATCAGCATATCCGCCTGCGAAAGACGCACAGACAGCAGCATGCGGCAGTCAAAAGTGCGCCCGCTCAAGTCACATGTGAATGCGCCGTACTCCTGCTCCAATATGCGCGGTTCCATATCCTTGACCGTACGCATCAGTTCATTCATCATGGCATAGGTGAACAGGACCTCAATGCGGCTCTCCACGTAATTTGTGACAATCCGGGCTGCGTCTATCGCCTCACGTGCCGCCTCACGGTAAGCCTCTATCAGGCCGCTGGTGCCCAGTTTCACACCTCCGAAATATCGGACCACACAGATCAGAATGTCTGTCAGGCCGGCGCTGTTTATCTGCCCCAGAATAGGTCTGCCGGCTGTTCCTGACGGCTCGCCGTTGTCAACCGCACGCCACTCCAGGCGTCCGGGACCCAGCATGTAGGCATAGCACACATGGCGCGCGTCATAGTACTCTTTCTGCAGCGCCGCCACATGTTCCTTTACCTGGTCCGTGTCAGTCACGTGCCATGCGAACGATATGAAACGGCTGCGCTGCTCAGTGAACTGCGCCGTTGACTCGCCTTGAATAGTCTGATATGTGTCAAATGCCTGGTCCATTGTTCTACAAAGATAGTTATATTTGCCGTCATGAATATAGAATTGCTAAGAGAATACTGCCTAAGTCTGCCGCTGGCTACTGAAGACATGCCGTTCGATGACACCGTGCTGGTGTTCCGCCTTAAAGGGAAGATATTCGCCTGCATCCTGCTTGACAGGCCTGACATGATTGTCATGAAGTGCAATCCGGAACGCGCCATGGACCTGCGTGACAGTTATGAGGCCGTGGAACCCGCCTGGCACTGGAACAAGAAGTACTGGAACCAGATACGTCTGGACAGTGACGTGGACCGCCCGCTTATGGAGGAACTGCTGCGCCACGCATATAATGAGGTGAACGCCAGACTTCCCAGGAAAGACCGGGTTGAAGAAGTATGAGCGGTTCCATGGTGCAGGACCTTTCGCATTACAAGGTGAATTCTACTGTCATTGATGGTGTGACACCGTTAATGGAACAGGACGGCCCGTATTATGACATTCCGGGCTGACAGATACATCACTTCAGAATGATGTATTTCTGACCGTCCCGTATAACCGCCTTTCCATATGCCGGAGCAGTTGCAGGCCGTCCAAGAAGGTCATACTCCGTACTGCCGTCTTCACGAGCAATACTACCGGGTACATTGGATATCACTTCCAGTTTCCAGCCGGAGGGAAGGGCTTTCATCCAGGATGAATAGTCGCTGCCCGACGGGACAATGAGATGACCGAATATTGTCTGTTTCATATTGTCTTGAAATAAGAGAACCTTAACTGCAAAGATAGCATTTCTTCCCGTCATTTGATCATTTGGCCATTCCTCAACACGTTGGCAGACCAGGAAAACACTGCGTCCCAGATACTTGGAGCAAAGAGACAAGCGGCCTGCTTCAGTTCTGCCCCTTAAGCTTTGCCGCGTACAGTTTGGCGTTGGGGATTGCCTTCTCAATGGCCGCTATTCGTCGGGAATTGCTGGGATGCGTGCTCATCACAGCGGGGGCCGATGCACCGTCACCGGCTGACAGGCGTTTCCAGAATTCAGGGGCCTTGTCAACGTCATAACCGGCCAGAGCCATAATGACAAGACCTATCTCATCGGCCTCAAGTTCATGCTTGCGCGAAAACGGCAGCAGCACGCCGTACTGCCCGCCAATGTTGTAGGCAAGATTGAAAAGTTCCTGCGACTCCTGGCCTGACCTGAGTCCTATTACAGCGCTGGCCACAGTGCCGGCCACGCTCAGCACCGAACGCTGGCTCATACGTTCGTTTCCGTGTCTGGCAATGGCATGCGCAATTTCATGCCCCATGACAACGGCCACATAGTCAGGATTGCTGCAGTACGGCATTATTCCCTCATAGAACACAATCTTGCCGTTGGGCAGGCAGAATGCGTTGACTTCACGTGACCGTACCAGCTTGTAGTCCCATTTCAGGCCCTCCAGCAGTTCAGTTTCACCCGTTGCGGTCAGATACAGCGTAATGGCAGCTGTCAGTTTCTGCCCCACCTGTGTCACCATGGCAGACCGGACATAGTCCGATGACAGTTTCATGGTATCCATCATTGCAGCGTAGGACTGGTCTGACAGTGACATTATCTGACTGTCAGAGTACATGAGAATGCGCCTGCGGCCGGTAAAGGCCACAGTGCTGCACGACACCACGACAAGCAGTGCCGATATTGCCAGAACGGGGCGTAGTATTCTGCTGCGTTTCTTCATTACGGCTGGTTCAAGACAGATGTCCCCGGCCGGCCAGGTCGGGGACGTATTCTGCAATTGTGTCAGTCAAGCGAATGGATAACCAGTCCCGAACGCAGTTTGGGTTCGAACCAGGTTGTCTTCGGAGGCATTATGTTACCGGTGTCGGCAATGTCCATAAGCTGTTTCATTGAAACCGGATACAGGGCAAGCGCCATCTTCATTTCACCGCTGTCAACGCGTCTCTTCAGTTCTCCCAGACCGCGTATGCCGCCCACGAAATCAATCCTCTTGTCGCGGCGCAGGTCCTTTATTCCAAGAAGCTGGTCCAGAATGAGGTTCGATGAAATGGTGACATCCAGTACTCCTATGGGGTCGGAATCGTCGAACGTGCCGGGCTTGGCGGTCAGCTTGTACCATTCGCCGTCAAGATACAGCGAGAACGTATGAAGTGCGGCGGGTTTGAATATCTCCCTGCCCTGCTTTTCCACAATGAAATTCTTTTCGAGAGCTGCAAGGAATTCCTGGCTGCTCATGCCATTCAGGTCCCTGACCACGCGGTTGTAGTCAATGATTGTAAGCTGACTGGCCGGGAAGCATACTGCCATGAAGTAGTTGTATTCCTCATTGCCCTTGTGGTCAGGGTTCTGCTTTGCCTTTTCAGCGCCCACCAGAGCGGCTGCGGCCGAACGGTGATGGCCGTCAGCAATGTACAGTGAAGGGATCTGCGCGAAACGTTCAGTCACCGTGGCAATGTCCTGATCGCTGTCAATTATCCAAAGCTGATGGCGGAAACCGTCACCGGGAGCTATGTAGTCATATTCGGGAGTGCCGGCGGTATACCTTGCTACCAGACTGTCCAGCACGGAGTCATCAGGATAGGCAAAGAACACAGGTTCAATGTTGGCGTTGTTCACGCGCACATGCTTCATGCGGTCCTCCTCCTTGTCAGCACGGGTAAGTTCGTGCTTCTTGATGCTGCCCTTCAGATAGTCATCGACGTATGCGCACACGACCAGACCGTACTGGGTCTTTCCGTTCATGGTCTGGGCATAGATGTAGTACTGCTCCTTGCCGTCACGTACCAGCCAACCGTTCTTCTGGAACTTTGCAAAATTTTCGGCAGCCTTGGCATAGACACGGGGATCAGTCTCTTCGGCAATGGGGTCAAAATCTATTTCAGGCTTGATGATGTGGTAAAGTGACATCTCGTTGCCTGAAGATTCAGCCTTGGCCTCTTCAGAATTCAGGACGTCATAAGGACGGCTCTGGACCTTTTCGACCAGGTTCTTTGGAGGGCGTATGCCCTGGAAAGGTTTGACTGTTGCCATTATCTGTTAACCATGAACTTGGTGCAACCCTCATTGATGAAACCGACAATCTGCTTTGCAGCGGCGATTCCGGCATTGATATTGGCCTCGGCAGTCTGTGCGCCCATCTTCTTGGGTGTTGCAAAATAGCGGTTTGCAAACAGTTCCTCGAACTTGGTGGCGGCTGCGGGTGCTATATCGGACACGAACTTAAGGTCTTCACGCTCCTGCATGAGCTGTATGAGTTCGTCTTCAGCAATGATCTCCTTGCGGGCCGAATTGACAAGAACGGCGCCCTTGGGCATGAGGCTGACCAGACGGCGGCCTATTGAATTCTTAGTTTCGTCAGTTGCGGGCAGATGCAGTGAAATGAACTGGCAGGTGCGGTACATGTCCTCAACGCTGTCAACTGCATGCACTCCGGCAGCCTCAATGGCTTCCTTGGGGCAGTATGCGTCAAATGCGTATACGTCCATGCCGAATCCCTTGGCAATGCGTGCCACATTGCGGCCCACGTTACCGAAAGCGTGTATGCCCAGCTTCTTGCCCTGGAGTTCTATTCCCGATGTGCCGTTGTAGAAATTGCGTACGGCATATATCATAAGTCCGGCAACAAGTTCTGCCACTGCATTGGCGTTCTGGCCCGGGGTGTTCATTACGCACACGCCGTGGGCGGTTGCTGATGCCAGGTCTACGTTGTCATATCCTGCGCCTGCGCGGACAACAATCTTAAGCTGTCCTGCAGCATTGAAAACTTCATCATCAATGATGTCGCTGCGTATGATAAGTGCATCGGCATCGGCCACAGCCTCAAGAAGGGCTGACTTTTCAGTATACTTCTCCAGAAGTGCAAGTTCAAAACCTGCGCCCTCAATGACTTCCCTGATTCCGTCTACTGCAACCTTTGCGAAAGGTTTGCTTGTTGCTACAAGTACTTTCATTACTGTAATGTGATAAAGTTGATCAATGATTTGCTTCAAATTCCTTCATGCATGCGATGAGTGCGTCAACGCTTTCCATGGGCAGAGCGTTGTAGCACGATGCGCGGAAACCGCCCACTGAACGGTGTCCCTTGATTCCCACCATGCCCTTGCCCTGGGCGAACTTCAGGAAATCAGCCTCAAGTTCAGCATATTCGGGAGCCATTACCCAGCAGATGTTCATGTAGGAACGGTCCTCATCCTTTGCTGTGCCTACGAACAGTTTGTTGCGGTCAATTTCGCTGTACAGCTTTGCGGCACGTGCCTCAGCGCGCTTTGCCATCTCCCTGACACCGCCCTGGGCCTTGAGCCAGCGCAGTGATTCCATTGCGGCGTAGATGGTGAATGTGGGAGGAGTGTTGAACATTGATCCGTTGTCAATGTGGGTCTGGTAGTTCAGCATTGTGGGAATGTAGCGCTCAACCTTGCCGAGAGCGTCATTCTTCACAATGACGAAAGCCATTCCTGAAGGAGCCAGGTTCTTCTGTGCACCGCCGTATATGCAGTTGTACTTGCTTACGTCAACGGGACGTGAGAATATGTCCGATGACATGTCGGAAATAAGTGGAACGGGGCTGTCAAGGTCCTTGCGTATTTCAGTACCGTATATGGTATTGTTCGTGGTGAAGTGGAAATAGTCGGCATCGGCCGGTATTTCAAAATTCTTGGGAATGAAGGTGTAGTTGGCATCGGCCGATGAAGCCACTTCAACTACTTCACCGAAAGCCTTGGCTTCCTTCATGGCCTTCTTTGCCCAGACACCGGTGTTCAGGTAAGCGGCCTTCCTGTTGAGGAAGTTGAACGGAACACGGCAGAATTCCATGCTGGCGCCGCCTGCCAGGAACAGGACTGAATAACCCTCAGGAACATCCAGAATTTCCCTGACCAGAGATTCGGCCTCATCAACGATTGGCTGGAACTCCTTTGAACGGTGACTGATTGAAAGAAGTGAAATTCCCGTACCGGCAAAATCATAAACAGCCTGAGCTGACTTCTCAATCACTTCCTGCGGAAGAACGGCAGGACCTGCGCAAAAATTATGCTTCATATCGAAAGTGTTTTGTTAGTGTTTCAAATTGTGGTGCAAAGGTACTCCCATATTTCCGTCAAAACAAATATTTCACTAACAAAAATGCGCAAGTTTTCAACCATATGCAATTATTTTGCAATCAAATAAGCGCTTTGATTTTACATTTTGAATCAAATTCGGACATTACATTATCATTTTGTCATTTTTTAGCACGCACACTTATGCATAAGATTACATTTTGTAAATAATTCCGCATAAAACAGAAAAACCCGGCCGGAGCCGGGTTTTCATTTGTCTCTCAAGGACAGCTTCAAGCTTATGCGCCGAAATTGTCGAACATGATGTCCTTGGATTCCACGCCAAGCGAATCAAGAAGATCGATAACGGTCTTCGCCATCATGGGAGGTCCGCACAGGTAGTACTCTATATCTTCAGGAGCTTCATGCTGCTTGAGATAGGTGTCGCCAAGAACAGGAGCAATGAAGCCTGCAGTGTACTTCACACCCATTGCATCGGCCTTGGGATCAGGACGGTCCAGGGCAAGATGGAAATGGAAGTTGGGATATTCCTTCTCAAGAGCCAGGAAATCATCCATGAAGAAGACCTCGTCAATTGCACGTGCGCCATAGAAATAATGCATTTCGCGGTCACGTGTATGCAGGGTCTTGAGCATGTGCATGATCTGAGCGCGCAGAGGAGCCATACCGGCACCGCCGCCTACCCATATCATCTCCTTCTTGGAGTCGAAGCGCGGATGGAATTCACCGTAAGGGCCGCTCATTGTGACCTTGTCACCCGGTTTCAGGTTGAAGATGTAGGTCGATGCTATGCCGCAGGGAACATCCTGGAAACCGACTTCAGGTTTCGGCTTGAAAGGAGGAGTGGCGATACGTACCGTAAGGGTGATGATGTCGCCCTCATCGGGATAGTTGGCCATTGAATAGGCACGGATGGTAGGCTCTTCGTTCTTCTGCTTGAGATCAAAGAGTCCGAACTTCTCCCATGCCGGAATGTACAGGTCACCTATGAGTGAACGGTCATAGTCAGCATACTTGATGTCATATGCGGGAATCTTGATCTGAGCGTATGAACCGGGCAGGAAATCCATGTGTTCGCCTGCAGGAAGCTTGACCTTGAACTCCTTGATGAAGGTAGCCACGTTCCTGTTGGAGATAACCTCACACTCCCATTCCTTGACACCCAGCACGCTGTCGGAAACCTTGATTGAAAGGTCACCCTTGACCTTGCACTGGCAGCCCAGACGCCAGTTCTCCTTGATCTGCTTGCGTGTGAAATGACCCTTTTCCGAATCAAGGATCTCACCGCCGCCTTCAACGACCTGGCACTTGCACTGGCCGCAGGATCCCTTGCCGCCGCATGCTGAAGGAAGATATACGCCGTTCTCGGCAAGAGTGCTGAGAAGGCTTGCGCCTGAATTCACTTCAAGTTCCTTGTCACCGTTCATGGTGATTTTCACCTTGCCTGATGCGACAAGGTACTTCTTTGCCACCAGCAGGATTACGACCAGCAGCAGGATGACGGCCAGGAACACTACAATACTTGATATATACAGATTGTTCATATCGTACCTTATTGATTAGATTGCAATACCTGAGAAGCACTGGAAAGCCAGAGCCATCAGACCGACTGTAATGAAGGTGATACCGACACCCTTCAAAGGCTTGGGAACGTCAGCATACTCAAGTTTCTCACGGATGGCTGCAAGGCAGACAATTGCCAGAGCCCAGCCAATGCCCGAACCCAGGGCGAATGCCACAGAGTCACCGAAGCAGGCTATGGCCTGGGTGTCAGCGGGATCCATGACAATGCGCTGCTGCATGAACAGGCTGCCGCCCATGATTGCGCAGTTCACGGCAATCAGCGGGAGGAATATGCCCAGAGAAGCGTAGAGTGACGGTGAGAATTTCTCGACCACCATTTCAACCAGCTGGACAATGCCTGCAATGACTGCAATGAACAGGATGAAGCTCAGGAATTCAAGTCCCAGAGGAGCCAGGACCTTGGTCTGAAGCAGATAGTTCACAGGAAGAGTGATGAGCTGTACGAAAATGACAGCGGCACCAAGTCCCAGAGCGGTCTTCACATTCTTGCTTACGGCCAGGAACGAGCACATTCCCAGGAAGAAGGCGAAAATCATGTTGTCGACGAATATCGACCTTACGAGAAGACTGAAAAAATGTTCCATACTTTTCTTTCGCTATGAGATTATTTTTCCTGTAAATCCTTATTCTTTGAACGGTGAATCCATATCACGCAGCCTACCAGGATAAGTGCCATGGGGGCCATGATCATGAAACCGTTGTTCAGATAACCGTGGTCATAGCACCACTGCGGTATGACCTGGTAGCCCAGCAGCTTGCCGCTGCCGAAAAGTTCACGTACAAACGCCACGACAATCAGTATGGCGGCGTAGCCGAGACCGTTGCCTATACCGTCCAGCAGCGACTCCCACGGACCGTTCTGCATGGCGAAGGCCTCAAGACGTCCCATCAGAATGCAGTTGGTGATGATAAGTCCTATGTACACCGAAAGCTGTACGCTCACGTCATAGGCGAAAGCCTTCAGGATTTCACTTACTATTGTAACCAGAGCGGCGACAACCACCAGCTGCACGATGATACGTATGCGGTTGGGGATGGTGTTGCGCAGCAGTGAAATGATCACGTTTGACATAGCCACGATGACGGTAACTGAAAGACCCATTACAATAGCCGGCTTCATCTGGGAAGTCACGGCAAGAGCCGAACAGATACCAAGGATCTGGACTACAACCGGGTTGTTGACCCACAGCGGCTGTTTTAATGCCTCATTTTTCTTGTTTGCCATATTCCTTTCTGTTTTTATCTGTTAAGAAACGGAAGATAAGATGAGAGCACCTTATTAATCATAGCGTCCACGCCGTTCGATGTCATGGTGGCGCCGGTCACGCCGTCAACCTGATACGGAGAGTTCTTGTCAGCCTTTCCGCTCTTGACGACCTTGAGGGCTGCCTGTCCGTTTTCCACGACCTTCTTGCCCTGGAAGCTTTCCTGGAACTTCACGCTTTCCTTGATTTCAGCGCCAAGACCCGGTGTTTCCGATGCGTGTGAGAAATAGATGCCATAGACTGTATTGCGGTCCTCATTGAGGGCGATATAGCCCCAGATTGCGCCCCACAGTCCCTGTCCGTTCATGGGAATGACATACTTTGTCTGTCCGTCAACTTCAGCAGTGAAGACATGCAGATTGCCGGACTTGAATTCAGAATTGTAGCTGGTGTTGAATTCGCCGTCATATGCCACCAGAGAACCGTCGGCCTTCATGAGCATGTCAGCCTTGACAGTGCTGTCGTAGATGCCTGAAACATCGGACTGGTTCCTTATGTTCAGTGCTGACAGTATCTGTTTCTTGGTGTCGTTGACCACATTGGCGTCCTGGCGGGACTTGAGGGTCTGCGAAACGAATACCAGAAGGAAGGCCACCACAATGACCATGACAGCTGCGTAAACTATGGTATACACATTGCTGCTGGTGTCCAGGCCCTTCTTCTCTACAATCTCTTCAAACTCGCTCTTGGGAGCATTGCACAGCGGGCACTGCTCAGGAGCCTGCTTTCCTTCGTGGACATAGCCACAGACTTTGCATTTGAATTTTTTCGTAGCCATGATCCAGTTATTTAGCGGTTCGTTTTGCACGTCTGTTCACATTCTTCTGGACTACACAGTAGTCAATGAGCGGAGCGAAGCAGTTCATGAGCAGTATGGCCAGCATCATGCCTTCGGGGAATCCGGGGTTCATGACACGGATAAGTATGGCCATTGCACCGATCAGGAAGCCGTATATCCACTTGCCGCATTCGGTACGGGCCGATGTGACAGGGTCAGTTGCCATGAATACGGCACCGAAGCAGAAGCCGCCCACGCAGAGATGCTCATACCAGGGCATTGCAGCTACGGCGTTGCCTTCAGGACCCCATGCGTTGAACACCAGGGCCATGATGATGCCGCCGGCGAACACTGACAGCATGGTCTTCCAGCTTGCTATTCCGGTGTAGAGGAGAAGCAGGGCGCCAAGTGCTATTGCAATGACGCTGGTCTCACCCACTGAACCGGGAATGAAGCCCAGGAATTCGTCCATGATGCTGAAACCGCTGCTGATACCCGTTGCTGCAGCACCAAGCGGAGTTGCAGCTGAAATGGCATCGATGTCAGCACCCAGGCCGCATATGGTGTGGTCAACCACCCATACGGTGTCACCTGAGATGACTGTGGGATAAGCGAAGAAGATGAATGCACGGGTAATCAGGGCCACGTTCAGGAAGTTCATGCCTGTACCGCCGAATATTTCCTTTGCGAATATGACCGAGAATGCCACTGCAACTGCAAGAATCCACAACGGGCAGGTAGCCGGAACAATCAGGGGGATGATGAAACCTGATACCAGATAACCCTCCTGGATTTCCTCATGCTTCCACTGGGCTACGGTGAATTCGATTGCAAGACCTACAACGTATGATACGATCAGTCTGGGCAGAACAGCCAGGAAGCCGAACCAGAACCTGTTCCAGAATGTGGCCTGTTCAAGCAGACCGGCCATTGCATAGTTCTGATAGCCCACGTTGTACATGCCGAACAGCATTGCGGGGCAAAGTGCAATGACGACCATGATCATCATGCGCTTGCTGTCAAACGAATCGTGAATGTTCACGCCGTTCCTGGAAGTGGTGTTCGGGACATAGAGGAAGGATTCGAAACCCTCATAAAGCGAACGGAAGGCATGCAGTTTGCCGCCTTCATCGAAGTTCGGTTTGATTTTGTCAAGATAATTTCTTAAACTCATAGTCTTCCTGTTTTAGGCCATTTCGGCGCGGAGGTTATTCAAGCCCTCACGGACAATGCGCTGGAGCTCAAGCTTTGATGAATCTACAAACTCGCAGAGTGCGAAGTCTTCAGGAGCGACTTCATAGATGCCGTATGCCTCCATCTTGTCGATGTTGCCGGTAATGATGGCCTTGATGAGGTATTCCGGATAAATGTCCATGGGGAATACGCGGTCGTATTCGCCTGACATGATCATATGGCGTTCGCCGCCCTTGATGCGGGCGTCAATGCTGTACTGCTTCTTTGCCGGTGACAGCCATGAGAAGAACGAACGGCTTACGCTGAAATGGTTGAATCGCGGAGCTATCCAGCCCAGCAGCTCATTCACGTCATCACCTTCAGGAATGACGGTCACCATGTTGGCGAATGCGCCCAGATAGTCTTCCTTTGTGGCCTTCACGCCGGTCAGGACGTTTCCGTTTATGATGCGTATATGCTCATTGCGGTTCAGACGGCCGTCAAGAACCGATGACAGCCTGGCACCCAGAATGACTTTCATGTACTGGGGGTTGACAACCTCCTCGCCTGCCACTGCAATGACGCGGGTCATGTCAGCGACGCCCCTGTTGAACAGGCGTCCTATGAAGATGACTGCTTCAGGATCAATTGTCCATACCACCTCGCCTTTGTTCACAGGTCTGATGCGGTTAATCTGAACGCCCACATTGCCTGCCGGATGTGCGCCCTTGAATGCGTACAGGTCAACGTTCTTGGCCTGTGTCAGGGTCGGGTCAGTCTGTGAGGCGCTGATACCCAGAGTAGTCGGGGCAATCTTTGCAATTGCACTGAGTCCTGTCTGGAAATCCAGTTCGTTTCCTTTCAGGACGAATTCGAAGTCAGGTGCCAGCGGTTTTGAGTCGAAGGACGATACGAAGATGCCGCGGGGGCTGTCTTCAGGATTGGCGATGACGTCATAGGGACGCTGACGGAAGAATGCGAAAAGACCCGATTCAAGGAGTGCGTTCTTCACTTCCTCACCTGAGAGGGACTGTACGCTCTTGGTTCCGAACTCGACATACTTCTGTTCTGCATCGGGCTTGACCACAATGCTGAGAACCTTACGGCGGGCACCGCGGTTCACTGATTCGACAACACCGCTGACAGGTGACGTGAATTTCACCTGCGGATGGTTCTTGTCAATGAACAGGGCCTCACCCGCCTTCACGGTCTGCTGTTCCTTGACAACCGGCTTGGGAGTCACTCCGGTGAAGTCATCGGGACACAGTGCGTATGTCTCCGAAAGACCCATCACGGCGAGATCCTTTGCGGGAGTGCCCAGCAACTTGATGTCCAGACCTTTACGTAAACGGATTGTTTCTGCCATTGTTTTGTTTATAATAGTTTTGAATTGTGATTCCAAAATCGTGCGCGAAATTACAAAATATATCGGTCCGTTATACGCGCACGGGAGCAAACAGTTATCAACAACCGCCCCGAATTGACATATTTGTAAGGATAATTTTAGGTGATAAACTGTTAGTAACTTTTTTTAAAAAGATGTGGATTCTGCCGTCATAGCATTAACTTTGCATTTTGGAAAACAAGTATCCGTTTTGAAAGCCGGAAGAATACTACATATCGTCATTGCAGTGCTGTTCACCCTGTTTCTGGGCGGGCATTTCCTGATGAACGACCGCAGGATCCAGGAGAACGCGGCCGGTCATCTGGTCAGCATCGCCCAGTCCGCCCTGGGCACCGGCGCAAGTGCGGAAAGAGTCCAGTTTGTGTATCCTTTCGGCATTTCCGTTGACGGGCTGACTCTCTATGACAGGTCACAGGACACACTGGCCCACATGGCATCGGCCACCCTGCGTTTCAAGCCCCTGCAGCTGCTTCGGCACAAGATGAGCATAACCAGCATCAGACTCCAGAATCCGGACATAAGGCTGTCCGCTGACAGCGCCGGAGCAGAGCCGAACTGGGCGTTTCTTACGGAACTTTCTGGCGGCGACAGCACAAAAGCCATGTCATTCAGGGCGAACTCCATCATCATAAGAAACGGCAGTGTAAAATATAATTTAAAATCAGCCCCTGTCACTGACAGCGTCTTCAACACCGGCCATATAGGAATTTCAGGGCTCAACGCCAACCTGTCGCTCAAGAGCATGGACAGGGATTCGCTGGCATTCATCATAAGGAAACTTGAATTTGCGGAACAGTCCGGATTCCGTCTTTCCGATGCCAGGGGCGGCGTTGCCATAGGCCACGGCATGTCAAAAGCTGACGGTCTGTTCATGCAGACTCCGTCAAGCCGCATCTCCATAATAGGACTTACGGCAAACCGCGGTCTGGGCAAGTCCGATGTCCCGTTTGAACTGGACGCTGAAATTGCCGCAGCCGTAACCGGGCGTGACTTCATGGCGTTCTGCCCCAGACTGGAATGCATGACTGACCAGATTGTGCTGAACCTTACCGCGGGTATGGACGGCAGCCGTATAGGACTGACTAGACTGGCCGTGGGGACGACAGACAATTCGTCCGTACTGGCAGCTGACGGCGTGCTGCACATATCGGACCCTATCGGTGAATCGGACATTGAAACGTTCAATTTTTCCGGAAAGACCGATGCCGGACTACCCTCGTGGATTGAAAGCCAGTTCGCATGTTTCAACCTTACGCTGCCTGACCTGCTGCATGAACTTGGAGAGGGAACGTTCACCGGCAGACTGGCCGGGAACCTGAAAGATGCCACCGCTGACATCAGCGCCAATTATGACTGCGGAAGCGTTGTGGCGCATGCCGGAATCAGGGACGACCGCTACACTGCCAGCATACAGGGTAAAGACGTCAGGCTGGACAGGTTGACGGGGAACAGCAGCCTGGGTCCCGGCAGCCTGAAACTTGAAGCCACGGCACGCCGTAACGGTTCCGGTTTCAGCGGAGAATTCAGGACCGTATCGCCATCGGCAGTCACCTACAAGGGTTACGTTTACCGCAACATAGGAATCAACGGCAGTTTCACACCGACATCGGCGGCTGCGGAAATCAGTTTCAATGACCGCAACGGCTCCATACTGGCCAATGCCGGACTGTCAAAGCATCCGGACGGCCCCGACATAACTCTTGCTCTCAGGGCTGACAGCGTCAACCTGCAGGAATACAGGTTCTCGCAGACTGACGGCATGACCCTTTCCGCAATAGTGAACGCCAGCCTGCACGGTACCGATCCGGACCTGATGACCGGCAGGATAACCGTTGACAGCCTGTACTACAGCGACTCTGAGGGAAGCTGGTTCATGAACAGCATGACCGTATCAAAAGGTGACGTTGAGGACAGCAACCAAATGATATCCGTCTACGGTGATTTCATAAGTCTCTCCATGATAGGAGATTACAGACTCAGCACATTGCGCAGTTCAGTGCTGGCTGCAGTCAGTGACGTGGTCCCCACCGTATCGGACATACTCCTGTCAAAGATGGGCTTGCGCACCATTCCGGCTTCACAGCCCAACACATTCCTTCTTGACATGCGTCTGGACAACACGGAATTCATGGGGCCGGTCTTCCACACTCCGCTGCAGCTTGAAAGGCCGGCAACCGCCAGCTGTTACATAAACGATTCAGGCCATGCCATGTCCGCGGAACTGACAGTCCCGGCTGCCGCAGCACCGGCAGGCCGCATTGAAGGCGCCCACCTGAGACTGGAATCCCGTGACGGCAGCTGTTTCACCAACATACGCGGACTGATTGCAGGACAGGAAGGCGGCCGTTCTGACCTGAACGCCACATTCACCGCCGCAAGGGACTCGATTGACGGCCGCATAAGCTGTTCCGACATTGCAGACGGCATGTTTGAAGGGACTCTGGTAACGCATTCCAGACTTTTAGGATATGACCGCAGGAACGGATGGCTCAAATCATCCAGCACGGTCGACACCACCGCAATTTTCCTCATTGACGCCCCATGGGACCTTTCCAGGACAACGGTTGCCACTGATTCCGGAAAGATTGGGATAAGCGGGTTCAGCCTGAAGAACGGCATGCAGTACTTCATGGCTGACGGTACGGTGTCAGCTGATTCGAGCGACATACTCAACCTGTCACTCCAGCAGATTGACCTGGACCATACGCTCACAATGCTGCACGCCAACAAGGCCCGTTTCAGGGGCACGGCGTCAGGCAGCATTTCCATTGCCGGGGTTCTGGACAATCCGGCGTTCTACGGTACGCTCCAGGCCGATGATTTCGGCTTCATGGATTCATACCACGGACATCTTCTGGCGGACTGTTCATGGAACCGCGCGCTCCAGCGGGTGGACATTTCAGCCCGCACTGACGACAACGGGCTGTCCGGGACCGGTATAACCGGCTATTATGACCCCAAGGCCGCTTATGTGGACTTTGACATTGACGCCGAACATACCGACCTGTATTTCCTGAACAGATGGACAAAATCCACATTCAGGGAAATGGGCGGACGCACCACCGGCAGCCTGAGACTGTTCGGCGGTCTGAAGACCCTTGACCTGGAAGGCACGGCATGTCTGGAAGACGGATACTTCATACAGGACGCCATCAGTTCCACCTTCATAATAAAGCATGACACGCTGCGTTTCGAACCGGGAAGGATGGTGTTCCGCGACATAGGCTTCTATGACGAGAATGACCATGACGGCATAATGACATGCATTCTCAACCATGACAATTTCAGGAACTGGAGGGTAAACTTCAATGCTGATTTCGCTGACATGCAGGTCTACCGCCTGCCCCGCACCGAACAGGGCAGCATATACGCCGCCCTGCAGGCTGAAGGCAGCATGACACTCAGGTACGATGACCGCAGCGGGCTTGCCATTCAGGCCGATGTCAGGACTTCACCCGGCACGAGACTGGGGTACAGCAGTGCAAGTACCGTCCAGGACAACAGTTTCCTGACCATAGTGGACCGCAATGCGCCGCGGCAGGAAGAGGCCGCTGACGGCAGCGCCAGGAAGAACGGCAAGGCCAGGAGATCAACGCCCCTGAACCTTGACTTCAACGTCCAGTGCACTGACGATGCGGTAATTGACGTGGACATAAGCTCACTGTCAGGCATGTTCCGCGGCAGCGGTGACATTTCAGCCAAATACAACGCCACTGACGGACTGACCCTGAACGGACTGTACAACGTCAACTACGGGCAGTGCGCGCTGTCGGTACAGGACATCATACGCAAGAATTTCTCGCTGCTTGAAAACAGTTATGTCAGGTTCAACGGTTCGCCGCAGAACACTGAAATGAACATACATACGTACCACAACGTGAATTCGGTATCAGTGTATGACCTGGATCCCAGCCTGGCTTCGAACAGCAACAACGTACGCGTAAGGTGTCTCATGGACATAACAGGAAGCATCCAGGAACCGTCATTGAGCTTTGACGTGGACATGCCTTCCGGTACAGCGCAGGAAAAGGACATTCTGGCAAGCGCCACATCAACTGAAGAGCAGCGCAACCTGCAGTTCATGTACCTTCTGGCCATTGGACGCTTCTACACCTATGACTACGCGCAGGCCGGCATGAACAGCATGGGCCCCAGCGCCATGGAATCAATAGTGAATTCGACCGTCAGCGGCCAGATAAACAACCTGCTGGCACAGGTGCTGGACAATGAGCATATCACGCTGTCAAGCAACGTGAGCGCCAGCAGCTACCTGTCAAATGATGCCACGAACCTGAACAACAAGGAACTTGAAGGAATTCTTGAAGCCCGCCTGCTTGACAACCGCCTGCTGTTCAACGGCAATTTCGGTTACAGGGAGAACACCATAAACAACACGTCGAACTTCATTGGCGACTTTGAAATAAAGTACAAGCTGCTGCCGCGCCAGGGCATCAGTCTGAAGGGCTACAACAAGACCAATGACAAGTACTTCTCCAAGACCACGCTGACCACACAGGGTGTAGGAGTTGTCTTTGAAAGGGATTTCTGAAAAAAAAGAACGGCCCCTTCCTGAGGAGCCGTCCAAAACATTCCCACCTTATATCATATCAATAGGAGCGTGCGAACAGGACACGGCGGTGTGACGGTGCACCGGTGTACACGCACCGGCCTTCCTCAGTGGTGTCAAAGTCCATGGGTATGCAGCGGATGGTGGCCTTGGTCTCCTCCTTTATCTTTGCCTCAGTTTCAGGAGTTCCGTCCCAGTGTGCCAGGACAAAGTTGCCGGCCTCGATCTGTGTCTTGAACTCATCGTAGCTGTCAACCTTCACCATACGCTCGTCACGCCATGCCTTTGCCTTTTCGAAGATGGCCTTCTGCATTTCATCAAGAAGGGCGGGTATCGTGTCGGCAAGAGTGTCGAACTGAACATTCTCCTTCTCAAGAGTGTCACGGCGCATTATTTCAGCCGTGCCGTTCTCAAGGTCACGCATGCCCAAGGCAACGCGTACGGGAACACCCTTCACCTCATAGTCGGCGAACTTGAAGCCGGGACGCTTGTTGTCAGCATCGTCATACTTCACGCTTATGCCCTTGGCACGGAGTGCGTCAACCAGAACGTTCACCTTTGCACTTATCTTCTCAAGATCATCGGCTGTCTTGTAGATAGGTACGATGACCACCTGTATGGGAGCCAGTTTCGGGGGCAGCACCAGACCGTTGTCATCGGAATGGGCCATGATCAGGGCGCCCATAAGTCTTGTGGACACGCCCCATGACGTTGCCCATACATATTCCATGACATTGTCCTTGTTCACGAACTGGACGTCAAATGCCTTTGCGAAATTCTGGCCCAGGAAGTGTGACGTACCGCACTGCAGCGCCTTGCCGTCCTGTGTCATGGATTCAATGGTATATGTGTCAAGCGCACCTGCAAAGCGTTCGGTTTCGGACTTCACGCCACGGACTACCGGAACGGCCATGTAACCCTGCACGAAATCAGCATATACCTGCTGCATGCGGCGGGCCTCCTGTTCGGCCTCCTCACGGGTGGCATGTGCGGTGTGGCCTTCCTGCCACAGGAATTCAGCCGTGCGCAGGAACAGGCGCGGACGCATTTCCCAGCGCATCACGTTAGCCCACTGGTTGCACAGTATAGGCAGGTCACGGTAAGACTTGATCCAGTTCTTGTATGTTGCCCAGATGATTGTTTCCGATGTGGGACGGACTATGAGTTCCTCCTCAAGTCTGGCAGCGGGGTCCACAATAACACCGCTCCCGTCTTCAGCGTTCTTGAGACGGTAATGTGTCACTACGGCGCATTCCTTGGCAAAGCCCTCGACATGTTCGGCCTCACGGCTCAGGTATGACTTGGGGATAAGCAGCGGGAAATAGGCATTGACATGACCGGTTTCCTTGAACTTGTCGTCAAGGGTACGCTGTATCTTCTCCCAGATGGCGTAGCCGTAGGGTTTGATCACCATGCAGCCGCGTACCGGAGCCTGTTCGGCCAGGTCCGCCTTCACCACCAGTTCGTTATACCACTGTGAATAGTTCTCGCTCCTCTTTGTAAGGTCTTTAAGTTCTTTTGCCATAGCTGTAGAAGTTTCTGGAGCGCAAAGGTACTCAATTTTCAATGTCACGGGTTTAACTGACACTTAAAAATCATATCTTTGTATTGGAACTATGCGCACACACGTGAAAAGACACTTTCCCTTGCTGGCGGCCTTTCTGATTGCCGCCCTGCCCTGCCGCGCCCAGTGGTCAGGCAGCGCATCGGACCGGATAAGAACCCTTCAGACATACTGCGGCGATGACTGGCAGAACGGCCCCTTCATCACTTTGGGCAGCGATGACGCCATACGCTTCTCATTCGATGAGATGTCACATGACTACCACCGTTTCACATACAGGATAACGCACTGTGACGCATACTGGAACGAATCGGACCTGACTGAATCGCAGTATCTTGACGGATTCAACGACCTGCCCGTTGATGAATGGGAGAATTCCATGAACACCACTTTCAACTACACCCACTACACCCTTACCATACCCAATGACGATGTAAGCCTGAAGTTTTCAGGCAACTATCGGCTGTCCGTAATGGAGGATGACAGTGAAGTGGCATTCTTCAGGTTCTGCGTAGTGGAGCCAATTGTATCAATCAGCGCCGGTGTGACTGACAACACGGACATTGACACGCGCGGACATCACCAGCAGGTGGAACTGCAGCTGGGCTACAGCGGGCTTGGCGTACGTGACCCGGGCAGGGAGATAATCACCGTCATCATGCAGAACCGGCGTACCGACAACTCCGTGACCGGGCCAGTGCCGTCACACCAGACCCTTTCCGTGCAGGATTTCAGCCACTGCCGGCAGCTTGTCTTCCCCGCCGGCAACGAATTCCGCCGCTTTGAACTGACTGACATGTATGAGAACTTCCAGAACGTGGACCGTGTCACTTTCCATGACCCGTACTACCACGCCACACTCATACCCGAAAACCGGCACCACGCCTACAATTATGACAATGACCATAACGGCAGGTACGTAGTCCGCAGCAGCCGCTTTGACGACAGCAACACACAGGCCGACTACGTATTCGTGCACTTCTTCCTTAACAGCACGCAGCTTCAGGGCGGGCGTCTGTTCATTTACGGAGATTTCAGCGGCGGCAGCCTGTCCCCTGAATGGGAAATGGAATACAACAGCCGCGAAGGCCGCTATGAGACCGTCCTGCTGCTCAAGCAGGGTTCATATGACTACCAGTACCTGTGGGTTCCTGACGGTGAAACTGCCGGCCAGACACGTCCCACTGAGGGCGACTGGTATGAAACCGGCAACGAATACCTCACGCTGGTCTATTTCCGCCAGCGCGGATTACGTTACGACCGGCTGGTAGGGATATCCACTTGCAGATAACGGAATATATGGAGGCGTGACTGCGGCCTCCAGCTGAATCAGCGTTTCCAGAGCGCGTCCATGCGCTCCATTATCTTTGACTCCTGTGCATTGTCCTGGGCGGTCCAGAAACGGGTTCCGGCCAGTTCGTCGGGCAGATACTGCTGGTCCACGAAATGCCCCGGAAAATCATGGGCGTACTTGTACTCAGTGCCGTAGCCCAGTTCCTTCATAAGTGACGTCGGGGCGTTGCGCAGGTGCAGCGGCACCGGCAGATTGCCCGTTTCACCCACCTTCTGGAGCGCCGCGCCTATTCCAAGATATGCGGAATTGCTCTTGGGGCTGGTGGCCAGATAGACCGTGGCTTCAGCCAGCGGAATGCGGCCCTCGGGCCAGCCTATCTTCTGGACGGCGTCAAATGCGGCGTTGGCAAGCAGCAGGGCGTTGGGATTTGCCAGCCCTATGTCTTCGGACGCCGAAATGATGAGACGGCGTGCAATGAAGGCCGGGTCCTCACCGGCCTGCACCATGCGTGCCAGCCAGTACAGTGCTGCATCGGGGTCGCTGCCGCGTATGGACTTTATGAAGGCCGATATGATGTCATAGTGCATTTCGCCGTCCTTGTCATATGCCAGCGGATTCTGCTGCAGACGCTCATTGACCGTTTCATCGGTAATTATGACTTCATCGGAATTTTCAGCCTCGACCACCAGTTCCAGAATGTTCAGCAGCTTGCGTGCGTCACCGCCAGAAAAGCGCAGCAGCGCGGTTGTCTCCTTCAGTTCTATGCGGCGTTCCCGCAGTATGACATCAGTCCTGATTGCGCGGTCCAGAAGTTTGAGCAGGTCATCCCTGCCAAGTGAATTCAGGACATACACCTGCATGCGTGAAAGCAGCGGGCGTATGACCTCAAATGACGGGTTTTCAGTTGTGGCGCCAATCAGGACCACATCACCCCGCTCCACCGCCCCGAGCAGCGAATCCTGCTGGGCCTTGTTGAAACGGTGTATCTCATCAATGAAAAGTATGGGACTGCCGCCCGCGTTGAACAGCGGGTTGGCGCGGGCACGGTCTATCACCTCACGCACGTCCTTCACGCCCGCCGTCACGGCGCTCAGGGTGCTGAACGGACGTTCCAGCTTTGTGGCAACAATCTGGGCCAGCGTGGTCTTGCCGGTTCCGGGAGGGCCCCACAGTATGAATGACGATATGCGGCCGGACTCAATCATATTACGCAGGACTGCACCCTGTCCCACAAGATGCTCCTGTCCTACATAGTCGTCAAGCGACCTGGGTCTCATTCTCTCAGCCAGCGGTTGCATATCCTTATTTTCTGATTGAGCAAAGATAACACAGTTTGTACAAAGAGAAGACCTTCAGACTGGGTTTGTTTCCAAGCAGATTCCTTTTCATGGGTTCATGGAACAGCCGCCACACCAGCCGCGGCACCCACAGCATGCCGCATTTCTCCAGTCTGGAAAAGTGCTTGAGCAGTTCGGAACCGCTACCTATGGTGTCCATGTGGTCCGAAGCGTTCCTCACGGCCTGCCCGGTCTTCTTCAGATACACCTCATTGCTTTCCAGCCCCAGATGTTCCATAGGATTGTCAATATGGAGCACGGTGGCCTGTCTGCGTTCCAGTTCCAGTCCGAAGAGCACGTCCTCATAGCCGTATTCACGGAAACTCTCATCGAACTTGATTTCCAGGAACAGTTCTCTGGAGATCATGAACGAGAAAGGTGTGAAACGGGCATACGGATTGAGGCTGCGGAATGCCGCGCTGCGCTTTTCATCGGCCTTACGTTCATATCTGTAACGCAGTTCCACGCCGGGGGCTGGCATTGTATCGGGGTGTATGACACCGCCGCAAACCACCTGCGCAAGGTCAGCAGCCGCCATGTAGTCAGCAAGGAAACTTTCGCTGCACACCCTTCCGTCACAGTCCAGGAACAGCAGCTCATCATACTGCGACTCCATTGCCAGCATGTTCCTTATGGCAGCCCTGCCCACGTTTTCTTCAAGTCCTATGTAACGGCAGTGCTCCAGCCCCGCGGCAGTCTCCACGTTCCGGAAACGGGCGGTCGAACAGTCGTCAGCCACCAGTATCTCAAACGGCACGCCAAGCCTGCAGCCCTGCCTGTGCAGGTCCGTCAGCAGCAGCGAGCAGTCCCAGTTGAAGACCGGTATGAGGATGGAAATTGATTTCATTTCTGCAAAAATAGTTATCTTTGCTGTAATTGCGCCGGAATTCATGCATCAAACAGACCAACACTTTATTCAATTATTATATGAAAGGTATCTACAAAACTTTGATTACAATCGTCGCCGCCATTATTTTTGGCAGCCTGTTCCTTGTCCGTTGCACCATGGTGGACAATTCTGAAGTCGGCATCAAGTTCAAGAAGTTCTCTGTAAGTGAGCAGGGCGAGCTGGTGGCCACCCCCGTTACAGGTTTCACCTTCTACAACCCCATAGTAACAAGCGTATTCACCTACCCTGTTTATATTCAGCGTATTGATTACCAGCCGTTCACGGTAACCACAAAGGACGCCGCCGTATTCACCATGGACCCGGTACTGGCATATCAGTTGAACCGTGACAAGGCCACATATGTGTTCAACAAGTACCGCAAACCGCTTGACGACATTGAACAGGGCTACATGCGCACATGTATCTATGACGCATACCGCATCACGGCCAACACGTATTCATCGGACGAACTCATGGCCAACCGTGGCATGTTTGAGTCCGAAGTCCGCGCCATGCTTGACAAGTCACTTGGCGATGAAGGTTTCATTGTATCGGAATTCACGTCGCAGATCACCCCGCCCGCTTCACTGTCAGCCGCCATCGAGGCCAAGAACCAGGCCATCCAGAACGCACTAAAAGCCAGCAACCAGGTAGCTGAGGCCGAGGCCAACGCGCAGATTGCAATTGCCAAGGCCAAGGGTGACGCTGAAGCCATGAAGATCAAGGCCGATGCGGAAGCATACTACAACAAGACCATTTCCGCCTCACTGAGCGAATTCATTGTCCGTGAAGACTTCATTGAAAAATGGAACGGTGTCCTGCCTACAGTCCAGGGCAGCGAAGGCCTGATATTCGACATGTCCAAGTTTGCCAAATAGGATTGGCTCACCCGGAAAAGTATAGGGTTCCCCGCGGGCGTGTTGCCATACTTGCAGCAGGAAAGCTTCTGAGGCCTATTCCTTGCAGGTTTAGGCCTATTCCTTGCAGGTTTGGCAATGAAACCGGGCAGATTGTGCAAACGACTGATTTTCCAGTGCTGTCCTGCGACAAATATGCGTTTTTCCAACGGATTTCTAAGGTTCAGGTACAACCTGTGCCAATGCTGACAATAATGATTCCATTATAGTCTGTCAGAGAGAAACCTATAAATTGATTGCCGGATGCGTATTACTTGCCAATAATGCATCTGTAAGCCTGATAACGGCATATCCTTGCATTATTGGCAGACAATTTGCCGTTTTCAGCTGATTTGACTGCCAATACTGCACATAATCGGATCTACAGGCAATATGGCTGCAATATTGGCAACAGTCGACTGCGCCATAGGGTCCCCTATTACCGCGACGGGGACGCACATTTGGTCCACTTCACGCATGAATCGTGAGGTGGACCATTTTCTTACTTGAACAGCAGCTGTGCGAAAGTGTTCAGATACAGGCGCCAGTTGGCCCACACATGTCCGCCATCGGACTTGAAGAACGTGTGCTCAAGACCGCAGTCCGTCATGGTCCGGTCCAGTGTCACAGAACCGTTCCACAGGAAGTCATCAGTTCCGCAGGCAAGGAAGTAAAGCTTCACGCCGGCCTTCTTCAGAGCCTTGATCTGGTCTGCGGTGGAACTTCCTGCCGCTGACAGCGGACATATCCAGTCAAACATTTCAGGATAGAGGTTGCTGGCGGTAATTGTATGTCCGCCACCCATTGAAAGGCCGGCAATTGCACGGGATTCGGGCTTTGCAATGACACGGTATTCCTTCTCGATGAAGGGAACAATCTCCGTGCAGAGACTCTTCACATAAGCGTCAGTCATAGATGGGTCACCGCGCTGTATCTGCTTTTCAGGCAGTCCCAGTGTGGCGGCAGCCTGCTGACCGGGATTGCCGTTGGGCATGACCACAATCATGGGCTGGGCCAGCCCCTTCTCTATCAGGTTGTCCAGAATCTGTGCCGTACGGCCCATTGACGTCCAGGCCTCCTCATCTCCGCCGGCACCGTGCAGCAGATAAAGGACGGGGTACTTCTTTCTGGTGTTCTTCTCGTATCCGTACGGAGTGTATACGGTAAGGCGGCGGTTGATTCCCAGTATTTCACTGTCATACCACTTGTAGCTTACCGTTCCGCGCTGGCCTGCCTCGAAATAGTTCTCAGTACGTTCACCGGGAACCATGAGCATGTTCAGGTAACGCGTTCCGTCACGCTGTACCATATAGTTCTGCGGGTCATTCACCGAAACGCCGTCAACTACGAAATTGTAGGTGTAGATTTCAGGCGACGGAGTGTCAAGCGTAACCTCCCACACACCGTTCTGCCCTTTCTGCATGGCCACGGCCTGCCCCAGCCAGTTGCCCTGAAGCTGGACTACGGTAGCGTAATTGGCATTGAGGCGGAAAGTCACCTTTTCACCGTTTATCTCCGGTGAGCGGACCTGCTGTCCGCGGCCTCCGAAATTGAAGTTGCTCAATTCCTGCGCTGTCACAGAAACGCACATTGCCGCCATCAGAATGACGGCTGAAATGATTCTTTTCATATTTGGTAAGGTTAATGATAGTTCTCCTGCAAATTTATGAATCTGTTTTGGAAATGCCGCAACTCATCGGAGAAAAGAGCGCATTCGCCATTCGTATGTCAATTTGACACAATTACTACATGTTATTATGTCAAAATGTCCTAAACAATAGAAAGGATTCAAATTTGAACGGTATATGCCGATAAAAGACACACAAATATGGAAAACCGAAACAACACGAACCAGAACCTTGAACAGTTCGCAGTGAACCTGAACGAGCGGGCCCGCCAGGGGCGTCTGGACCCGGTGATAGGACGCGATGACGAAATACGCCGCGTGCTGCAGATACTGTCACGCCGTACCAAGAACAACCCCATACTGATTGGAGAACCGGGAACCGGCAAGACCGCAATAATTGAAGGTCTGGCACAGCGCATCATGCGCGGTGACGTGCCTGAGAACCTGAAATCAAAGACCGTCTACTCCCTTGACATGGGCGCGCTGGTTGCCGGAGCAAAATACAAGGGCGAATTTGAAGAACGCCTGAAAGGAGTGATAAACGAAATCATCGGATCTGACGGAAACTTCATCCTTTTCATCGACGAAATACACACCCTGGTGGGTGCCGGAGCAGGTGAAGGCGCCATGGATGCCGCCAATATTCTGAAACCCGCCCTTGCCCGCGGTGATCTGCGTGCCATAGGCGCCACCACACTGAACGAATACCAGAAGTATTTTGAAAAGGACAAGGCGCTGGAACGCCGTTTCCAGACCGTCATGGTTGACGAACCCGATGCCGAAAGCGCCATATCCATTCTGCGCGGCCTGAAGGAACGCTATGAGAACCACCACAAGGTGCGTATCATGGATGAAGCCGTCATTGCCGCCGTGGAACTGTCTGACCGCTATATCACGGAGCGTTTCCTGCCCGACAAGGCCATCGACCTTATGGACGAGGCTGCCGCCAAACTGCGCATGGAACGCGACTCAGTGCCCGAGGAACTGGACGAACTGACACGCCGGCTCAAGCAGCTGGAGATTGAACGCGCCGCAATAAAGCGTGAAAAGGATGAATTGAAACTCAGCCGGCTGAACACTGAAATTGAGGCGCTGCAGGCCCAGGAAAAGGATATCCGCGCCCGCTGGGAGGAACAGAAGGCGCTCATTTCACGCATCCAGCAGAACAGGCAGCTCATGGAACAGCTCAAGACCGAGGCCGATTCCGCCGAACGCAGCGGCAACTACGGCCGCGTGGCCGAAATACGCTACGGACGGCTGGTGGAAATTGAAAAGGAGATATCGGACTTGCAGAAACAGCTCCACGACAGGCAGGGAGACAACGCCCTGGTCAAGGAGGAAGTCACGGCCGATGACATTGCTGAAGTGGTGTCACGCTGGACCGGAATCCCGGTAAGCCGCATGATGGAGAGCGAAAGGGAGAAACTGCTGCACCTTGAAGACGAACTGCACAGGCGCGTCAAGGGGCAGGACGCCGCAATTGCAGCCGTGTCCGATGCCATACGCCGCAGCCGCGCCGGCCTGCAGGACCCTGGCCGCCCCATTGGAAGTTTCATTTTCCTGGGCACGACCGGCGTTGGCAAGACCGAACTGGCCAAGGCCCTGGCCGAATACCTTTTCAACGATGAAAAGCTCATGACCCGCATAGACATGAGCGAATATCAGGAAAAGTTCTCGGTCACCAGACTCATCGGAGCGCCTCCCGGATACGTGGGCTACGATGAAGGCGGCCAGCTGACCGAGGCCGTAAGGCGCAAGCCCTACTCCGTGGTGCTGTTCGATGAAATGGAGAAAGCCCACCCTGACGTGTTCAACGTGTTGCTGCAGGTGCTTGACGACGGCCGCCTGACCGACAACAAGGGCCGCACCGTCAACTTCAGGAACACCATCATCATAATGACCAGCAACCTGCGCAGCGACTACATACGTGAGCGCAGTCTGGAGCTCAAGTCCGATGCCACCGCCGCCCAGCGCGAACGCTGGCAGGCGGAGACATCACAGCACCTCATGGAGATGCTCAAGCAGCAGATACGCCCCGAATTTCTGAACCGCATTGACGAAACGATACTGTTCATGCCGCTCACCGAAGGGCAGATACGTGAAATAGTGAAGCTTCAGGTGGACCACGTGTGCAGCATGCTGAAGAAGAAGGGAATAACGCTGAACGTCACGGACAGCACCCTGGACACGATAGCCAAGGCCGGCTACGACCCCGAATTCGGAGCCCGTCCGGTAAAGCGCGCCATCCAGACCCTGCTGCTGAACCGCCTGTCACAGGACATCCTGGCCGGCCGCACAGACCCGGCCCACCCCGTCACCGTCTGACTGTTCAACAGGGACAGTCCCCGTTGAACAGGGACAGTCCCTGTTGATCACTGCCTGGCTACGACAGCCAGGATCTTGAGGTCACAGCCGCCGTCGTTGATGAGCGTGTGGGTGTGGCCCTTGGGGCAGTAATGGCAGTCACCGGCCTGCAGGTCAATGCGCTGTCCGTCATACAGCACGTAGCCGCGGCCTTCAGTCACGAACATGACCTCACAGCCGTCATCGTGCGTATGGAGTCCGATTGACGCGCCGGGAACCAGCCGGCCCTGCATTATGCGGTTTGTCCCGTCAAAGAACATTCTTGCGTCATATTGCTTCTCACCGCCCTTGAATGCGGGAAAAGCCTTCTCAACATCGAATTCTACTTTCATACTTGCATGTTTTTGGCAAAGGTAGTTTAAATTTGCACTGACTATGGACAGGGAAAAGGAAATATATAAGGTGACTGTCGCCGGCGGGGCAATAAATGTGGTGCTGCTGGCATTCAAGTTCATTGCAGGCATACTGGGTCACAGTTCGGCCATGATTGCCGATGCCGTGCATTCATTTTCCGATTTCATAACCGATGTCGTGGTGATTGTGTTCGTGCGCATAAGCGGAATGCCGCAGGACAAGTCGCATGACTACGGGTACGGCAAGTATGAGACCCTTGCCACCACAATCATCGGACTGGCCCTGGCCGCCGTGGCTGTGGACATTTTCTGGAAGGGCGGAGTCAGCATTGCCGCATGGCTGCAGGGAGAACAGCTCCCGGCTCCGGGAATGCTTGCATTCTGGGCCGCCATAGCGTCAATCGTGCTAAAGGAACTGACCTACCGTTTCACCATACGCAAGGCAAAAGAGTTGAATTCACCGGCGGTCGAGGCCAATGCGTGGCACCACCGCAGTGACGCGCTGTCATCAACAGGCACAGCCATCGGCATTGGCGGCGCCGTTCTGCTGGGCCAGCGCTGGACCGTGCTGGACCCGCTGGCATCCGTCATTGTGGGAGCATTCATCATGAAGGTGGCCGTGGAGCTGACCGTAAAGGGCATGGGTGAACTTATGGAACGGTCGCTGCCCGATGATGTGGAGAACGAAATCATAGCCATTGTGGAATCCGTGCCCGATGTCATCGGCCCCCATGACCTGCGCACGCGCCGCATAGGCAACCGCATAGCCATTGAGATGCATGTCTTCATGAACGGAGAGATTTCACTCTGCACCGCCCATGACCATGCCGATGCCATTGAGGACCTGCTCAAGCAGCGGTTCGGGTCCGATACCCACGTTGCCATACACATGGAACCTGCAAACTGCCCATGCCACCGTTGAATTATGGAAGAAAAACTGCAATACCCCTACCGCATACCCTGCTACATGTTTGACCGATGTGAGCAGCTGCGTCCGGCCGCCTTCATGGACATGGCGCAGGACCTGGCCGTTTACGGATCGGAACAGCTCCAGTTCGATGACCGCCAGATCAAGGACCACGGCATAGTCTGGATTCTGGCCCGCATGAGCGTACGGTACGACAGCTACCCGCGCCGTTATGACACCGTCACCCTGCAGACATGGCACCGCGGACTTGACGGCCTGTTCTTCATACGTGACTATCAGGCTATTGGGGCCGATGGAAACGTCATGGTCAGGGGCACAAGTTCATGGATTCTCATGGACCTGGCAACACGCAAGGTTGTGCGCAGCGACCGGCTGGAAGGCATAATACGCACCACGCCCCAATGTACGGAGGCCGCGATGCCTGCTCTGAGCCCCAAGATTGTGCTTCCGCAGGGTGCCGTCATGACTCCCGCAGGAGAGCACAGGGTGGTCTTTTCGGACGTTGACTACAACGGCCATGCCAACAACGCCAAGTACACGTCATGGGCCATGGACTGCCTTCCGCTGGAATACCTCTGGAAAAAGCAGCCCAGTGACATAACCGTCAATTTCAACCATGAGGCCTACCCCGGTGAAACCGTCTCATTCATGCATTTCCAGAACGCAGACACCCATTTCATCGAAGGATTGTCAGACGGCCACCAGGTGTTCATCTGCCGCATGACCTTCCGGGACCGTTAAAATTTGTCATCAATTAAAATGGTGTTTCCGCACTTTGTACATTTGCCGCATGAACGACATGATAATTGTACGGAACGCCCACTGCAACAATCTGCAGCACATTGACTTGGAGATTCCCAAGCACAGCATTGCGGTATTCTGCGGCGTAAGCGGAAGCGGCAAGTCATCACTGCTTTTCGACACCATCTATACTGAGGCCCAGCGCCAGCTCATTGAAACATTCTCGTCATTCGCACGCGCCCGCCTGCCAAAGCTTTCCAGGCCCGATGTCGATGAGATCCTGAACCTTTCAACCCCAATAGTCATTGACCAGAAGAAGATGGGCAGCAACCTGCGCTCCACCGTAGGCACCGCCACCGAACTGGCCACATACCTGCGTCTGCTCTACTCCCGCATAGGACAGCCGCTGCTGAACTTGCCGTCATGGTGCTTCTCATTCAACCACCCAGAAGGCATGTGCCCGCACTGCCAGGGCCTTGGCAAAGTCGTAAGGATTGACCCTGACAGGTTCCTTGACAGAAGCCTGTCGCTCCGCCAGGGCGCCATTCAGCACCCCTTCTACAAAAAGGACTCCTACATGCTCAAGGAGCTGATAAAATACGGAATCTTTGACAATGACAAGCCGCTCAGGGACTGGTCCGATGAAGAACTCCACAAACTTCTTTACAGTGAGCCCATCGAACTGGACAAGAGCGTTACCGGCCTGACATACAACCGTTTCCATGAAGGCATAATAACAAAGCTGGAACGCGCTGCAGTGGAAAAAGCCGCCGATGAAAAGGAACAGGACGAACAGAACGCACGCGACCGTTTCCTCTCGTACAGCACCTGTCCGCACTGCGGCGGCTCCCGCATAAGCGACCGCGCCCGCAGCGTGAAGATAAACGGCATCAGCATTGACCGCGCATCGGCCATGGAACTGACAGACCTGCTGGAGTTCATGAAAGGCATCACTGACCCCGATGGAATATCGGCCCCAATAATACGCAAGGCCACATACATTCTGGAACAACTGATAAAGATAGGCGTGGGATACCTGTCGCTGGACAGGCCGGTCTCCACGCTGTCCGGCGGAGAAAGCCAGCGCGTCAAGATGGCCCGCCAGCTGGACTGCAACCTGACGGACCTGCTATACGTGCTTGACGAACCCAGCGTGGGACTGCATCCGCGTGACACGGAAATGCTCATAAGCCTGCTGCGGGACCTGCGCGACCGCGGGAACAGCGTGTTCGTGGTGGAACACGACCCGGAAATAATAAAGTCCGCCCAGTGGGTGGTTGACATGGGTCCCAAGGCCGGAAGCCAGGGAGGCCGGGTCATGTACAGCGGACCGGTTGAAGGTCTTGAAAAGTCCGATGGAATGACGGGAAAGGCCCTGCGTGAACGCAGCCTTCCCTCAGCGCCCGTGAAGCGCAGGCCGTGGACTGAATCATACCTTATTCAGCACGCATGCGTCAACAACCTGAAAGACGTGACGGTACGCATTCCAAAAGGCGTGCTGACCTGCGTCACAGGCGTGGCCGGATGCGGCAAGAGCAGTCTGATACACGGCTGTTTTGCAGTGCAGCACCCTGATGCAGTTGTCATTGACCAGCAGCCCATAGGACGCACGTCACGCGGCACCATAGCATCATACATAGGAATCTTCAACCATATACGTTCCTTCTTTGCCAGTGCCAGTTCTCAGGACGTGTCACTGTTCTCGTTCAATGCACAGGGAGCATGCCCCAAGTGTGAAGGACGCGGATTCCTGAGCTATGAAATGAGTTTCCTTGACGCAGTGCAGACCCGCTGCGACTGCTGCGGCGGAAGGCGCTACAACCCCACCGCCCTCAGTTACAGATACCGGGGCAAGGACATTGCACAGGTTCTGGACATGACGGTTCTGGAGGCATCGGACTTCTTCAAGGATGAGAAAAAGACGGTGAAATGCCTTGATCTGCTCAATCAGGTGGGACTTGGATACCTTAAGCTGGGACAGACGCTCAGCTCGCTGTCCGGCGGTGAGAGCCAGCGTCTCAAGATTGCCACCTGCCTTAAGAAGGAGGGCTGCATATACATCATGGACGAACCCACCACCGGCCTGCACATGAGTGACACGGACAAATTCTTCAGTATTGTCTCAAGGCTTGTGGACAGGGGCAATACGGTCGTGATAATAGAACACAACACGGACATAATACGCCGGGCCGACTGGATCATAGACCTGGGGCCTGAGGGCGGAAAGAACGGCGGACGCGTGCTGTTTGAGGGCACACCGGATGAACTTAAGAACTGCAGACAGTCAATAACAGCAAGATATATATGACAGCTTTTCCGGGCTGGAACAGTCAGGACACATCGGCCCCGTACAGGGCAAAGTCCCCGCGGGCGGGGTCATCGGGCCAGATCAGGGCCATCTGGCGGGTAATCTCAACGGCCGTCTTAAGGTCTGCGCTTCTGCGGCCGGTCAGTCCAAGCCTTAAAGCCACCTGATAGACATGGGTGTCAAGTGGAACCAGCAGGTCACGCGGACTCAGGCGCGTCCACAGGCCGAAATCGACCGGGCTGTCACGGCGTACCATCCATCGCAGGAACATGTGTATGCGCTTGTTGGCTGACGGGCTTCCGGGCACGGGAATTCCGTTCACGCCAAAGAATTCAGTGTACAGCGTGCCTGCCACGAACAGGTCTTCAAGGCTGTCCGTGCGCTCATACACCCCCTTCAGCCTTTCACACAGCACAGCAAAGTCATTCCATGTGTAGAAACGGTACAGGCAAGAGGCATTTCCCCTGAAAGCGGCCCATTCACCGGACATTATGTAACCGTACGGACTGCGCATCATGGCATGCAGCCGTTCAAGGACTTCAAGGAACACCTTGCGGCTTCCGTATGCCATCCAGGCCGATATGAACGCGGACACTTCAATGTCCCTGCGGTCCGTGTACCGGTGCGGGAACCTTATGGGGTCCGATGCTATGAAGCCGGCACACTCATACCGGTCAGCAGCCAGCCTCAGTTTCTGTTTGATTTCTTCATCCATTTCAGCGCAAAATAAGCGAAAAATGAGGTAACTTTGCGCTCCGGAATAAAATAAAAGAAGAAATATGGTTGAGAACGCCGCAACAGAGAACAGTGAGAAGAAAAGTCTGAATTTCATTGAGGAAATGGTGGAAAAGGACCTGGCCGAGGGCAAGAACGGGGGCCGCGTGCAGACACGTTTCCCGCCTGAACCGAACGGATACCTGCACATAGGTCACGCCAAGGCCATCTGCATGGACTTCGGAATGGCTGCAAAGCACGGAGGGATATGCAACCTGCGCTTTGATGACACCAACCCCACAAAGGAAGACACCGAATACGTCGATGCCATCAAGGAGGACATCCAGTGGTTGGGCTTCCAGTGGGAGAACGAATTCTACGCATCGGACTACTTCCAGCAACTGTGGGACTTTGCAGTGGAACTGATAAAGGAGGGCAAGGCATACATTGACGAACAGCCGCAGGAGGCCATTCTCTCACAGAAAGGCACCCCTACCCAGCCCGGTCAGAACAGCCCGTACCGCGACCGTCCCATTCAGGAAAACCTTGACCTGTTCTACAAAATGAACAGCGGCGAACTTGAGGAGGGAAGCATGGTCCTGCGCGCAAA
Source organism: Bacteroidaceae bacterium (assembly GCA_024398665.1). Classification (GTDB taxonomy): domain Bacteria; phylum Bacteroidota; class Bacteroidia; order Bacteroidales; family Bacteroidaceae; genus Colenecus. The sequence continues at coordinate 32,277 of JAKSIS010000007.1, forward strand.
GATTGACATGGCTCACAACAACATGCTGTTCCGCGACCCCATCATCTACCGCATAGTCAAGACCCCTCACCACCGCACCGGCACAAAGTGGAAGGCATACCCCATGTATGACTTCGCACACGGCCAGAGCGACTATTTCGAGGGTGTGACCCATTCGCTGTGCACGCTGGAATTCGTGCCTCACCGTCCGCTCTACGACCTGTTCATTGACTGGCTCAAGAAGGGTCAGGACCTTGACGACAACCGCCCGCGCCAGACCGAATTCAACAAGCTGAACCTTAACTACACACTTCTCAGCAAGCGCAACCTGCTGGCTCTGGTGCAGAACGGCATGGTAAGCGGCTGGGACGATCCCCGCATGCCCACCATCTGCGGTTACCGCCGCCGCGGTTACACGCCGGAATCAATACGCATGTTCGTTGACCGCATAGGCTACACCAAGTTCGATGCCCTTAATGACATGGCCCTGATGGAAAGTGCCATACGTGAGGACCTGAACCGCCGCGCCACACGCGTCAGCGCCGTCATCAACCCCGTCAAGCTGATTGTGACCAACTATCCCGAGGGCAAGACTGAGGAACTTGAAGCCATAAACAACCCTGAAGATCCCGAGGCCGGCAGCCACATGATAACGTTCAGCCGCGAACTGTGGATTGAGCGCGATGACTACATGGAGAACGCACCCGCCAAGTACTTCCGCCTGACCGAGGGCCGCGAAGTTCGCCTTAAGAGCGCCTACATAGTGCTGTGCACCGGATGCAAGAAGGACGCCCAGGGCAATGTCGAAGAAGTATACTGCGAATACATTCCAAACACGAAGACAGGAGAATCGGACTGCAACCGCCGCGCCAAGGGCACCATACACTGGGTCAGCGCAGCTCACGCAATCAAGGCCGAGGTCCGTCTGTACGACCGCCTTTGGAAGGTCGAGAACCCGCGTGACGAACTTTCACGCCTGCGTGAGGAAGGCATGGACCCGATTGAGGCCCTCAAGCAGATGAAGAACCCCGATTCACTGGAAATACGTGAGAACTGCTACGTGGAACAGTTCCTGGCCGGAACAAAACCGCTTGACCACTTCCAGTTCCAGCGCATAGGCTATTTCTGCACCGACAAGGATTCGACCGCCGACCACCTTGTATTCAACCGCACCGTATCGCTCAAGGACACCTGGACAAAGGTCAAGGACAAGGCATGAGGGACGATTCCGCATCATACTACGACGGGCAGGAATTCATTGACCTGCTCACAATGTATGAGGACATGGTGTCCAGCGGCACTTCCATGTACTTTGACAGCATGGACATTGCCAACATTGCCGAATACTACAGTATGAACGGAGAACTTGACAAGTCCGATGACGCCATAGAATTCGGACTTGATCTGCACCCCCAGGACCCAGACATACTCATTGCCAAGGCCGGCAATCTGCTCATGCGCGGGCGCAAGGATGAGTCAAGAGTCATATCGGAATCAATCGTTGACCCTGACAACCAGGAGCTTATGTACCTGCGCGGCATCATCGAAGTTGCTGACCATGACTACGAAGCATCAGAAATATACTTCACGCAGGCTGTTGAAATGAGCGGCAACGACCCCGGCATGCTCAATGACATAATTGTCAAATACATGGACGAACGCGAATTCGACCTGTGCCAGAAATGGCTGGACCGCGCGCTTGTCATGTCACCGGATTCGCGGAACTTCATTGAACTGCAGGCTGACCTGTACTTTGACACCGGTCAGATGGACACGGCAATAGTCTGGTACAACCATCTGCTGGACGAATTCGCATATGACACCTACTATTGGGAACAGCTGGGACGCATCTATTTCGAAAAGTCCGATTATCCCAAGGCCAGAGAATGTTTCGAATTCATTGAGGCCATTGACCCGGCCAGCGACCACGCCCGACTCATGAAGGGCAACTGCCTGCTGCAGATGAAACAGTGGACTGAAGCGGCTGAGATTTACCGCCCCATGCTGGAAGAGGACCCCACGTCACCCACCCTACATTACTATTACGGGCGCTGTCTGCTTGAAATGGATGATCCGGATACGGCGCTCATCCATTTCCAGCTGGCATGGGACTGCCTTGATGATGACGATGAAAACATTGTGGAACTGCATCTTGACCTGTACACCGACATGGCCAGATGCTGCCTGAAATCGGGGAAGACGGAAATGGCGAAAATCTACGTATGCAACGGTCTGCAGCTGGACCCGCTTGAACCCGAACTTATTGAAATGGCAAAATATCTGCTGTCACCCGATGAACTTGAACAAGCATTGAACAACGACAATACAAACGACTGATTATGGGAGCATTCATTCAATGGTGCCTGGATCACCTGAACTACTGGACAATAACGCTGCTGATGACTATTGAAAGTTCGTTCATTCCTTTTCCGTCAGAAATAGTGATACCTCCAGCCGCCTACCACGCAGCCTCCGGTGCTGACATGTGCGTGCCGCTGATAGTGGTTTTCGGAACTCTCGGAGCAATCATGGGCGCACTTGTCAACTACTGCCTCTCACTGTGGATAGGCAAGCCCATAGTCTATGCCTTCGCTGACAGCAAGCTGGGACACCTGCTCCTGCTGGACAGTTCGAAAATAAGGAAGGCCGAAGAATATTTCAACGAACACGGAGCCGTATCGACATTCGTGGGCCGTCTCATTCCGGCAATACGCCAGCTCATTTCAATACCCGCAGGTCTGGCACGCATGCCGCTGGGAAAATTCATCGGATTCACAGCACTGGGTGCCGGTATCTGGAACACCGTTCTGGCATGTCTGGGATATTTCCTGCACCGCGCGGTTCCCGAGGACCAGCTTATTGACACGGTAACGGCATACAGCCATGAAATAGGTTATTCCATTCTTGGTATAGTCGTCGTCGCACTGGCAATCGTTATTCTGAAGAACCGCAGGAAAAAGAAGACACAGCAATGACACGCAAGGAGGAACTGGAGCAGAATCCCGCACTGAGGCAGGAACTGGACAAGATGATGGCAGGGCTTCCGTATGATGCCCACACGCCTGAAATGTATGCTTACCGCGATGAGGTCAAGAAACTTCTACGCCGCCTGAACATTACCGAATATCATGATGACAGCATGCGTGACATTCTGCACGAACTGCTGCCCAACTGTGCTCCCGACGTGTATTTCGAACCTCCATTCTACTGTGATTACGGCAGTCTGATACATGCCGGCGAAGGCGTTTTCGTGAATTTCGGCTGCACGGTGCTTGACGGCGGAGGCGTATACATTGGGAGCCACACGCTCATTGCGCCAAGCGTGAACATATTCACGGCCGGACATCCCCTTGAGGCCGATGAACGCGACCGCTGGGAATACTGCAAACCTGTACATATAGGAGAACGCTGCTGGATTGGCGGAGGTGTGACAATTTGTCCCGGCGTGACCATAGGTGACAGGAGCGTAATAGGCGCAGGAGCTGTAGTGGTACATGACATACCCGCCGACAGCCTTGCAGTAGGCAATCCTGCACGGGTCATACGCAAGCTGAACGTACAATGAAGGAACTGACGGCCGGTTTTCTGAAGACCCTGCTTCTGGGACGTGACAATGATACGCACAAAGGCAGTTACGGACATCTTCTCATCATTGCCGGCTGTCAGTCAATGCCCGGTGCCGCAGTGCTGGCAACGGCAGCGGCCCTGCAGTCGGGCTGCGGTCTGGTAACGCTTCATTCCACAGCACGCGCACTGGATTCGGCTGCTGTCAACTGCCCGTCGGCCTTACTCTCATGCAATCCCGGGAACTGTTTCACCACCCTGCCTGCAGACCTGTCAAAGTACAATGCCATATGTATAGGACCAGGCCTGGGCAAAGCGGACGAAACCCTTAATGCTTTTTCAAGAATTCTTACATACAGCAAATCGGCCGGCATACCGCTTCTCATTGATGCCGATGCATTGAACCTGCTTGCTGAAAATCCCGATGAAATGGACATGATAAGCGAAGGTTCGGTGTTGACACCCCACCCTGGTGAACTTCGCAGACTTTTCATCGGAGCAGGCATCACTGATGACATTGAAAAGCTGTGTGAAGCCACACATTCAACAGTTGTTGCCAAAGGTTACCGCACACGCATCTTCACGCCACAGGGCGATTCATACATCAATCCGACAGGCGGTCCCGGACTGGCAAAAGCCGGCAGCGGGGATGTTCTGGCAGGTCTGACAGCCGGACTCATGGCACGCGGATACAACGGCACACACGCAGCACTTCTGGGTACCTGGATACATGGAACAGCCGGTGATGTTCTGACAGAACAGAGAACTGCCGAAAGTTTCTCAAGCCTTGATCTTGCAGGCAGCCTGCATCAGGCTTTCAAAATATTGTATTCAAGTTCCGCATGTTCTCAAGTCACTCATTCATGATTTATCAAGGCGAAACTTGAATAAGTCATTCACCGAAGAACATGGTGAATGTCGATGTCTGGACCTTGGCCTTGAGGCGCGACTTTATACTGCGCATATTCGACCTTGACGTACAGATAATGTCAGCAATCATGTCCTGATCAATACCTAGAGCGGTACAGAACAGAAGGCATATCTCCTGCTGGTTCAGTTTGCCCGCTTCAGCCTTCAGCGTTGCTATCATGTCCGCAAAGTAAAGGTTCAGGTCATGGATGACTACATCACGTTCTTCAGCCTTCATGCTGCGGTGCTGCATCTGCAAGTCCTGAATCAGACTGTAGGCGGTGCCGGTACGGAAATGACGGCACAGTTCCTGAAGACCGTTTTCTGCCGTTTCCTCCTTTTCACGTGTCTGTTTGCGTATGAATTCGTCATGCAGCTGTATGTAATATGCCTCCCTGCGGCGTTCGCGCTGAATGGATATGAGTGCCAGACTGGCTATGACAAGTATCAGCACAATGGCTGAAATGAGCACCACCCTGCCTACCAGCGCACGGCTCTTCTGAACCTGCATTTCTTCAGCATGCTGCAGACGCATCTGTGTTATTTCGTCACGGCTGCCCATTTCATCGATCTTCTTCTCATTGGCGGCATACAGTCTCATATAATGCAGCGCCTGGCGCATAAGGTCCATTCTCACGGCCACAGCCGATATGTAATAGTAGTTCAGGCTTGTCGTATACGGGTCAACTGTCAGTCTGAAGGATTTCTGCAGGCAGCTGTATGACGAATCGTTCTCATTCAGGTAGTACCACGAAATGCCCTTTTCCGTATATCCCACTGCCTTGAGACTGTCACTTGTGCAACCGGCAATATACGCATCGGCCCAAACCAGAGCCTCACGTGCCGCATCCTCGTTTGAAGGACTTCTGGAATTGCTTATGTGGGCAAGCTGCAGATTGCAGCCGTTGCGGCTTTCCATGTCAAGCGCAGGATTGTCCTTCAGGGCAAGGAAGGCAGGCCCGGATATTTCATAGCGTTTGAGTCCCTGGTATGCAAGAGCCTTCTTGTATTCCGCAAGTGCCTTACCTTCCTTGTCACCGGCGGCCTCAAAAGCGTTTCCAGCCAGTTCCAGCACCCTTACAGCATCAGTGTAAAGGCCGCGGTCAATATAGTTGCCGCCAAGAATGAGACGTGTACGGGAATACTGTATGTCAGTGGTGTCGGGAAACAGTTCCAGAGCCTTGAGAAGGGCGTTGATTGATGAAGGCACATTCTTCATGCCGGTATAGGCCTGCCCCAGTGACTGCCATGACATGGCTGCAAACTGCGAATGACGGCGCCCGAAATAATTAACGGCAACCATAGCCAGTGAATCCGATTCTATAGGGATGTGGCACCTGAAATCAATCTGGTTCCTGAGGATTGCATAGTATGCGGCAGCCTTTCCCTTCATTGCGGTCTTGTCCATACCGTCCAGAAGGGCACCGGCCGTCCTGGCATCGACATCGACAATCGAATCGACAGCCTTCAGGGCTTTCATATACTCCCTTTGGGTACAGCCGGTCAGGAACATCAGGCACAATATTGGGAACAGTTTTTTCATATCTGCAATTTGCAGGTGCAAATTTATTGATTCTTACAATGAGTGCAAATAAATCATGTAACTTTGCGGAAAGCAAAAATTGCAGCGTATGATTTTTCTCCAGGCAACGGCACAAATTGACAATGAAGCCATAGAATCCTTGAATGACAGTCTCAAGGCAGTCACTGAAACCATCATACAGCAGGCTCATGATGATCCTGCCGCCCTTATGCATGACCTGGCCCAGAAAGCTGCCGATTTCGGGCTCAAACTGCTGGCCGCCCTGGCCATATACATAATAGGTATATGGATAATCAGGCGCATCAAGGGTATTCTGAACCGTGCATTCACACGCCACGGAACGGAAGGCACGCTGGCGTCATTCGTAACGTCACTCGTATCAATCACCCTTACGGTGATACTGATAGTCATTTCCATAGGGACACTTGGCATCAACACCACATCAATTGCAGCACTTCTGGCTGCCGGCGGCATGGCCATAGGTATGGCTCTGAGCGGCACCGTATCGAATTTTGCCGGCGGACTGATGCTGCTTATATTCAAGCCTTTCAAGGCAGGTGACTTCATCACCGCCCAAGGCTATAGCGGTACCGTAATGAAAGTGTCCATTGCCCACACCACCATTCTGACCACTGACAACCGTGAAATAATCATACCGAACGGAGCACTTTCCAACGGCAACATTGACAACTGTTCCACCCAACCGCTCAGGCGCGTTGACATTGAGCTGACTATGGAATACGGGACTGACGCTGACAAATGCATTGACGCCATACTTGAAATACTGCGTTCACAGAAGGGCATTCTGGACAGTTCCACCCCGGGTGCGGCTGATCCTTTCACCGCGCTCAGCGCCCTGAACGACAGCAGCATCTCATTCATTACCAGGACATGGGTCAATTCACAGGACTACTGGAGCGTAAGGTTCGCACTTAACAAAGCCCTGTACACAGGACTCTCGGAACGCGGGTTCAGTTTCGCATTCCCGCACATGGACGTCACGCTGAAAAACTGATCAGGATGGTCATACTCATCACAGGCATCACATCGGGGTTCGGACGTGCCATGGCCACCCGTCTGGCCGCCTGCGGACACACGGTCTACGGCACTTTCCGCCATACATCGGACCAAATTCCCGGCGTGACATATATCAAGGCCGATGTCACTGATGAATCTTCAGTAAATGAAGCGGTTGACACAGTCCTGCGCACAAGCGGACGGATAGATGTCTTCATAAGCAATGCCGGCATGGGCATAGGCGGTCCGCTGGAATTCACTCCCATATCCGATGCACAGGCACAGATGGACGTCAATTTCATGGGCATGGTCCGATTCCTTGACCGCGTGGTTCCGGCCATGCGCACGCATGGATATGGCAGGATTCTGTGTTTCAGTTCAATAGGCGGTCTTATGGGGCTGCCGTACCAGGGCATGTATTCAGCCAGCAAATTCGCCATAGAAGGCTACTGTGAGTCCCTGCGCCTGGAACTGAGGCAGTTCGGCATAAGCGTGACGGTAATAAACCCCGGTGATTTCAGCACCGCATTCACCGCAAAACGAAAGAAGATACAGTCACAGCAGGCACTTGACGCATACCCGGGTTATGCCGTTTCCATGGATTCCATAGAGAATGACGAGAAGAACGGACTGAAACCCGAATATCTGGCAAAACGGATAACACGCATTGTAACGCGCCGCCGCCCGCGCTGCCGCTATGTCATAGCCACCCCTGTCCAGCGTGCATCAGTCCTGCTGAAGGCAATACTCCCCGCCCGACTGTTCTCAAGGATTCTCGGATCTTACTACAAGCTCTGACATTTCAGAAAAAAAAGAAAGTCCGGCGCGAACCGGACTTTCCCTCCATCAAACGGATGATTTCTTATGCGTACATGGCAACGATAGCCTCGTACAGTTCCTGCTTGCCGCTGGTCTGCTTGGGCTCGTCAACCTTCTTGCCATATTCGTAAGCCTGTTCGAGAGTCAGCTTGCCGTCTTCGAAGTCCTTGCCGATACCGCTGTCGAATGAAGCGTAACGGGCAGCCTTCATAGCCTTGTAAGGTGATTCCTCGAGCAGTTTGGCAGCTGATTCGAGAGCGTGTGCCATTGCGTCCATACCGCTGATGTGAGCGATGGCGATGTCCTCCAGGTCAGTTGAGTTACGACGTGTCTTGGCGTCGAAGTTGGTGCCGCCTGTGCCCAGACCACCGTTACGGATGATTTCCATCCAAGCCTGTACAAGTTCGTACTGGTCAATGGGGAACTGGTCGGTATCCCAGCCGTTCTGATAGTCACCGCGGTTGGCGTCAATTGAACCCAGCATACCTGCATCGACTGCGCAAGCCAGTTCGTGTTCGAATGTGTGGCCGGCCAGAGTAGCGTGGTTGACTTCGATGTTGACCTTGAAGTCCTTGTCAAGACCGTGAGCCTTGAGGAAACCGATAACGGTCTCGGTGTCAACGTCATACTGGTGCTTTGAAGGCTCGCATGGTTTGGGTTCGATAAGGAATGTGCCCTTGAAGCCCTTTGAACGTGCATAGTCACGAGCCATGCCCAGCATAGTGGCCATGTGTTCCTTTTCACGCTTCTGGTCTGTGTTCAGCAGTGACATGTAACCTTCGCGGCCGCCCCAGAACACGTAGTTCTCAGCACCGAGTTCGATACCTGCATCGATGGCGTTCTTGATCTGGACGATTGCGCGTGCAACTACGTCGAAATCAGGATTTGTTGAAGCACCGTTCATATAGCGCTTGTTGCCGAACACGTTTGCAGTTGACCACAGCAACTTTGCACCGGTCTCCTTCTGCTTCTCCTTGATATAGGCAACGATAGCCTTCATGTTCTTCTCGTACTCTTCTACGTTTGCGCCTTCTGAAATCAGATCGACATCGTGGAAGCAGAAATACGGAATACCCAGCTTCTGCATGAATTCGAAACCTGCATCGACCTTGTTCTTGGCCATCTGCAGAGGATCAGCATCGGTCCAGGGGAAAGTCTTGGTTCCGCCACCGAACTGGTCAGCACCTTCTGCGCAGAGAGTGTGCCACCATGCCATTGCGAAACGCAGCCAGTCCTTCATGGTCTTGCCCATGATAACCTTGTTCTCATCATAGTAATGGAAAGCCATAGGATTCTTGCTGTCCTTGCCTTCGAACTGGATTTTCTTCAGTTCAGGAAAAAATTCTTTTGCCATAGTTTTGTTTGTTATTGTAGATAATAAATGATTGCCACTTGTGCATCGCTGTCGCGATAGGCAAAGTTACTCCATAAATTCAAAAAACCAACTTTTGTTCCAATAAATATTATGAACGTGCGCGTACATGCATCAGAATTCGTTCAGATACATGTTCAGAATCCTCTTCCAGCGTGCGTATGCCTCTTCATACTGCGGAACAAGACGGGTGTCAGGTTCAATGACACGGATCTTTTCAAGCGTTGCGAACGCCTCGTCATTGTTCCTGTATACGCCTGCGCCCATACCGGCACCCTTTGCAGCACCGACTGAACCGTCAGTGTCATAAAGTTCGATGGTGGCTCCGGTAATGCCGGCAAGTGTGTCGCGGAACACGGGGTTCAGGAACATGTTGGCATTGCCGGCGTGGATTTTCGAAATTTCCATGCCCATCTCCACCATGATTTCCATACCGTACTTGAAAGAATAGACTATGCCTTCCTGGACGGCGCGTGCCAGATGGTTGCGGTTATGTATGTTGAAATTGAATCCGTGAATGCTGCATCCCACGTTCCTGTTGGACAGTACGCGCTCCGCACCGTTTCCGAACGGAAGTACGGTAACGCCGTCGCAGCCAGCCGGAATGCTCTGGGCAATCTGGTTCATGTCCGAATATGACAGGCCTTCAAGCATGATGTTGCGGCGTGTCCATGCGTTCAGGATACCGGTTCCGTTTATGCACAGCAGAACGCCCAGACGCGTGGCCTTGTTCGTATGGTTGACATGTGCGAACGTGTTCACACGTGACTGCGGATCAAAATTCACGGCACCGTTCACGCCGTAGACAACGCCTGATGTACCGGCTGTGGCGGCAATCTCTCCCGGATTGAACACGTTCAGTGACAGTGCGTTGTTGGGCTGGTCACCGGCACGGTATGTGACAGGGGTGCCGGCTTCAATGCCCAGTTCCTTAGCTGCGGCCATTGAAATGCGGCCCTGTTCTGAGAATGTGGGACGTATTTCGGGAATGAGAGAGCGGCTGAAATCATAGTAGTCAAGCAGGAAGTCTGCGACATCGTTCTCCTTGTAGTTCCACAGCATGCCTTCAGAAAGACCTGACACTGTAGTGCAGGTGGTTCCGGTAAGACGCATTGCAATGTAGTCTCCGGGGAGCATTATCTTGTCAATCTTAGCAAAGAGTTCGGGTTCGTTTTCCTTCACCCATGCAAGTTTTGCGGCGGTGAAGTTGCCGGGCGAATTCAGCAGATTGGTCAGGCACTGGCCCTTGCCTATCTCACGGAAAGCCTTGTCACCGTACGGTACGGCACGTGAGTCGCACCATATGATTGCCGGACGCAGAGCCTTGCCGTCCTTGTCCACGCATACCAGACCGTGCATCTGGTATGAAATGCCTATGGCTTCAATGTCGTTGCCTTTCGAACCTGACATTTCCATAACCTTGGCAGTCACGTTCTTCAGATACTTCCACCAGTCTTCAGGTTCCTGTTCGGCCCAACCCGGCTGCAGGGCCTTGATTGGAGCTTCCGAATCGGGATAGAATGCCGATGCCACACTTTTTCCAGTCTCTATTGACACAAGGCTGGCCTTCACTGAGGAACTGCCTATGTCATAACCTAACAGATACTTCTTCATAAGTTTTCGTTTATGTCGTTTATGTTGATTTCCATTCTCTCTCCATTGTAGTCGAACGCCGTTTCCGATATGCCGTCCGGTCTGTGTACGCGCAGACGTATGTGACGCAGGGTCTCCATACCGTCATATTCTCCGTTTCTTGTACCGACCATGAGTGTCTGCCGCCCGCGGTTTTCGGTATATATGAACGGAATGACAGAATAAGCGCCATTCTCATAAGCGTAAGTTTCACCGTCATCCTCATACAGCTGGAAGTATGCGGCGCGACCTGTATAAAGGTCAACGGTAATGTCCTTTGCAGCCACCTGGTCCACATACTGCATATCAGGACCGGAAACGATTATCGAACCTGACGGTACGAAAACGGGGATGCGTTCATAGGGTGCATCGGCCATTATCGTACAACCGCCCTCATAAGTGACGGTGTCCTGATAGAAGTCATACCACAGACGTCCCTCGGGCAGATACACGCTGCGGGAACGGGCCTGATACTCCACAACCGGACAGATCATCATAGACGGTCCGAACATGTACTGGTCACTCACTTCACGGGCTATGGAATCATGCGTGAAGTCCATGACAAGACCGCGCATTATGGGTGTACCGTTCAACCATGCCCTGCCCGCCTGCGAATAGATATACGGCATGAGACGGTAGCGCAGCCTGTTGTAGTAGACTATGGACCTGTAGGCCGGATGGTTCTCAGGTGCTATGTTCCAGACCTCGCGCAGCGGGAATTCGCCATGAGCGCGGTAAAGCGGACAGAATGTGCCGAACTGGTACCATCGGGCCTGAAGTTCACGCCATTCGCTCAGATCCGGAGTTTCCACGTGCACGCGGTCATACAGGCGCTGGGCACTGGAATACCGGCTTTCCGTACAGAAACCGCCTATGTCCATGGTCCAGTACGGATTGCCGCAAAGCGAATAGTTCAGTCCGGCGGTTATCTGGGAACGCATATCCTCCCAACGGGTTCCTATGTCACCGCTCCACGATGCTGTCGAATAGCGCTGCAGGCCGGCATAGCCGGAACGTGTCAGCTGGAACACGCGCCTGTCTGGATCCTCCCTGCGCAGCCCGCTGTATATGGCTTCGGCATTCATGAGAGCATATGCCATGAGGTATTCGGTTGAAGAACCCAGTGCCGTAGGTCCGCACAGTTCCTTCCAGTAGTCCATGGGGACGCAGTCGCGTATGTTCGGCTCACTGGCATCCATCCACCAGGCATCGAATCCCAACGGAAAGAGATGGTCCTTGAGCTGGTTCCAGAACAGTTCCCTGGCACCCTCCGAGTAGGCGTCATAGAATGACCCTATGTATCCGGGACCCACCCAGTCACGTATGCTGTCCCTGACTGCACGGGTGTACATCCAGCCCTTCGAATCGAACTCCCTGTAGTGGTCAGTCGTGTGATAGAACTTGGGCCATACGGAAATCATTATGTGGCCGTCAAGTTCATGAATGCGGTCCACCATGCCTTTGGGATCAGGATAACGGTCCGGGTCGAATTCATGGGAGCCCCATGAGTCATCCTTCCAGTAGTTCCAGTCCTGTACGATGTTGTCTATTCCGATGCCCCTGCGGCGGAACTCCTCAAAGGTGGACACAACCTCATCCTGTGTGGTGTAGCGCTGGCGGCTCTGCCAGAATCCGAAAGCCCACTTGGGAAGGACTTCAGGCCTGCCTACCAGACTGTGCAGTCCGCGCAGGACTCCGTCCATATTGTCACCAGCAATGAAATAGTAGTCCGATTCCCGGACCATTTCCTGCCACATGGTCAGGCGTTCACGTTCATCCTGCCTGGCAGGAGCATAAGCGGTCAGGCCCAGATATGACGTGCCTCCGTCCGGTTTCCATTCAATTCTCAGCCTGTACCGGCGGCCGGTCTCCATATCATATGAGAACTTCCACGAATTGGGGTTCCATGCCGTACGCCAGCGCTCCGAAACGACAGTGTCACCGTCAATGAAGACCTTGACATACCCTGCATAGTAAAGCAGGAAATTATGCTCGCCGCTTTCCTTCGGTTCAAGATAGCCTTCATACGTGACATTGCTTCCAAGCCTTTCCGGAAGCAGCTTTATCATTTCAGAATTGACGAAATAGAGCGAATCCTCGCTGCGGGACACATTTCCCGGAGTAAAGAGCGAATAGCCGCGGCCTGACGTCCACCTGCCGTTCTGGACTGATTCATACGTACCGGTCAGGCTGCCGGCATTGCCGTCCCTGTCATACAGGTTGAACACATGGTTCAGCTGGCTGTACGGTCCGGTATTGCCGAAACGGCCCATCGAATAGGAATCCCACAGGATGCCGTATCCGTTCGACGATATCACGAACGGAATGCTTATTTTGGTGTTGTACTGGTACAGTTCCTCGTTCTGTCCCTTGTAGTTCCACTGGTCCGACTGGTGCTGGCCAAGTCCGTAAAGTCCCTCATCCTGCGTGGTATTGAAACGGTTCACAGTGGAATAGCCGTCAGTGCCGCCTGCCTGAATGGGCGCGAACTGCGCCGGATCCGTTTCTGACGATATTACATTTCCGCCGGCATCGGCAAAGACCACACGTCCGTCGGACTTGTTCACACTGACATGCATGCCGGCTGTCTGGAGTTCTACGGTTGCAGAGTTGTCCTTGACGTCAAAGTTCACGTCTTCACCGGACTTGGGCAGTATGATAAGGCTTTTCCTGTCATGGAATGACTTGTCAGGCGTGGCAGTGACGCGTACAATACGGTCCGACATAAGCTGCAGACGCACTTTCTGAGGACCGCCCTCCACCTGTTCCCGCACATTGACGACCACGCCGTCAGGAAGCACCCGGTACTCCCCCTCATGGCACGAAGCCATGGCGAGAAGCAGTGAAAATGCAATTATACCGCGGAACCTCATAAGCAAGCAGACAATGATTCCACAAACTTAACGAAATTCCCCATATATTGTGCCACTTTATTAAAAAAAAGAAGTGGGACTGCCTTGCGGCGGCCCCACTTCCACTGCTGTTTTCCAGGGAATGTGCCTTATTACATTTCCAGAAGCTTGCCGTCTGAACCCAGAACGTTCACAATCTTGTGAATGTACATCTTCTTCATGTTCTCGCGTGCGGGCTTGAGATACTGGCGGGGATCAAAGTCGCCCGGGTGTTCTGCAAGGTGCTTGCGGATGGCGGCGGTCATGGCCAGACGTGAATCGGAATCGATGTTGATCTTGCAGACTGCGCTCTTTGAAGCCTCACGGAGCTGCTCTTCAGGAATGCCGATGGCTGCCTCAAGATGGCCGCCGAACTGGTTGATGGTGTTGACCTCGTCCATGGGAACTGATGATGAGCCGTGAAGTACGATGGGGAAGCCGGGGAGCTTCTTCTCGATCTCGTGCAGAACGTCAAATGCCAATGGAGGCGGAACCAGAACGCCGTTCACCAGTGTGCACTGTGCGGGGGTGAACTTGTGTGCGCCGTGTGATGTGCCTATTGAAATGGCCAGTGAATCGCAGCCTGTGCGGGTAGCGAATTCGATAACCTCTTCGGGCTTGGTGTAGTGTGATTCAGCGGCTGAAACCTCATCCTCAACGCCTGCCAGAACACCAAGTTCTGCCTCAACGGTCACATCGAACTGATGTGCATAGTCAACGACCTTCTTTGCCAGAGCGATATTCTCTTCAAAAGGCAGGTGTGAACCGTCAATCATCACTGATGAGAAGCCCATGTCGATGCAGTCCTTGCACAGTTCGAAGCTGTCACCGTGGTCAAGGTGCAGAACGATTTCGGGATGTGCGCAGCCAAGTTCCTTGGCATATGCTACAGCGCCCTCAGCCATGTAGCGGAGGATTGAGGCGTTGGCATAGTTGCGTGCGCCCTTTGAAACCTGCATGATGACCGGAGACTTTGTCTCAACGGCTGCCATAACGATAGCCTGCATCTGCTCCATGGTGTTGAAGTTGAATGCGGGGATTGCATAACCGCCCTTAACGGCAGCAGCAAACATTGCGCGGGTGTTTACAAGACCCAGATCTTTGTAGTTAACCATGTTTTTGAAAATATTTGTGAATGAAAACTTTCCTTTTTTCCGGCCGCAAAATTACACTCTTTATCTCCTATATAAAAGAGGAAGACCCATAAAGTTATCAACTTTCACAAAGTTTTGTCGAAAAAGACACAAAACCGGTTGTCTGTTTCATAAAAAAATGTACCTTTGCGCGCTGAAACCCCCATAAATGATGTTCCGCCTATTTTCCGGCGGGAGCGAATGGAGAAATTTAAAACAAAATAAAGTTATGAAAAAAGGTATTCATCCCGACAACTACCGTCCTGTTGTATTCAAGGACATGTCAAACGGCGACTGCTTCCTTTCACGTTCAACTTGCGCAACCAAGGAGACCATTGAATTCGAAGGCCAGACCTACCCCGTAATCAAGATTGAAATTTCAAACACTTCACACCCGTTCTTCACCGGCAAGTCAAAGCTGGTCGACACTGCAGGACGCGTGGACAAGTTCATGTCACGCTACGCAAAGAGCCGCGGCGGCAAGTGATCAGAAGATATCGCAAAACAGTGAAATGGCCGGCAGAGATGCCGGCCATTTCCGTTTTCTGTCAGCACCGCAGGTGCAGTATCACCTTACGAATTTCCTGCCGTTCCACCTGTATGTCAAGCCATCAGGTTTGAACCATCGGATGTATTTCCCGGCATCCTCACCTATGTAGTCCAATGACGTGTAGCGGAACTCGAGAGCGTCCGGAGTGGCTGTGGCGACTTTAAGACGCAGCACCGACTGCTCCTCGAGCAGCGGCAGGGAATCGTTCTTCAGCGCATCGGATTCAAGGAAATCACGCAGTTCGGGGAATCTTATTATTTTCGATGCCTGGGCCGGAGTCCAGTCCTCATTGTAGAACTTGACGGACGAATCCGGAAAATCAGCCGTCACTGTGGTTATGAGGCATATCAGCATACGCCCTCTCCTGTTTTCATATACGGCTATGCATGTGCTTGACGACTGTGATGTGCGGACCGTGAGACTTGTTCCGCTCAGGTCTGTCATGACGCTTTCGCCGCCCAGGCGGTTGCTGACTTTGGCCTTCATGCCGCTGTCCATGAAATCAAGGAAGTCAAGACGGTCATTCGCTGTAAGCATGGGCATTATGGAATCAGGCATGGACAGGAACACCTTCCTTATGTCCGCACCACGCGCAAAAGACAGTGACAGTGCCGTACAGGCCATAATTGCAGTCAGTTTTTTCATATCGTGCAAAATATTGGTTCAGGATATCGTACTTCTTCAAGGAAAAGGCCGTGTGCTGGGGCCGAATCACCGGCACTGCAGCGGTCATGCGCATCAATGACCTTACGGAAACCTTCCACGGTCATGCGGTGCCGCCCCACTTCCATAAGAGTCCCCACAATGGCGCGGACCATGTTTCTAAGAAAGCGGTCCGCTGTAATCGTGAAGGCCCAGCGTCCGTCATCCAGACGCCGCCATATGGCTTCAGTGACCCTGCAGTCATTGGTTTTAGTATCAGTATGCAGTTTGCTGAAACTGGTGAAATCAACCGTTTCAAGCAGCAGCGCCGCAGCTTCATTCATAAGCTGGAAATCAGGTTCATTAGGCAGCAGCCACGAATAGCCGGCGTTGAATGCGGTCTTTTCCAGAGTCACATAATAGCGGTAGGTCCGGCTGACAGCATCAAAACGGGCGTGGGCATCGGACTTTACTGGCACCACAGCATGTACGGCTATGTCTCGCGGCAGGATTCCGTTCATCTTGTTCTTCATCCAGGCGCAGTCCTGCGGCAGGGACGTGTCAAAATGCGCCGCCATGCCGACCGCATGCACGCCGGCATCTGTCCTGCCCGCGCCGGTCACGCTGATGCGCTCACGGAGAAACAGCGACAGGGAGTCCTCCAGGCACTGCTGGACCGACGGCGCGTCAGGCTGGATCTGCCAGCCGCTGTATGCCGTCCCGTCAAATTCAAGAAACATGAAATATCTCATACGTCAGCGTATTTGAGCGGACAGGTTCATTATATGCACGGCCGCCAGGGCGGCAGTCTCGGTTCTCAGGCGGGATGGTCCCAGCGATACCGGGCGGAAACCGGCATCAAGCGCAGCCCTTATCTCAGATGGGCTGAAATCACCCTCGGGTCCGATGAGCACAAGTGCGTTGTGGCCCGCAACGAGCGCGTCCTGCAGATGTGTCTTGTCACCGGGTTCGCAGTGGGCTATGAACCTGTCACCGTCAAAACCGGCGGCAATGAGGTCACGCAGGCGCGTCACGGGATTCAGCACCGGCAATGCGGCCTTCTGCGACTGCTTCATGGCCGAAACGGCAATCTTTTCAATTCTCTCCATCTTGACTACGTCACGTTCCGAATGGTCCGTATTGAGGAAAGTTATTTCATCGACCCCGATTTCAACGGCCTTTTCCACAAACCATTCGTTGCGGTCCATCAGTTTTGTCGGAGCGACGGCAATGTGCAGATGCCCTTTCCACAATGGTTTCTGCTCTTCACGGCCGGTAATGTGCACCATGCACCTCTTGCCTGAAACGGCACTTATCACGGCATCATAGAAACAGCCCTTTCCATCGGCAAGTCTCAGGCTGTCGCCTTCAGTCATGCGCAGCACGCGCAGGCAGTGGGCCGCCTCTTCCTGAGGAAGCTCCATGTCAGTCTGTATGTCAGGAGTGTAGAAAAGCCACATGGTCAATGCGATAGAAGTCCGTCATCAGCCTCGTCACGGCTGTTTATCTCATCACGCAGACGTGCTGCGAGTTCATAGTTCTCAGTGGCTACGGCCTGCTTCATGGCATCCTTCAGGACCTGGGTGCTGGCTGTAGTGATTGGAAGGGAATAAGCCCCGTTCTGTTCAAGGCGCACACAGTTGGCGTCCAGCAGCGCGCTGTCAATCAGAATGGGGGCGCCGCAGCGTACCGCAAGTGCAATGGCATCGGATGTGCGGCAGTCCAGATAGCTCATGTTCCCGTCCTTTTCAATGAACAGGTGCGAATAGAAGACTCCGCCCTTTATCCTGTATATGTTCACGCGGGTTATTGATGCGTCAAATGACCTCAGGGTCTTCAGATAAAGGTCATATATTCCCGGTCTGGGCATTCTGTGCCCGTACAGGGTTATTGCTATGGCCTGCGCTTCGAGCGGCCCGGTGAGCACCGGCAGACATCGTGCCCCGTCCTTTTCCCTGAGAAGCACGACAAGTGCCAGATCCTGAGGCACACGGTTCAGGATCTCACCTACCGTAAGTTCAACTTTTCCGTCATTTTCCATCGTTCATATCAGTTTTTTCCTTGAAAAAGAGTGCCAGCAGCACGAACACCGCAAAAGTGAATCCGGCAAATGCCAGCCAGGCCCCCTGCCAGTTGCCGAGAGTGTAGAAACGGCCCCCTACCATTTCAGGACCTGTGAACAGGTTCATTACATACTGCATGGCAAGCATTCCGACCGACGCGCCGAAACCGTTTGTCATCATGAGCAGCAGTCCCTGCCCGCTTGACTTTGCACGCCCTTCAGTGTTGCGGTCAACATAAATCGATGCCGCAATATTGAAGAAGTCGAACGCCAGTCCGTACATGACCATGGCTATGACAAGCATCCATGCCCTGCCGGCAGGATTCCCGAATGCGAGAAGCACATAGCGGACCGTCCATGCAAGAGCAGCCACCATGAACACCTTCCTGACGCCCAGACGCTTAAGGCACACGGGGATGAGAAGCGTGCACAGCGCCTCGGAAATCTGTGAAACTGACAGCACCAGCATTGAGTTCCTTACCAGCGGCGAAGCGGAAAACCGCGGTTCCACCGCAAAACTTTCCATATACGGTCCGGCATATCCGTTTGATATGTGCAGGCATATTCCGAACGCCATGGCAAACAGGAAGAACACGGCCATGTCCCTGCTGCGGAACAGTTTGAACGCCCCTATTCCCATAAGTTCCCCTGCACTGCGCCCTGCGCTTTCATGCATCAGCGTGCAGGCAGGCAGCAGAAGAGCGTATGCGGCAAGCACAATCCCGAGAACTGTCCTCAGAACGAACTGCATGTATGATGCCTGTATTCCAAGAAAGTTCACAGCCCACATGGCGCATATGAAACCTACAGTGCCCCACATCCTTATTCCCGGAAAGACCTGTGCCGGATCCATTCCCTGCCGGCCCAGCAGTGTGAAGCATATGGAATTTGTCAGTGAAATGGTGGGAATGAAGAACAGTATCCCCAGACAGTAGGGAATGAATATCCTTGCAAAACCGGCACCGGGAAGACTGCATTCGAACGCCATCAGACCCATGAACGCGGCTGAAAGCAGATGACACAGGCCATACAGGCGCTGCGGCTGCACAAGACGGTCGGCTATGATTCCGCAAAGGGCCGGCATGAACAGTGCCGCTATGCCCTGGGCTGCAAAGAACAGCCCTATCCTGCTTCCCAGTCCTATGCTGGAAAGGAACATGCCTATGGATATCATGTATGACCCCCATACCGCATATTCAAGAAAAACCATCAGAGACAGCCTTGTCCTAAGCATTTTCACCATAATGCCACAAAGATAACCATATTAAAGCAAATGACACACCCGGCGCAGCATCAGACTGATGTCCAGAAAATCGCTTTGTGTTAAAATTAGTTAAACATCATAGAAATTTAGCATGAATAATTTTTGCATATAAATTCCTGACGTATATTTGCGACGTGTTTTTCATGGTATTAGATTTTATTCTGTAGGGAGTTGTCGGGAGACACCTCCCTACTATTTTTCTGTCCGAAAATTTTTCACACCATATCATTCGACGACAAGGACCAGGCCCTTCAGATATTCGCCTTCAGGATGGAATATGCTGACCGGATGGTCTGCCGGCTGATGCAGCTGGTAAAGGATACGGACACTGCGGCCGGCCTGCGCGGCAGCGGTGAACACGGCCATGCGGAACTGGTCCTTGGTAACGACCTGCGAACATGAGAAGGTGAACAGCAGTCCTCCGGGCTGGATTTTCTCCATTGCCTTCTGGTTCAGGCGGCGGTAGCCTATCAGGGCATGCTTCAGGGCATCCTTGTGTTTGGCGAATGCCGGCGGATCCAGTATAATAAGGTCATATATGGAATCCATGCGCTCCAGATATTTGAACGCATCCTCGGCAAAGGCCTCATGGCGGGTATCGCCGGGGAAATTGTCCTTCACACCGCCTGCGGTAAGTTCTATGGCACGGGCTGAACTGTCAACGGAATGCACCAGATTCGCCCCTCCGCGCAGCGCGGCAAGCGAAAAGCCGCCGGTATAGCAGAACATGTTCAGCACATTGCGCCCCTTGGAATATTTCTCAAGCAAAGCCCTGTTTTCACGCTGGTCAATGAACAGTCCCGTCTTCTGACCGCTTATCCAGTCAACCGGCATCTTCATTCCGTATTCAAGGGGAGTATCACCGGAAGGACCGCCCATTATGTATCCGTTGCCGCGGTCAACATTGGCCTTGAACGGCAGGGTGGTTTCTGACTTGTAGTAGATTCCGCTGATGGAATCGCCCATTACGCGTGAAAGGGCACCCGCAATCTCCATACGGTCACAGTGCATTCCAACCGAATGGGCCTGCATTACGGCAGTCCTGCCGTATATGTCTATGACAAGACCGGGAAGATTGTCCCCTTCGCCATGTACAAGCCTGTAAATGTTATGGTCATCACGGCCGGTCAGGTTCAGGGCCTGCCTTACCTTGAATGCCGTCAGCAGACGCCTGTACCAGAAATCCGAATCAATTGTCTCCTTCCTGAATGAAAGCACACGTACCGCAATGCTGCCCACCTGGATGTGACCCGTTGCAATCCACTGGCCCTGACTGGTATAGACATCGACAATGTCACCTTCATCGGGATCACCTTCGATTCCGGCTATCGCACCCGAAAAAATCCACGGATGGAAACGCTGTAAAGACTCCTCTTTACCCTTCTTCAGTATTACTTTCTTCTGCATCTCTACGGACAACCCTGTATTCACCTGTTTTGTTCAATTCCATAATGTAGTCGTACAGTCTGAGACAAGCCCACGCGTCAATTGCCGCATACTGTCTCTGGCTCTCTGTAAGACAGTCCGTCTCCCAGTTGCTCAGCTGCTGGTTCTTGGATATGCGCTCATGAAAGAAAAGGGCGTATATCTTCTGAAGCCCCTTCTCCTCAATGCCCATTCCAGCGCACAATTCCGGTATATCCACAAAGCCGCGGGGCGTGAATCCGTCACGGGTGCGCAGTGCATTGAAGTCATCCTTGACAGACACGCCTATCTTCAGAATATCCGGATCCGAAAGGAATTCAGCCACACAGTCCGGAACGCCTATCTTGTTGAGTCTGAAAAGGAATGCCGTATCATATGTCGACAGCTGGAGCAGTGCCACCTTATGATGGTTGCCGCGCTGGAATGAGGGTCTGGTTTCCGTGTCGAAGCCCACGGCCCTGCACCCGGACAGTCTGGCCATAGCGTTCCGGGCCTTGTCAAGCGTGTCAATCTCCTCAATAATGCCTCCGAATGTCACTCTTGGCATATCCGGAAGCAGAGTCTTGTCAATCTTATTTGTCAGTTCAATCATAAAGGTCCTCTTCTCCTCCACGTTCATTCTCCTGACCGTACCGGACAGAATGTATTGCACGAAGAGTGTTTGTCAGTGTCTGGCCCCAGTATGAACGGAAACCTTCCGAACATACCGCAACGGCCTCTTCCATGACACTGTCCAGGCCGCTCCTGTAGGAATGTATGAAATTTTTTAAAGCCTGCCACAGATCGGACAGATCTTCAGAAATGCATTTTCGGACAGGTGTGTCACTGTATTTCATATCTTCCACGAACACTTCAAGGTAATCATCGTATTCACCGAACTTTTCCTGAAGCGAAAGGCGCATGGCGTCATAGTCAGGTTCACTCACAGCCTCTTCCAGATAAAGGTCACATGAAGTGACTTCAGGAAGCATTGATGCCTTGAGGTAAAGCAGCGGCAGCAGTTTGGACATGACGTCAATGACATGCATTGCCTCATGCTGCTCAGACTGCTCCAGAAAGGCGCAGTATTCAGCGGCCACCGTCACGAATTCTACAGTATTCCTGTCAAAAACAGCGTTTGTCTCCATACTTTTCAGTTCCGACTGCAAAAGTAAGCAGTTTTGTCCGGAAACGACCCCTGTTTTCATTTTTTATTGTCGCTCCAATTCACTACCTTTGCAGTCTCTCTCAGAATGAATTTAAAGCAATGTCTTCAAAAAAGAATACCAAACCACGCACCGGAACACAGGTTCCTGAACCAACTGTGTGGTTGAAGCGGATTGCGGACACATTCCGCAGCGACAGGGCACAGTTCATTGCCGGTGCCGCAATACTCATTGTCGCCATATTCATGGCCGGTGCCTACATTTCATTCCTTTTCAACGGAGGAACGGACCAGAGCGCACTGGCCGGCCAGACCCAGGAGATAGAAAACAGCACCGGAAGCGTAGGCGCATGGCTGTCGGACCTCATTGTGAACCGCTGGTTCGGACTGGCATCCATATCGATTCCGGCATTTCTTGCGGTCCTGGGCACCAGGCTGATGGGACTTAACCGTGCAAAAATCTGGAAATGGCTGATATGCTGCATCTTTCTGACAGTATGGTGTTCCATATTCCTGCACATGACGCTTTCATCCATCATGTCAGACTCATTCATAATGCCGGGCGGCAACCACGGCATGAACGCCACGGCATGGCTGAAAGGCTACATCGGAATACCGGGGCTCATTCTGCTCCTGATACTTGCCATGCTCATTTTCTGCATCTGTCTCACGCGCCGCACCATTGACGTGATACGCGGAGGCGTTGACAGCCTGAAGGACGGCATGCACCGCAACGCAAAGGATGACGCCGGGGCCGATGAAACCGGCATACAGGAAGCAGCCGCCGTAAAAGACACTTTCACGCCCGTCCCAAGCGCTCCGGCTGAAGACTTTGGGCCCGATGAAACCGTCAGTGTGCCTGAGCCTGCAATTGAACCGGAACCCGATCCGGAGCCTGAACCTGAACCGCTCAGGAAAGGATCCGAGAAAAAAGTGCCGGCTGACAGCGGCAATGTGGTCATGACCATTTCCGCCGGTGAAACCGAGGAAGAGGCCGGCAAGGACCTGCAGGAACCGTTTGACCCGCGTCTGGACCTTTCACACTACAAGTTCCCCACCCTGGACCTGCTCAAGCACTATGACAATGACGCCCCGTCAATTGACGAGAAGGAGCAGATGGAGAACAAGGACCGCATCATACACGTTCTGCGCAATTTCGGCATAGAGATTGACTCGATAAGCGCCACCGTAGGTCCCACCATCACCCTTTATGAGATAACGCCTGCTCCCGGCGTCAGGATATCAAAGATCAGGAATCTTGAAGCCGATATAGCTTTGAGCCTTTCGGCGCTTGGAATCCGAATCATCGCCCCCATTCCGGGCAAGGGCACAATAGGTATTGAAGTTCCGAACGCCAAGCCCGTAATGGTGTCAATGGAATCCATTCTGAACACGAAAAAGTTCGCTGAATCGGACCAGAAGATGGAACTTCCGGTAGCTCTGGGCCGCACCATCACCAATGAGGTCTTCATGTTCGACCTGGCCAAGATGCCGCACCTTCTTGTGGCCGGTGCCACCGGACAGGGCAAGTCAGTAGGTCTCAATGCAGTCATAACGTCACTGCTCTACAAGAAGCATCCGGCAGAACTCAAGCTGGTCATGGTTGACCCGAAGATGGTGGAATTCAGCATATACGCCCCGATCATACGCCATTTCCTGGCCAAGCTTCCCGATGAGGAGGACGCCATCATCACTGACACCACCAAGGTCATACACACCCTGAAGTCACTGTGCATAGAGATGGACGCACGCTACGAACTGCTCAAGAACGCCAACGTACGTTCAGTTGTGGAATACAACAACATGTTCAAGGCCCGCAGGCTGAACCCCGAGAAAGGTCACCGCTACCTGCCTTACATTGTCATAGTCATTGATGAGTTCGGTGATCTTATCATGACCGCCGGCAAGGACATTGAAATGCCTATAGCAAGAATCGCACAGAAGGCGCGCGCCGTAGGCATGCACATGATAATCGCCACCCAGCGCCCCACCACCAACATCATCACCGGCACCATCAAGGCCAATTTCCCGGCACGCATGGCATTCCGTGTCAGTTCGATGATAGACTCACGCACCATTCTGGACCGTCCGGGCGCCAACCAGCTGATAGGCCGCGGTGACCTGCTGTTCCTTTCGGGCAGTGACCCGGTACGCGTGCAGTGCGCATTCGTCGACACGCCAGAAGTCAACAGCATTTGCCAGTACATAAGCCGTCAGCAGGGTTACACCGATGCCTATCCCCTGCCCGAATACGTCGATGAAAACGAAGGTCCGGGCAATGACGGCGGTGGCGTTGACGCCGGCAAGTTCGATCCGCTCTTTGCCGATGCCGCACGGCTGGTAGTCGTCAACCAGTCCGGTTCCACATCGCTCATACAGCGCAAGTTCTCAATAGGTTACAACCGCGCAGGCCGTCTTATGGACCAGCTCGAGGCCGCCGGAGTGGTAGGCAGGGCTGACGGCAGCAAGCCGCGTCCCGTACTGCTGACCGATGAAGTCCAGCTGGACCGCCTGCTTGAAACGCTTAATGTATTCTGATATGAAAAAGTACCTTTTCACCATAATTTCAGCACTTGTATGCTGTTCCGCCAGTGCTCAGTCCCCCCAGGCTCTTCTGGAGAAGTTCGTGGACCGCATGACAAAGGACAAGGGCATTACAATGACTGCCGACGCCGCAGTGGCAACTGCATCATCGAACGGTCACGAGACTGTAGGTTTCTCCATTTCCGGCAAACGTTTCCGTCTGGATTCCAATGAATTCAAGATATGGTTTGACGGCAGCACGGAATGGCAGGGCACGCCATCGGATGACGGTATCAGTGAGATTTACATAAGCCAGCCGCCTCTTGACAACCTTCCCGACTTTTTGAAGAAGCATGACGGATTCAGCGTAAGCGGCAACGGAACATCGTCATTCACGCTTACAGCCGATGACCCGAACGGCTTCTCCGGAATCTGTTCAGCCACAGTCACACTCAGTCCGGCAACGCTCAATCCGCTGACAGTCAAAGTTGTCACCAGCAGCCAGGTGGGATGGACAGTCAACGTTACAGTAAAGGAATTCAAAAGCGGCCAGGAACTCCCTGACAGTCATTTCCGCTGCAACACGGCGGATTACCCCGAAGCGGAGACAATTGACCTGAGATAAACACAGCAACACTAGATATGGAAAGAACAAAATGCCTTATCATCGGTTCCGGCCCCGCCGGTTTCACCGCAGCGATTTACGCCTCACGCGCCAACCTCAGCCCCGTCCTGTATGAAGGCCCCCAGTCCGGAGGCCAGCTCATCCAGACAACCATCGTTGAAAACTTCCCCGGCTATCCTCAGGGTGTGAGCGGGTATGACATGATGGAGGACATGCGCACACAGGCAACCCGTTTCGGCGCCGACATACGCATGGGCATTGTAACAGCTGTGGATTTCAGCGCCGCCCCCTACACCGTCACCATCGATGACGGCACACAGATCCAGGCCGACACCGTAATCATTTCGACCGGTGCCAGCGCCAGGTATCTTGGTCTTGAGGATGAAAAGAAATACGCCGGCCGCGGAGTCAGCGCCTGCGCCACCTGTGACGGATTCTTCTTCCGCAAGAAGACCGTTGCCGTAGTAGGCGGCGGGGACACCGCATGTGAAGAGGCTTCATACCTGGCCACCCTGTGTGAAAAGGTATATCTCATAGTTCGCAAGAACTACCTGCGTGCCAGTGACATAATGCAGAAACGCGTCCTTGACAACCCGAAGATTGAAGTTCTCTTCGAACACAACACCCTGGGCCTTTTCGGAGAGCCCAAGCTTCAGGGTGCACACCTTGTAAAGCGCATGGGCCAGCCCGATGAAGAGAAATATGACATAGCCGTTGACGGTTTCTTCCTGGCAATAGGCCACAAACCCAACAGCGACGTGTTCAAGCCGTTCGTCGAGACCGATGAAACCGGTTACATCAAAACACTTGACGGCACTCCGCGCACCTGTATCCCCGGTGTCTTTGCCGCCGGTGACGTTGCTGACCCGCTGTACCGTCAGGCCATATGCGCAGCCGCCAGCGGATGCAAGGCTGCCCTTGAAGCCGAACGTTACCTGAACAGCCTCTGATACTTTGAGGCTGTCACTTCACGGAATTATTGCTACCTTTGCGGCCTGAAAAAACACTTGCATACCATTACTACGTCCTTATTATTTATTTGACTGATGAAGATTTCTGAAATTCTGGCAAGGAAAAAGACCCTTTCCTTCGAGATTTTTCCCCCAAAGAGAGAGGAAGACACATTTACACTCATTGAAGAGACCATAGCCAGCATGGACTCATATTCACCTGACTTTATCAGCGTGACCTACGGAGCCCTGGGCAACACCCTTTCGAACACCGCAAAGATTGCCAGGCATATAAAGGACAACACCAAGGCCGAACCCCTGGCACACCTGACCTGTGTGGCATCGACCACCCGGAAGGTTGACACCGTACTTCAGGAACTGAAGAGCTACGGTGTGGAGAACCTGCTGACACTGCGCGGTGACATTCCGAAAAATGCCGATGGACCGGTAACATCGGACTTTCCCCATGCATCGGACCTGGCCCGCTACATAAGCTGGAAATGGAACGGCGACTTCAATATGGCAGGCGCGTGCTACCCCGAAAAGCACCCTGAGGCGCAGAACATGCAGCAGGACATCGAATACATGAAGATGAAGCAGGACGCCGGCATGGAGTTCTTCAACAGCCAGCTGTTCTTTGACAACGAAGTGTTCTACCATTTCCTGCTCAAAGCCCGCAAAGCCGGTGTCACCGTACCCATCATTCCGGGCATCATGCCTGTCACAAATTACTCGCAGCTGGACCGCATGATCCAGATTACGGGCTGCAACGTACCCCTGAAACTGCGCAACTGCTTTGACCGCTACAAGGATGACAAGGCCGCAATTGAGGAGATTGGCCTGATATTCACCAGTTACCAGATACTTGACCTCATTGCCAATGACGTGGACGGAATACACATCTACTCCATGAACAAGAGCGGATTCATAAGCAAACTCATGGACAACATAGGCTACGTGGCATCGGAATTCTTCAAATGAGCGGAAAGATACAGATATTTGACGGTGCGCAGGGAACGGTTCTTTCCGATGCGCATGACCACAGGCATGCCGGAGTGGCAATGCTGAACATCACCGATGCGCAGCGCGTGCAGAGAATGCACAGTGACTACGTCCAGGCCGGTGCCCAGTACATTACTGTAAATTCATTCGAACTGAATCCCCTGAAATGGGAAGGGCATGAGGTGCCCTGGCAGCAGGTGGCCGATGCGGCAATAGAAAACGCCCGGCAGGCAGTCCAAGGCCGTGCCAGGGTCATGTTCGACGTATCCACCAGCGGCCGGTTGATGGAACCCGTTGGAGAGATGACTTTCCAGCAGGCCTATGACAATTACAGCCAGGTGGCCGGGTATGTCAAAGGCCGTGTTGACGGATTCATACTTGAAACGTTCACAGACCTTTACGAAATACGTGCAGCCATTCTGGCAATCCGTGACTGCTGCGACAGCCCCATTTTCGCCACCATGACTTTTGACGTGAACGGCCGCACGCTGACCGGTTCCACGCCGGAAATCGTGGCTCTGACACTGTCGTCACTTGGTGTTGACGCACTTGGAGTGAACTGCTCCACCAATCCCAGTCTTGTGGTCGACATAGTACGCCGCATGAAACCCTACGCCGCCTGCCCCATCCTGGCCCAGCCAAACAAGG
Source organism: Bacteroidaceae bacterium (assembly GCA_024398665.1). GTDB lineage: Bacteria > Bacteroidota > Bacteroidia > Bacteroidales > Bacteroidaceae > Colenecus. The sequence continues at coordinate 59,971 of JAKSIS010000007.1, forward strand.
GCCTGCCCGTAATGCGCGATGGAAAGGTGGAATATGACTGGACCGATGCCATGTTCGCTGAAAACGCCGCCCGTCTCATTGAAGCCGGTGCGTCAATCATAGGCGGATGCTGCGGTTCGTCCCCTTCAACCATCAGGGCCATATCGGCCTTCAAGGAAATGCCGGCACCTGCCGTCTCAGTCCTTGACGGCACATACGTATGTTCGTCGACAGTCATGTTAAGACTGGACAAGGGACTCATATGCGGCGAACGTCTCAACCCCACCGGAAAGAAGAAGCTCAAGGAAGCTCTGGCACAGGGCAATTTCGAGTATCTGCAGCATGAGGCGCTTGCACAGAAAGATGCCGGAGCAGACTATCTGGACCTGAACTGCGGTATCCCGAATGCCGATGAAAAGGCGCTTTTATGCCAGGCCGTGCGCAGCATCCAGGCCATATGCGACCTGCCGCTGCAGCTTGACTCATCGAACCCCGAAGCCATAAGTGAAGCCATTAGGATATACAACGGCGTGCCCATGATCAATTCCGTAAACGGAGCTGAAGAATCCATGTCACGTCTCATGCCGCTCATTGCCCGCTACCGCACTCCGGCCGTGGCGCTACCGCTTGATGAGAACGGTGTGCCTGCCAGTTGTGAAGGCCGTCTTGAGATAGCCCGCAGGATGATTGCCCGGGCTGAGAGCATGGGCATTGACCGCCGTCTGCTGGTATTTGACGGGCTGGTCATGGCGGTGTCATCGGACCAGCGTTACGGACGCATAACCCTGGATACGCTCTCCGCACTGAAGGAACTGGGAGTCCTGACAACAATTGGCCTTTCCAACGTGTCTTTCGGACTGCCTGAAAGGGCTGTGCTGAACCGCAACTTCCTGGCCATGGCGCTGGCCGGCGGACTGGACATGCCAATAATGAATCCGCTTGACCGCGAAACAGTGGCCACTCTGCGCGCTGTAATGGCGCTGACAGGATATGACAGCGGCTGCGAAAGATACATCAGTTTCAGCACGCCTCAGAATGACACAGCCATTGAGGACAATCTGTACAACGCAGTCGTTCAAGGCCTTAAAGACCGTATCCAGCCCTGTCTGGAACAGGAACTTGCGCAGCGTGACAGCGATGCCGTAATCAACGGGATTCTCATTCCCGCCCTTTCGGAAACCGGTGACCGCTTTGCACGCGGGGAAGTATTCATGCCGCAGCTAATACGATCAGCCGAATCGGCCAAACAGGCATTCGCAATACTTGCAGACACGCGGGTGAACAGCGTTTCATGCAAAGGTACGCTGGTACTGGCAACCGTTCACGGCGACGTACATGACATTGGCAAGAATATTGTGAAAGTTGTGGTTCAGAGCCACGGATTCACGGTTTGTGACCTGGGCAGGGACGTGCCCAAGGAAGCGGTTCTGAATGCGGCACAGACTGAGCGGCCACAGGCCATCGGACTCAGTTCCCTGATGACCACCACTGTGGAATCAATGAAGGAGACCATAGCCTTTCTGCGGGAAAACGGCATCACCTGCCCCATAATCGTGGGCGGAGCGGTTCTCTCTGAAGAAACAGCAATGGCCATCGGAGCCACACATTATTCAAAAGACGCGCTGGAAACGGCGCATTTAATGCAGCAAATAACCAATTGACACATATATATGAAAAAACTGTCCACACTTCTTGTTTGCATCATCTTCATTCTGCCGCTACGGGCACAGACACTTGACACCGACCCGCTTGTAAGCGCCATGCGCGAAGAGCTCAGGTACAACATGGACCAGCTCAAGGACAAGCCCACGCCCGTGTATTTCATGTCACTCCGCATGAATGACACGTACAGCGCCAGCGTCAGCAGCAATTTCGGCATATCCATGACCGACGAACACCGCAGCCGCACCATCACACCGCATATACGCGTCGGTTCGCCCGAACTTGACAATTTCAAGTACGAATGCCAGACCCAGGGCACGAACCAGTACGGTGGGACCAGCAGTCTGGAGGCCATCAGCGTACCGTTTACTGACGGTGCCGTCATGGCTGTGCGTCAGGGTATCTGGTCCGAGACCATGAAGCGCTACTCGGCATCGGTCAACGCCCTGAATGCCGCCGCATCCAGAATGATGACCAACGCCGACAATGAAGACAAGGCACCGTGCTTTTCCGATGCGCCTGTCGAACTGTATTACGAAGAGCCCCTGCCGCAATCGGCCTACACCTTTGACCTCAAGGCTTGGGAGGAACGCCTTGACCGCGTATCCGGCGTATTCAAAGGCTGTCCCGGACTTGAAGACGGCATTGCGTCCATAGACTACACCATTGAAAGGATATATGTTGTCAATTCTGACGGATCGGCCATTGTCGAAAACAGGCCCACCATCAGACTCATGCTGAGCGGCGATGTCCGCGCCACAGACGGCATGATCTGTCCCCTGTACAGGGACTGGTTCGCTTACAGTCTTGACATGCTGCCTACGGAAGAGGTGATGATTGAAGCCGCCAGGGACCTTGTGGAGCGCTTCACCGCACTGCGCGAAGCTCCCATTGCCGACCCGTATGCAGGTCCGGCCATAATGTCGGGATCAGCCAGCGGCGTATTCTTCCATGAGATTTTCGGGCACCGTCTTGAAGCCCACCGCATGAAGAGCGGCGGCCAGACTTTCAAGAAGCTGGTAGGCGAACTTGTACTGCCTGAATGCTTCCAGGTATATGACGACCCGTCACTTGACTTCTATGCCGGCACACAGCTGTACGGCTATTACAAATATGACGATGAAGCCGTCAGGGGACAGCGCGTGAACTGCGTGCAGAACGGTGTGCTCAGGGAGTTCCTCATGGACCGCACCCCCATTGACGGATTCCCTGCAAGCAACGGACACGGCCGTGCCAGCGAAGGCAAAGACCCCGTTTCGCGCCAGTCAAACCTTATAATTGAAACCAGGGAACCATATACTGAAGCCCAGATGCGTGACATGCTCATCAGTGAAATCAAACGGTTGGGCAAGGAATACGGCTACTATTTCCGTACCGCAACCAGCGGCCTGACATACCTTGGCGACGGCGGTTCAATCAATTCGTTCGGCGTTGACCCGGTTGAAGTGTATCAGGTATTCGCTGACGGACGTCCTGACCGTCTGGTCCGCGGTGTCACACTCATAGGAACGCCGCTTGCCATGTTCTCCGGCATTGCTGCAGGCGGCAATGACCCCACCGTCTTCACCGGCCAGTGCGGTGCCGAATCGGGCTGGGTTCCGGTGACCGCCGTATCACCCATGATATACATCACCAAAGTCGAAACGCAGCGTTCCGAAACAGGATACCAGCTGCCGCAGACACTCCCCGCCCCCGAACCCAGGAACGTAAGCGGAACAGAGCAGGAAATCATATTCAGCGCAATACAGGACGAACTGGAGCGTTCCAAGGCCGGTTTCCAGCTTGAAGGCCAGCCGTCGGCATTCCAGATTGACTGCAGGATCAACTCTTCGCAGGATCTGAGCATAGGCGCCGCACTTGGAGGCATATACGAATCGTCATACAAGGAAAGGAAATACACCGGCTCAATCAACGTACAGCTGGGTGACACCATGATTACGAACGATGCCATAAACATGGCTGCAAGTATAGGAGAAAAGGCAGACTACAACATGATCCGGCGCATTCTCTGGCAGTTGGGCGATGCCGTGTTCAAAAACTCCATAAACGGCATAAGCCAGAAGCAGAACCAGCTCAAGGGCAATCCCAAGCCCGAAGACGAAGCCGGACTGCCGGAATACATGCTCATGCCAGCACGTGAATACATAGGCGAAAGCGTGGTCGATACCCGCATTGACCGCTCTGCGCTTGAAGACCTGGCTAAGAAACTGTCAGCCGTATATCTGGAATTCCCGGAGCAGTACAACACAAGCCTTCAGATCAACGTGCAATACACAGACATCTACCGCATGAGTACCGAAGGGCTGAAACTGCGTCTGCCATTCAGCATGAGCACCATCAGCACATACACATCAGTCAGGTCAGACTACGGGGCCGAATTCACCGAATCATACGACATTCCGTTTGATGCGACATCGTTCGATGCCGATGTTCTGGCCGCTCTGGTCCGCGAATTCGCGCAGACCATGCAGGACAAGAGCCGTGCCGTGACAGGCAAGGACTTCTACATCGGCCCCATACTGCTTGAGAACGAATGCGTATCGGAATCTTTCAGCACCATATTCAACGAGTTCGGAAAAGCCACGACCACCTGGTCGCCCTATTCATACATGCAGAACAGCGGACTGACAGGCAGCATGGTGCTGGGCAAGAAGATTCTCGACGAAAAGCTTGGAATGCACCTGTATTCCGACATGAAGACCTACAAGGGGCAGGAACTGGCCGGATACTACACCGTTGACTTTGACGGCCTGACTCCTCCAAGTGACTTCACCGTCTTTGAAAAAGGCATGCTCAAAAACATGATATGCGCACGTACAGCGGCTCCGGGCGCCGTCAGGGCTACCGGCCACGGCCGAATCCCCTATTACTACCAGCTCAGACCCCAGCCCGGATTCTCAATCATGCACATAACAAGCGAGAAGACAGTTCCGTACTCAAAGATGAAGGCCAGACTCATTGCCGAAGCCAGAAAGAACGGACTTGACCACGCCTACATTCAGAAGAACATAACATACAACTGCTATCTGCTGATACGTGTCGATGTCAGAACCGGCAAGGAGGAACTTGTCCAGCCCGACAACACTCCTGAATTCGGAAGAATGGACTTCAAGCACGTGCTTGCAGTGTCACGTGAGGAAAAGGTATCGAACTTTGACTTCAACTACACCACAGGCCAGCTTTCATCCGTCATCGCTCCGAAAGCCATAATCCTGGAAAGCATTGAGATGCAGTACAGCAAGCCCAGTCCGGCCGAACCTTTCCAGCTGACTAACCCGGCTTGGAGATAAAGGGCGCTGGGTCACTGGGTCACTGGGTCACTGGGGACTGTCCCTGTTGCCTGGACAACAGGGACAGTCCCCAGTGATGGTACCTGCGAAGACAATACGAAACTGATATGGGAACGGGGGAGAAGAAGATGAAGAAGATGAAGAAGAAGATGAAGAAGAAGATGAAGAAGAAGATGAAGAAGCAATAGAGGTAGATGGGGATGGAAAATGGGATGAAGATGAAGATGAAGACGGGAACGGAGAAACGGAAACGGTGACGGAGGTGAAGACGGAAACGGGAACGAAGAAACGGGAACGGAAACGAAGGTGAAGGTGAAGACGGGAACGGAGAAACGGGAACGGTGACGAAGGTGAAAACGGGAACGAAGAAACGGGAACGGAAACGAAGGTGAAGGTGAAGGTGAAGACGGGAACGGAGATAGAGATGGGGATAAATATGGGGATGGAAAAGAGTAAGGAGAAACTTTGGAATGCGAACTATCTGAAGATCTGGACTGTGAATTTCATGGTACATTTCTCCTTCATGCTCATTGTTCCGCTGCTGCCGCTGTACCTGAGCGAGACTTTCGGAGCCGGCAAGGACACAATAGGACTTGTGCTGACCGGCTACACGCTGATGGCCCTGATGATACGTCCGTTCAGCGGCTACATGGTTGACACTTTTCCGCGCAAAACCGTTCTGGTAATATGCGGTTTTCTGTTTTTTGCACTTTTCACCGGTTATCTGGCAGCAGGTTCGCTGACAGCGTTCGCCATTTTCCGCACCCTGCACGGCGCACCTTTCGGTGCCACCACTGTGGCCGCCAGCACGGTCGCGATTGACGTGGTGCCGTCATCACGGCGCGGTGAGGCAATTGGCTACTACGGTCTGAGCAACAACCTTGCCATGGCCCTTGGACCGGCCATAGCAGTGGTTCTGCTGGGTGTGTTCAAAGGCAATTACCATGCACTGTTCTGGGTATCGCTCTTCGCTTCGTTGCTCGGACTGATTCTGGAACTGTCCATAAAACTGCCTGCACGCGACTTCGTTCCGGAAAAGAAGGTACTGTCCCTGGACCGTTTCTTTCTTCTTGACGGCTGGCGTGAGGCCATAGGAATTGCAAGTTTCGCATTCAGTTACGGAGTACTGTCCACATATGTCGCAATATACGGCAAGGAGGAACTGGGAATCACCGGTGGAACGGGTCTATTCTTCGGACTGTGCGCCATAGGACTCATCACTTCACGCCTTACCGGCGCCCACGCCCTGCGCGAAAACCGCGTGTCACGCAACGCCGCAATGGGCATGTGCGTCTCCATTTTCGGTTACCTGCTGTTCGCCGCCGTCCACAACCCCATAGGCTACTACGGCGCCGCCCTGATCATCGGACTTGGAAACGGCCACATGTATCCCGCGTTCCAGACCATGTTCATAAACCTGGCGCCCAATTCCCAGCGCGGCACCGCCAATTCATCAATACTGACCTCATGGGACGCCGGCGTAGGACTGGGAGTTCTCATAGGCGGAATCTGTTCCGAATTCTGGGGCTACCACAGCGCATTCTGGGCCGCATGGCTGGTCAACGCATCCGGCGTGGCGTTCTACTTCGCCAGCATCAGAAAACACTTCGAGAAGAACAAGTTACGGTAGGACTGCAGGTGCAGACGCATCCACATTCTTTCACCCTATTCCGTTTTCGTCAGACTTCCGTCTCTTTCAGTTGCCTTCCGTCACCTACGTCACCTTCCGTTAACTTCCGGCGCTCTTCGTCACCTTCCGTTACCTTCCGACTCTCTTCGTCAACTTCCTTCACCTTCCTTCACCTTCCATCACCTTCGGCACCCTCAGGCACCCTCAGGCACTCTTCGGCACCTTCCGTTACCCTTCGTCACCTTCTGTTACCCTTCGGCACCTTCCGTTACCTACTGGCGCTCTCCGTCACCTCCATCCCTACGTCACCTTCTGTTACCCTTCGGCACTCTTCGGCACCATACTTCACCTTCATTCCCTATCAACTCCAGTTACCTTACTTCGACTTCCGTCTTTCAGCCTCATCAACCATCTTTCGCCACAAAATGGGTGCAATCATAAGCCCCACAAGACCGATTTCGTGCACCCAAGTGCTCTCAGGAGGCTTTCGGTGCAATTAGAATGCCCACAAAGCACATTCCGCGCACCCATTTTTTGGCAAAGGGAAACGGAATACTACTTTCCTCCACCAATCACTCAAACATTGACCAAAGAATCATTCAAAGAACCGCTCAAAGAACTGGCCAAAGAACCGCTCAAAGAACCGCTCAAAGAACTGGCCAAAGAACCGCTCAAAGAACCGCTCAAAGA
>JAKSIS010000070.1 GCA_024398665.1 Bacteroidaceae bacterium
AGATATTGGAAACAGAAAGACTGATTCTCAGGCCCTGGCGTGAATCCGATGCCGGAACGCTGTTCAAGTATGCATCGGACCCTGACGTAGGCCCGCGTGCAGGATGGCCGCCGCACAAATCCGTAGAGGAAAGCCTTGAACTGATAAAGACAGTCTTCAGTTGCGAAGGAATGTGGGCTGTGGAGCTGAAGGAGACATCGGAAGCTGTAGGCTGCGTGGGGTATCTTCCATCATCAGCGTCAAACCTTGACATAGCAGATGACCAGTGCGAGGTTGGCTACTGGATTGCCAGGCCTTACTGGAACAAGGGAATATGCACCGAGGCGATGCAAGCAGTGGTGGATTACTGCTTCAATGTCAAGGGATTCACCGTGCTCTGGGGCGATTACTTTCCCGAGAACCCGGCATCAGGCAGGGTGATGGAAAAGTGCGGATTCATTGACACCGGCAAGGAGGTACTCTGCCCTACCCTCGAGGTCGGTGCCGACAAGCCCGTCAGAGTAATGAATTTCACTCGCAGACAGGGCGTACGCTAAGTCCCATGTAACGTTCAGCTGTACCTGTACTGACACCCTGCTTGCCGACAAGTGTCATCATGGCATGTTCCGGAAACGTGGAGTCAAGTGAAGATGACCAATAATAGCCGAATGAGTCTTCGTAGCCCGGATGGATGTGCAGGAAGTCATCGTGATGGCCCGCAGCAGGGAGAAAAATGGAATTGCCGTTGATGCGGCTTGTCACCTTGTGGCCGTTCACTCCGTTCTGTACGGTCCATGTCCAACTGCAGTTCTTGAGAAGTTCCATCCACTCGGCATCGGTCGGCATACGCCAGCTGCCGCCCCAGTTCACACTTGCTGCATCGTCCGATGGTTCCAACACGGTCCTGTCATCTGTCTCAAAGGCATTTTCAATCACTCCGTATACAATCATAGACCGGCTGTCAGCATCGGAACGGGATGCTGCGTCCTGAATCATGATGAATTCATTGGAGTCTGGAGCCAGCATAACAGGAAGCGGCTCAAAATATAATTCCTCACTATCGTTTTCAGGAAATGCATCGTCCTGCTGAACGTCTGTAATGTATTTGGAGAAGCTGATGCTGTTGCTGACATGGCAGTACTTCAGATTGTTCCAGTCATAAGCGGACTTGGGTTCCGTCTCGCCCCAGGCAATGAGGTCTCCGTACTCTTCGGGACTGACGGCTCCCACGTTGCATGCAGCCCACCTGACCGACAGTCCAAGATCTGCCCACTCATGACCGTTCTCCATACCGGAGGTTTGGGAAACGGGCGCAGCCGTATCTGCAGCACGGTTCCTGCAGCCTGCGGTTATGGCTGCAACGCATATTGCGGCGGAAAGCGCAAGAAGTTGTATGCAAGTCCTCATAGCCCAGGAATTATCAGTTGGACGGATAAATGTCTATGGTTATTGTCTGCTGAGTTCCTGACAGCATTGAACTTAATGAACCGGAGTCATCAGGACCGGAAAGACGGCACATGGCAGCCGGATGTATTGAAGCAGACTGACTTACTCCGTTTCTGTTGGCCAAAGCGTCTATTGCCTGTCCGCGGAAATCCGGCAGTCCGGATTTCAAGGCCTTTTGAACACCTTTCCGCATTGCAGCTATCTCCTTGTCAGTCATCGGCTCGAATACCATCTGGAAAACATAGTCACCGACTGTCCGTATGAAACGCCAGTCTATCCCTTTCCGTGTGTCAAGTGCCTTGCCGTCAATTTCAACAAGATTCAGTGCCCGTCCTCCATTGAGCTGAAGCACGGTATTTTCCATGCCCATACCGAACATATCCATTCCCGGTGCCGGACTGTGATGCGTAAGTGTCAGAACCGTACGGTCCTTGTAGCATTCCAGACTGTTGACAATGACTCTTGAGGTGTCGACATTTCCTGCACCTATTCCTCCCAGAAAAGAACCCTGATAATGGTAGCCAAGGCATTCGAAACGTGCAACGGCATTCTCAGGAGCCTTATCTGTAAGTTTCAGCCCCTTCACCAGCACCCGGCCTGTCCGGGATTCAATGACATCGAATTCCTCCGTTCCGTCCGGCAAAACCGGGAAATGAGCACAGAATACCTTTTCGAAGGATTTTGAACACTTCGGAATATAATACTGATTATTGTCGTACCAGTCCGCCATACCATCCGATGCCGTCAGCTCATACACTTTGTTCCCGACCTTGAGTGCCAGGTCATCGGTCATTGTTACGGCAAAGCGGTTTTTCTGGCCCGCCCTGTACATAAGCAGAAGTTCATCAGGTGTGGAAACGACTTCGAATACATCAAAGGTCTGGGGTTCCAGACAGCTGTCATACTTTGGTCTCAGCAGGACTTTACCTTTAGATTCCCTGTCCGATGTGAACGCTGCGTTCAGCCGGGCCGCCACATCCTCCAGCTTCATGTTTTCTGAGCCCGATATGGGCTTCTTCATGGGCATGACCGTCAGAAGACTGGAGATGCCACGCTCTTTCCAGTATTGGTTCTGGCTGACATCATTCAGAACGGCTGTGTGACCGTTCTGTTTTGCACCAGTGCACGAAATGAAATCACGGGCATCGCCCCACGATATGCTGCCGTCATCCACAATAAGCAGGCTGTTGGATGAGAAATCGGACATCAGGTCCAGAATTTCTGACTTGCCTCCCTCGAAACTGCGTCCGTCCATTTCAAGGACATATGCACCGGAGCGGGCAGACAGATGCATATGGGAAGGCTCGGCCCGTTCGGGAGTGTCATTATAATAGATAGAACTCTGCTGATACGTTTCCGCTTCAAGATAAGCGGGATACCAGTCGGGGACCTGTGTCAGAAGTTTGTCCATAGTGGGATCAACTAGCTCCATAACCTCATTCAAGACAGACTTGTCCGAACCGGTGACGGCACTGTACAGCATATCGCCTGTCCGCGCCATATCAAGACATGCGCCCTTATGCGGTGACCAGCATTGTGCCGCACGACCCCTGCTCATGAACACGTACGTTTCCCCGTCCAGACCTACTTGCTGAAAGCCATACCTGTGGTGGCCTTCCTCATCCACCTCAATGGAAAAACTTGAGGTATCGGGCAGGAAAGTCGATGACTCCACTGCCAGACGGAACAGTGCGTCCAGACGGGCAGCCTGCTCCCGGCTTATCCTGAGAGTGTCACTTTTGACCTTGACAGCCTTTCTGTCAGACGCATACCAGATGCTTTCCTTTGGAGTGAAGGCAATGAGTTCGGCTCCGTATTTCCCAATCTTGCACGTTACGGAATATTCAGGCGAGAACGAGGGCATGACATGATAAGACCATTTGACTGCAGGATCACTGACGCCCAGCCTGTTGTCAACCAGGCGGTGATAATCGTCACTCACAATGCTATAATGGCTGCAGGTGCTGAGCCTGTCCTGGGCCGATACGCTTACAGCAGCGGCAATTGCCAGAATAAGTGGAAGGAATCTTTTCATAATTATGGTCGCTTATTTGTTGTTTCCTTTTATCAGTCCTGAAATCTCATCCTGCACTGCAGGGTCGGCTTTGCCTATGCGGTTCAGAATCCTGTAGCGTTTCTGATATATGGTATTGGCCGCTATATCCATGATTCTGCTTATGACTCTTACCGGGAAGCCTGCAATTGAGAATCTGAGAATACTCAAGTCATTGTCCGAAAGGTTCACAGGCAACTGTGACAGCCGCCGCATAAGGTTGTTGAAAGTCGAGTCAATCAGCCTGTCAAGCTGCTGCTGGTTACGTTCCGACTTCATTTCCTCAATCTTCGCTTTCAGGTGTTCGTACAGCTTCTCTGATGTCAGTTTTTCCGGAGCCGGACTGCCCTTTTTCGGTATGGCATTGATTTCCTCCAGCTCGACCATCTTGTCAAGCATCTGCTCCAAATCAGAGAACTGGCTGCTGAACAGGGCATTGACCTGGCTGTTCAAACGGCTGATGGTATCACCGCTCGAGTCTTCCTTGAGCCTCAGTTCGTGTATTGTGAGCTGCAGTTCCTTACGGTCCGATTCAAAGCGCAGTCTGCGCGATACGGTCATCAGAAGCAGGACAGCGGCAAGCAGTACGAATGTCACCAGCATGAAGATGATTGTACGGGTCCGGTGCTGCGCTTTAAGCGATTCCAATTTCGCCGCGGTCTTGAAGTAATCGCTCTGGCTGAATGAGATTGGCTGGTTCAGGAAACCCTGCACGTCAAGATTTGAAGCGTAAACAGCATTCATGTACTCGTTGATCGATGAATCCAGACGTCCTATGTGTTCGTCCAGTTCAGCCTTGGCAAACCAGAGTTTCGCCGAATCCGATGCGTCCGCTGCGCATTGCCATCCCCTGTCAATGAGTGAAGACGCCTGACCGTATTGTCCACGGCTGATGAAGTATCTGGAGAATGTCCACAACGTGGTAACTTCCTTTTCCGGTTCTCCGTAGAGTTCCAGGTAGCTGTCCACATCATTATCCAGGTTGTACTTGTCATTGCTTTCCAGACCACATGATATCATAGCCACCATGGCATCGTGCATCAGGGCCACATCCCCTTCCTTTTCGGCATTTTCCCTTACTTTGGCAAATATCTGATACGCAAGTCCATAGTCCGCAGCCTGCAGATGGCATCGGCCCAGTCCGTAAAGGGCATCCAGCCTGTGTCCCGGCTTATCGGCCAGTCCGTAACTGTCATACGCCTTTTCATAATACATGCGTGCATGGTTGAAATCGAACGAGCTGAAATACTCGTTGCCCAACGAATAATACAGCAGTCCCAGCCGGTATTCGTCATCAATCTCCGATGCAAGCTGCTCGGCCTGTCCCAACGACACTATGGCATTACCGCTCAGGCCCAGTTCGGACTGGATGCAGCCGAGCATATAATATGAACGGAACTGCCGTTCAGTATCCTTGCCTTCAGAATAGAAGCTGACCGCAACCATTATCAGAGAATCGTCCGGCACGTTGCGGCAGTTCTTGTAAAGCGCTTCGGAATGAAGCAGGGCATAACGCGCATTCAGCGAAGGTTCTTCAATCCTGAACCGGGCCACACTGTCAAGTATTGCCAATGCGGTACTGTCATCCGTTCCGAACAACGATTCCGCACGGTCCATCATACGTGGCAATTCCTTATTGCACGATATGACAGAAAGCATGACCGCCAATGACAGCAGCAAAGCCGGCAACCTATGTGTCATTCTGCATGTTTCCATATCCGCAAAGTTATGCCATTGATTCATCCGAAACAAGGAATCCTTGATTTTCAAGTTTTACACAACTTACGCGACTGCATTGATTTACAAGCACTTGCACAAAGCTGCACCAATTTGTTTTTGACAGTCCTCAAATAAAGGGCAAAAGAGCCGGATCCGACTGGGAATCCGGCTCTGCTTTTGTACGCAGTCAGTTTATCTGTCGCGGAAATTCCACTTGCAGTTCACGTCATTGAAGTCGTACTGGCCAAGTGTCAGCGAGCAGTCACCGGTGCAGACAAGAGCCAGTTGTTTGCCCTCCTTGCCCGGAACCTTCTCGTTGATTATGCGGTATGTTCCGTCAATGAGCTGCTCGATTCTCCAAAGCTGTTCAGGAGCGCCGGTGTACTGTGGAACAGCTGTCAGTTCGCCGTCAGCGGTTGCTGCAAGCGCGCGGTTGCTGCCTTCAATGGTAATCTTATAATAAGGTGCGCCCAGATAACCGCCCTTGTCACCGACGGCTGTCACAGTCCATCTCTGGTGAGGACGGAACATGTAGTCGCCAAGACGTACGTCAATGTTGCCCTTTGGCCA
>JAKSIS010000071.1 GCA_024398665.1 Bacteroidaceae bacterium
TTGTAGTCAATGCTCGTGGCGTAAATGTCGGTCAGTTTCAGGTACAACCGCCTCTCGCTCAAGCGGATTTCCCGAATCTCGGCCAGCAGGTGCTCGAAATAATCCTCCCCAATGAACGAACCGTTCTCCATACGCTTGCGGTCCAATACATAGCCGCGTATGGCATACTGGCGAAGTATGTATGTACACCACTGGCGGAACTGGGTGGCACGGATGCTGCTCACTCTATAGCCCACGCTGATGATGGCATCGAGATTATAGAATGTAGGCTCACGGTTCACGTTGCGGGAGCCTTCAAATTGAACTACCGAAATTTTCTCGGTAGTTGCCGCCTCTTGCAACTCCCCTTCGGCAAAAATCTTTTTCAGATGCACGCCAATATTATCACTGGAGCAACCGAACAGTTCTCCCATCGCCGCCTGAGTCGCCCAAATGGTCTCATCCTTATACACCACCTGCACACCATCCTCCTTGTTCGCTGCCACAAAGGTCAGGAACTCCGCAGTGCTGTTTCGAACTTCAACAATTTTTGCCATTATTTCCTATTTCATTTATTCTGCGGCAATGCAGTTTTATCCGTCATTATATATTTCGATTTGTCAGTTGAACTGACTTATTTGGATTTCTATACCGCACCCCTAATTAACTTATAAAGGTACGGCTTTTTCTGACTCAGACGGGGATTCCCGCATAAATAATTTCTTATTAGAGCCGTTAGAGTAATCATTAGAGCCGTTGGAGCAAAAGCGGCAAATTCATTAGAGTCGTTAGAAAAGCACTGATTTACTGTCAGTTATATTCTTCTTGCCGCAAATATCCACTTTAATTTTGCATCAGATTTCCAAGCGGGAGCGTAGGGATGGCGGCTGAGGACGGGACTTGTTCCCTACCATTTTCCAACCAGGGTCGCCAGCTCCCGGAGGTATCAGAAATGATTATCAGAAAAAATTTGAAACAATGATTACATCAATCTTTCGTGTAGTGGCGTCCGGGGAACTGGAGCCCTACAAGACCGGAAACGGCAGTCAGAGTCAGAAGCGTCAGCTTCGTCTTCAGTTCCACGGTGGCTGGAACGGCAGTGACAATCAGGCACAGCGTGTCAGCAACGGCATCGTAGGTACTATGTTCGGCAACCTTGCCCAGTCTATGCTCTATCTCAACGAGCTGGTAGTTGCCACACTTCTTTTCGCCATCCGTGAGTACAACGGGCAGTGGTATCAGGACATCACAATCACCGACATCAGTAAAATTAATCAATAATCGCTATGAAGAAGAATACCAACCTTTTTCGTCGATCTCAAGACCATTATGCAGGAGGACACCCTCCTTACCGAAGGCCAGTGCTACCGTGGATGCCTCACCCGCGATGGCGAAGAACATTTCCTTTTTGAAGAGGAAGCCCATACCTCAGGACACAGGCACAAACGCAATCCGAAGCTGTTTGACGGCAGATTCGTGAGCACTTCGCAGAAGTCGTTCGTGTTCAACAGCGTTCCTACGGTTGACGCCGTTGCAGTTTACGGCCATGATACGCCTGAAACCATGCCGTGGACAGTCAATCCGCACATGAGCAACGGCATGTACTGCGTGACCGCCGTACTGTCTGTAGAAGGTGACCGCAAGCAGGCCGGCGAATGGTACGTAGGTGCCTTTGACGGTGACCAGTGCATAGGACTTGCCACCATGGTGGACAGCCTGCTGTTCATTCCGGTTCACACCAACACTCTGGAACGCCAGTTCACCGATGTTTCGTTCAAGGCAGTAAACAGGCATACCGGAAGCGAAGAAGCACTGTACGAAACCGTCCACGTCACTGCTGACGGTGTCCTGGGCTCCATTTCCGCTCCGTTCACACTCAATACCGGTGATCCCACCAAGGTATTCGGAGTGCGTGAAGCGGACGGTTTTGATGCCTGGAACCTGAAAGGCCAGAAACTGGACGGAGCAGGTCAGGAACGCATAGTTGTCCGTAACGGAAGGAAGGAGCTTGGAAGATAGCTCCTACCTGACTTGAATAAGAAGACCGGCTCCGCAATGCGGCGCCGGTCTTCTTTTTCAAGTGTATACAGAAGATTACAGCTTCACGCTTACCTTCTTGCCCGTGTACTTGACAGTCTTAGCAGGTTTCGCCACACCGTCCCTGACAAGGACTACACGGAACTGGCGGTTCTGTATCATGCCTTCATACTGGCCATTGCGTGCGCCTATTGTCAGGCTGCCGCTCTTGTCATTCCAGTTGAAGTCAATGGTTGTGAATGCGCCGTTCTCGTAATTGTAGTTGTCAAATTCATCCTCATACAGGCAGAATGTGCCGTTTGCACCGGCATAGACGCGTATCTCAAGGTCATCCCAAGGCTTTTCAGTCGAATACTGGACATCAGGTCCGATGGGCAGTATGCTGCCGGCCTTCAGATACATGGGGACTGTTCCCAGATCAACTTCACGTTCAATCTCCTCTCCACCCTTGTACATTCTGTTGGTATCGAAGTCATACCATTTTGCGCCTGCAGGCAGATAAACCTTCCAGGTCTTCTTTGCTGTGAAATCAACGTCACCAATGCCTGCGCGGGCCTTACTTGTGGCCTGTTCAGGAGTATATAGGGCGTTCAGGACGGGGGCTGCAAGTATTTCACGGCCGAACATGAATTCGGTACCCATGTCCCAAACATTCCTGTCATCCTTGAAATCCATGATCAGTGCACGCTGGAATGTTCCGTTGTTGGCACTTACGTCATGTGCGGTCGAATAGATATAGGGAAGAAGGCTGTAACGTCTCTTCACGGCTCCAAGCAGGGCATCGAACACGGGTTCTCCGGCTTCACCGTAATAGTACAGTTCGCGCGGAACCTCAGTACCGTGGCTGCGCATCATGGGGCAGAAAATGCCGTACTGCATCCAGCGCGTGTAGAGTTCCTGATACAGCGGGTTCCTGACGGCTGACCAGTCCTGCGAACGGTCATTGTAGCTGTTTGCAAAGAAACCGCCCAGATCGCTGTTGAAGTTGGGATTGCCTGTAAGAGCAAAGTTCAGACCGGCGGGTACCTGATTGCGCAGACTGCCCCAGTTGGACTGAACGTCACCTGACCAGGTGTTTGAACCGTAGCGCTGCTGGCCTGCAAAGACCGAACGGGTCAGGATAAGCACGCGCTTGTCATTGTGCACGGCACGCTGGTTGTCATATACGCCACCTACAGCAAGCAGCGGATAGGCATTGCGTACACGGCGCAGGGGGCCGGCAGCGGTGGGGAGATCAAGATCAGATTCCTTGAAATCCAAATGGTCTGGTTCAGTGGAATCCATCCACCAGCCGTCAATGTCAAGGTCATACAGACGGGTCAGATGGTTCCAGTATATGTCACGCGCCTCCTTGCTGAAAGGATCATAGGGACGTACGCCTGACGGGTAATCCCTTCTGGGAGGCCAGTCGGTAAGACCGCTCTGGGGCCATGTCTGGAAATCTATGAGCAGTCCTTTGGGCTGCATTTCGCGATACTGCTTGGTCTGGGGACCGAATGATGACCAGATGGAAATCATAAGCTTGGCATTCATGTCATGGATACGGCCTATCCAACGCTCAGGATTGCGGAATTCGTCAGCATTGAATTCCATAGCGTTCCACAGGTAGTTGTTGCCCCAGTACTGCCAGTCCTGGATCATGCAGTCAATGGGCACTCCAATCTGACGGTATTTTGTCAGGACCTCAAGCAGTTCGGCACTTGACTTGTAGCGTTCGCGGCTCTGCATGAAACCATAGCTCCAGAGAGGAAGCATGGGAACGGTGCCGGTAAGCTGGCGTATGCCAGCTATCACACCGTCTGCGTTTCCGCCGTAAATGAAATAGTAGTCACCCTGTCCTCCGTTGTCCGATACAAATGAAAAGCCCGAATCCGATGAACGGAAGGTAGTGGGTGAATAGTTGTCCCAGAAAATTCCGTAACCCTTGATGGACTGGATGATGTTGGTATAGTCATCCGTGTTGCCCTGGATCATGCGGCGGTCCGTTCCGCGCATGTCCATGCGGCCTTCCTGCAGAATGCCCAGACCGTAGATGGGTTCATCAGCATCGGTTTTGAATGACTGTGTGACACCTCCATCTTCAGGAGCGGCACCTTTCTTTGCGACAAAAACACCTTCTTCAAGCAGAGTGTTTCCTTTGCTGTCAAGGAAAGTCACAACATTGTCGGAACTGACACGAACGGTCAGTTCTGATGACTTGTAAACCTTTGTGTCACCATCCCTGGACTGTGACACTTTGACCTGCTGAGGCTCCATAATGACGGAATAATCCTGCCGTGGAGCGTCATTCCAAGTCTTGTGGATACGGACAATGTCAGGCGTATAGAACGTGACACCGGTCTCGACCTTTACCTGTGCGACTGCTGCAACTGACATCAGTGCAAAGGTGAATGCCAATTCAAAATGTTTTATATTCATAAGCATTAAACATGTAAGTTATCTCTGCGCAAAT
>JAKSIS010000072.1 GCA_024398665.1 Bacteroidaceae bacterium
TGAAGTCCCGCTTGCGGAACTTCAGTTCCGGCCGTTCGCGGCCGGGTCCTCCCCTGAAATTACCAGACACCGCAGCCTATAAGCACCATAAGCTGGGCTGCAAGGATTCTCAGGAACATGGTAAGCGGATAGACCGTCGAATAGGCTACGGCGGGGGCATCGTGCTCAGTCTGGCCATTGGCGAAAGCCAGTGCCGGCGGATTTGTACCCGCACCAGCCACAAGGCCCAGGATGCTGTAGTAGTTCATATTGTAGCGCTTCCGGGCCACAAGTGCCGTAATGAATACCGGAATGACAGTGATCAGCAGGCCGGCAAGCATGTATGTCAGGCCGTCACCGGACATGACGGTCTGGACGAATCCGGCACCGGACTTGATGCCCACGCTGGCCAGGAACAGCGCTATGCCCACTTCCCTGAGCATCATGTTGGCACTGGCCTTTGTATATGTGACAAGCCCCATCCTGTATCCGAAACGGCTTATCAGTATGGCCACCACAAGCGGACCGCCGGCCAGACCCAGCTTCATGGGGGTCGGTATTCCCGGTATTCTGAATGGTATGCTTCCAAAAATCACGCCCACCATTATTCCTATGAACAGGGTGGCTATGTTAGGCGTGTCCAGACGCTTCAGCTCATTGCCCACGCGCTGGGCTATGGCAGCCACATTTCCAGCCTGGCCCACAACTGTCAGGCGGTCACCCACCTGCAGCACCAGACTGGCCGATGCGAACAGTTCCGTACCGGACCTCACCACACGCGTGATGGTCACGTCATATATGCTGCCCAGATGAAGCTGGCCCAGAGTCTTGCCGTTCAGTTTGTCCTTGGTGATCACAATCCGTCGTGACACAAGCGGTTCCGAACCCTTGACATTGTCCCAGTCAACATCGACCAGCGAACCCAGAATGGTCAGCACAGCTTCAGCGTCATCTTCCGATGAGACTATGCACATCTGGTCACCCACATGCACCACCGTATCCCTGTGCGGTATTTCCACCTTGCCGTCATGACGTATGCGCGAGCATATGAATTCGCGGTTCATGATACGCCTCAGTTCGACAATGGTCCTGCCGTCAAGACGAGCGTTCTGCATTTCAATGTACTGGCGGCACGGTTTCTGGCTGGTATCCTCCTGCTCCTGTGCGGCCAGGCGGTCATTCTCCTCATTCTCGCTGATCCTGCAGACAGCCTTCACCAGCATAGGTACAAGTATCACTCCCAGAACCGCCAGCGGATATGCGCATGCATAACCTGTGGCTATGTCAACGCCGCTCAGACCCACCTGACGCAATGCCTCCTCGGCAGCGCCAAGGCCGGGAGTGTTTGTAACTGCCCCGCTCATGACACCCACCAGCATGGCGAACGAACTGCGGTCGCTGCGGTCAAAAAGCAGGAAATATGCGCCCACGGCAACCGCCACGTTAAGAAGTACCATAAGCACGGCCAGACGGTTCATCTTCATTCCTCCCTGACGGAATGATGTGAAGAACGACGGGCCCACCTGCAGGCCAAGGCTGTACACGAACAGTATAAGCCCGAAATCCTGCACGAAATTAAGAGTCCTTATATTTGCCGTGAATCCGAAATGGCCCATTACAATACCGGTGAAGAGAATGAAGGCTACTCCAAGCGATACTCCGCGCAGTTTCAGCTTGCCCAGCAGTACGCCTACGGCTATCACGAAAGAATACAAAAGCAGTATGTGTGCAACTGATTCAGAATCAAAAAGCAGTGTTTCCAGCCATTCCATTGTTTTTCAGCATTTTAATAAGACCACAGGGGTGATTTCCGTTTCAGGCCGCAAAGGTACGGACATTTCAGCCCCGTTGTCATCGGACTTTATCTTATAATTCCTTAAAACGCCATTTTTATTCGAAAAATATAAATAGGAATAGTCATTCCTTTTGATTACCTTTGCATGTCTTTTGGGACACCGGATGAATTATCCTATCAAAACAAGTTATAAAAACAGTTATGGCAAACAACAAGGAAAAGCTCTTTTCTGAATTTCCGCCCGTTTCCACAGAAGAGTGGAAGGCAAAGATCACGGAAGATCTAAAGGGTGCGGATTATGAAAAGAAACTCGTTTGGAGAACAAACGAAGGTTTCAAGGTTCAGCCGTTCTATCGTCAGGAGGACCTTGCAGGACTTGACACATGCACCAAGCCCGGTGAATTCCCCTACAGGCGCGGCACAAAGGCTGACAACAGCTGGTACGTACGCCAGACAGTCAGCACAAAAGACATCAAGGCAGCAAATGCAAAGGCTCTTGACATTCTGGGAAAGGGTGTCACTTCACTGAACTTCTGCTGTGCAGGCAGGCTCATTGAGGGAGCTGACCTGGAAGCTCTGCTGGAAGGCATCTGCGCAGAATGCGTGGAACTGAATTTCGGCACCGCTCCCGCTCTGGCAGTAAAGCAGGCTGAAGCCGTTGTAGCCTACTTCACAAAGAAGGGTTATGACCTGACAAAGGTACGCGGTTCAATCTCATATGACCCCATGGCTTCAATGATGAAGAGCGGTGTCGCATGTGATTTGTCCGATGCCAAGGCACTTATGGAAGTTCTCCGCCCGCTCAAGAAGTTCCGCTGTCTGACAGCCAGCGCAGGAATCCTTGCCGATTCAGGTGCATTCTGCTATCAGGAACTGGGTTACGCCCTTGCATGGGGTAACGAATACATGCGCGCCCTGACTGAGGCCGGCGCCAAGTCCGAATGTGTTGCAAAGAAGATCCAGTTCAACCTGAGCATCAGCAGCAACTACTTCATGGAAATAGCCAAGTTCCGTGCAGCCCGCATGCTCTGGGCCAGGATTGTTGAAGCATACAAGCCCGAATGCCACTGCCAGGACAAGCCTGAAGACGGTATCTGCCGCTGCGCATGCAAGATGGTCATCAACGCCACCACATCAAAGTACAACCAGACAGTGTTTGACCCCTATGTGAACCTTCTCCGTTCACAGACTGAGGCCATGAGCGCCGCCCTTGCAGGTGTCAACTCAATCACCGTCACCCCGTTCGATGCCGCATATGAATGCCCCGACGACTTCTCCGAGCGTCTGGCCCGAAACCAGCAGTTGCTGCTCAAGGAAGAGTCACACCTTGACAAGGTCGTTGACCCGGCCGGCGGTTCATACTACATCGAGAATCTTACCGAAGCCATTGCAGAGCAGGCATGGAAGCTCTTCCTCAGCATTGAAGAGGACGGAGGATTCATGGCTCAGGTTCTTGCAGGAAAGGTTCAGGAGGCTGTCAACGCCACCAACGCCACCCGTCACGAGAACGCTGCAAAGCGCAAAGAAGGTCTGCTTGGCACCAACCAGTTCCCCAACATAAAGGAAATGTCTGAAGGCCGCGCTCCCAAGTGCTGCTGCTGTTGCTGCAAGTCTGAGGCTGAAAAGACAGTCGCCACACTTGACGGCGCACGTCTGGCTTCACAGTTCGAGGAACTCCGTCTTGCCACTGAAGCAAGCGGCAAGCGTCCCAAGGTATTCATGCTCACCATCGGAAATCTGGCCATGCGTCAGGCCCGTGCACAGTTCTCAGGCAACTTCTTCGGTTGCGCCGGTTATGAGATCCAGGACAATCTGGGCTTCAAGACCGTTGAGGAAGGTGCGGAAGCCGCAAAGAAGGCAGGTGCTGACATCGTAGTGCTGTGCTCAAGCGATGACGAATACGCAGAATACGGCCCCGCAGCATTCAAGGCTGTAGCCGGCAGCGCAATATTCGTGATTGCAGGTGCTCCCGCATGCATGGAAGACCTCAAGGCCGCCGGCATTGAGAACTATGTACACGTACGCTGCAACGTACTTGAGACTCTGAAAGATTTCAATAACAAGCTTGGCATCAAATAATCATGAAACCGGATTTTAAGAACATTGACATCAAGGCTGCCGCTCCCAAGGAGGAACTTTGCAGCTGCAAGACCACAGGTAACGCTGAGGAAATCTGGAAGACTCCTGAACAGATTGAAGTCAAGCCAGTTTATACAAAGGAAGACCTTGAAGGCATGGAGCACCTGAACTACGCTGCAGGTATTGCCCCCAACCTGCGCGGCCCGTATTCCACAATGTACGTAATGCGTCCCTGGACCATCCGCCAGTATGCCGGTTTCTCAACCGCCGAGGAATCCAACGCATTCTACCGCCGCAACCTCGCTGCAGGCCAGAAAGGTCTGTCAGTTGCATTTGACCTTGCCACCCACCGCGGCTATGACGCTGATCATGAGCGCGTTGTAGGTGACGTAGGTAAGGCCGGCGTTTCAATCTGCTCAGTAGAGGACATGAAGGTCCTGTTCAACGGAATTCCCCTGAACAAGATGTCTGTCTCAATGACAATGAACGGTGCCGTTCTGCCTATCCTGGCATTCTACATCGTATCAG
>JAKSIS010000073.1 GCA_024398665.1 Bacteroidaceae bacterium
ATAGAGTCACATATTCCATCGGACCGGTTCTATGACTGCTTTGACCTCAAGTTCGATTATCTGGACAAGGATTCGGCGCGCTATTTCTATTATAGCCTCAGGGCTGACGGAGCGCAGAGCCTGTCCCCCACCATCTATTCGGCACGGATAACACCGCGTGACAACGAACGCGGAAACCGTTATGAGAAACTTCGCCGCTACATGAAGCGTGTCAATGAGGCCGATGCCGCACAGAACAGTCTGGACCATGTACTCATGTTCGGAGGTGACGGAAACCTGTCCGGTTCATTTGCAGCCCGTACTGACGCGAAGATGGAATTCTATGACCAGTTCCCCTGGATGAAGGACCAGCAGCTGTCTGTGACATATGTGGATTATACGCGTGACAAATACATCAAGACACGTCTGACTGACGAACTCCAGAACCCGCTTACCGACTACGCCCTGCTGTCACATCATGGTGACCCTACAATACAGTACCTGAGCGGTACTCGTGATCCGCTTGACATTCTTGTCACCGGCGAATTCAGCCATTATCATCCACAGACACCGCTCGTATCACTCGATGCCTGCTACAACGGTTCATTCCATCTTGATGACAATATTCAGGAGGCTTATCTGTTCGGTGAAGGAAACGGGACCCTTATGGTGCTTGCCAACAGCGTGAATGCCATTCAGGACAAATGGGTGAACCGTTATGCCGGACTTCTGGGACTTGGCATGCGCAGCGGTTATATGGCCAGCCTGGGAACTTTCATGGAATTCCACCTTTTCGGTGATCCCACATACATGTTTTCAAAGTCTGCCGACTGCGGATTTGACATTAACAGCGCCATTCTTCATGAAGGTGACAAGTTCTGGAAGAAACAGTTGGACAACCCCTATCCCGCTGTTCAGAGTCTCGCTGCCCACATGCTTGCCGGAAGTGACGCTGACTGGTCTGCCGCTCTGCTGGAACGCTTCAGAACGTCACAGTCCGGTATTGTGCGTATGGCATGTCTGATGGAACTGGCAGGATACCGTAACGAAAACTTCAAGCAGTGCGTCCTGCTGGCCCTTCATGACGAACATGAAATGACCCAGCGCTTTGCAGTCATATATGCCGGGAAGAACGGTGATCCGGTCTTCTATGGACCTATAGCTGCACTGCGTGCGGAAAACAACCTTTCTGAACGGGTTGACTTTGACCTGACCAATTCCCTGCGCTCATATGATTCAACCGCTTTCTATAACGCATTCCACAAGGCGATAAAAGAATGCACCTATTACAGCAATCCCGACAGCGTGGTTGCGTATTGGGATGAAGCACTGGAGTTCTATGCTGGTCATGAGCCGTTCCCAATAGGTGAAGTCCTTTCCAGGCCCGATGCAAAGCCAAGGTCTAAAATACTGGCATTCAACAGTTCAAGAAACAATGTCCCGCATTATGAAGTGGACAACTGCCTGAAATATCTGGAACAGCCCATATTGGCTGACTCCGCTGCACAGGTTGTCGCATGGGAAGCCATGGGATGGTTCAACATGTCATACCGCGCTGCCGATATCGCAGCTTTGGCACTCAAGGTCAGTCAGGATGACCGTTTTCCTGCGAAAGTGAGAAATGAAGCATTGAAAACATATAACAGAACAAAATGAAGAAAATATTATTTGCATTGTCACTGGCGGCATGTCTGATATCGTGCGGCGGAAAGGATTCCGGTTTTGCGATAGTGATTGACAGTGAAAGCTACAATCAGGCAAGAACAGAAATAGACGCGTATCAGGCTCTTGTGAAAAGCCGTGGACTCAACCCCATTCTGGTAATTGACCGCTGGGGCGTTCCGGACAGCATACGTGCCGAACTTATAAGACTGCACAATTCAAAAAGCAGTCCCATTGAGGGATGCGTATTCATCGGTGACATTCCTGTAGCCAGAGTACGTGATGCGCAGTTCATGACAAGTGCATTCAAGATGGATCAGGACGGCCGCCACCCCATGTCTGACTACTGCATATCAACGGACCGTTTCTATGACAGTTTTGATCTGGATTGGGATTTCATCCAGCAGGACACTGCAAACAGCGCCTGGTTCTATTACAGTCTTCGTCCTGACTGTCCGCAGGACCTTCACCCTACCATCTACAGCGCACGCATATGTCCGCGCACCAATGAAAGAGGAGACAAGTATGAAAAGCTGCGCCGTTACATGCAGCGCGTCAACAGTGCCGATGTTGAATATAATCCGCTTGACAAGGTACTCTCTTTCGGCGGACACGGAAACGTATCGGATTCATGGATTGCGCGTATGGATGAGAGAATTGAGATATATGAGATGATGCCTTGGCTCAAGAATGCTCCAATGGCATTGTCATTCATGGATTTCCGTGATGAGCCCGTTATCAAGCCCTATCTTATGGATGTGCTGCAGGATCCGCGCCTTGACTATGCTCTGCTCCACCATCATGGCAGCGAGACTGTCCAGTATCTGTCCGGCACACCTGTCACTGCTTCATTGCCGCTGTCTATTGACAATGCACGGCGTTATGCCCGCTCACAGGCAAGGAAGAATGTTGACCGGGGAATGTCAGAAAAGGAATCCAAGGCCAGCATTGAAAGATTTCTCGGTTCGCCCATACCTCAGGAATGGATGAGTGAAGCGTTTGACACTGACATTATTGCCGATGATGACGCTATGGCTTACAGTGAGGACATTCATGTTGAAGAATTCTCATATTTCCATCCTCAGGCCCGCATGGTGTCACTTGATGCCTGCTATAACGGTTCATTCCAGGAAGAGGAAAGCATACAGGAGGCGTATCTCTTCGGTGAGGGCAACGGAACTTTGATTGCCATTGCAAACAGTGTGAATTCCATACAGGACCGTTGGATAAACCGTCATATGGGACTTGTTGGAATGGGCATGCGTGTGGGATATGTGGCTTCAATGACGGCAATCCTTGAAACTCATGTGTTCGGTGACCCGACATTCAGCTTCCCCTCAACGGCAGACTGCGGATTTGATATCAATGAAGCCGTTCTGAACACCGATTCCGGATTCTGGAAACGCCAGCTTGACAATGAATATCCTGCCGTGCAGGCTCTGGCAGCATACATGCTTGCGGAAAAATGCAGCGGCAACTGGTCCGATGTTCTGCTTGACAAGTTTATGGAATCACCTTATGGAACAGTACGTCTGGCAGTTATGATGGAACTGGCAGAATATGATGACGCAAATTTTGAGAAGTGCATATCTGCCGGCCTTACTGATTCACACGAAATGACCCAGCGCTTTGCAGTGAATTACGCTGGAGCGAAAGGCAGCCCGGAACTGATTGCCAATCTTGTCAGACTGTATTGTGAGCCTCAGCTTTCGAACCGTGTTGAGTTTGATCTGGACGCAGCATTCCGTTCACTTGATTCGGTTTCAGTCATTACTGCTTTTGACAAGGATAAGGATCTCTTCGATTTCTATCTGAACGGTGACAGTGTAATGGATGCAAGAAGAAAGGAACTCCTGCGCTCTGTCAGAATGATGACTGACGGTTTTGAAGAGGATGTGCTGCAGAACGGTCGCAGCGAAAGGTCACGTATTTCAGATATCCGCTCACTGAGGAACTACACAGCACACCATCTGGTTCCCGCACTGATAGACTATCTCTCAGAACCCCGTGAAGTTGAAGTCCAGAAAGCCATGGTTGAGGCTCTGGGCTGGTTTGAAATGTCATACAGGGCTCCGGAAATTGCAGCCATGGCCGAGAAGCTGAAGGATGACACCCGTTTTGATGAAAGCATCCGTAAGGAAGCGTTACGTACATACAACAGGACAAGAAAATGAAGATTGGACATATTATTATGGGGGCTGCTGTCTGTCTGGCAGCCATATCATGCAAATCTGACAGGCCCGGTTTCGCGATAGTTATTGACCCCCGCAGTTATGATGAGGCAAAGGCTGAAATTGACGAATATCAGCAACTGGTAGCTTCACGCGGCCTGGATCCGGTTCTGGTCATAGACCACTGGCAGAATCCTGACAGCATACGCTTCGCTCTTATGGACCTGCATGAGAAACGTCACATTGAAGGCTGTGTCCTGATAGGTGACATACCTGTAGTCATGGTCCGTGATGCCCAGCACCTGACAACGGCCCTGAAGATGGACCAGTACAATCCATCATTCAGCCGCAACGAGT
>JAKSIS010000074.1 GCA_024398665.1 Bacteroidaceae bacterium
GCAACGTGGCGTTCAAGGCCACCGGCCCCGACGGCCTGGGCCTGGACGGCCAGCTGATACTTGGTGACGGCTCCGATACGGTGTACACCGTCCATGACGGCATGGGCTCAATAACGTTCACCCGCAGCCAGCGTTCCGGCGCACAGGCCCAGTTCGTTAGCAGGGACGGTGACAGCCGCCGTGTAACCTTGCCGCGCGCCGTGCGCTCCGGTTACTCCATGATAGTTTCCGAACGTACGGACAGCACCCTGAAGGCCATGGCCTACCGCACACCTGACCGCAGCGAAGAGGAGATAGGCGTAGTGGTGACCTGCCGCGGCGAAGTTGTCCACTTCTCGAAGATAGCGGGCGCCGACAGCATGCAGGTAAGCCTTGACGCCAGCAGCTGGCCGCTTGGCGTGTGCCGCCTGACACTGTACAGCAAAGAGGGTATGGTACTGTCATCACGCAGCCTGTTCCACAGCAACGCCAGTTTCACGGCACCCAGGATAGAAGTCTTCACAGACAGCCTGTACGGCATACCTTTCATGCCTGAAATCCTTAACCTGCGCCTTACGGACCAGAATGGCGCTCCCATACGCGACCGTTTCTGCCTGTCCGTGCGTGACATTGAAGAGTACGGTTCCGGCAACACGGACAACATAATGACCAATCTGCTGCTTTCATCGGACCTGAGGGGCTACATACAGAACCCGTCATGGTACATGGAGTCTGATGACGAACTGCACCACCGCGCCATGGACCTGCTCACGCTGGTTCAGGGCTGGGAGCGCTACGAATGGCGCACCATGACCGGCCAGGCCGGCTGGAGGGAGCAGCACCGCGTTGAGGACAGCCTGACCATGAACGGCTGGCTGCTGTCATACCTGAGCCGTGAGAAGCTGCCTGACGTTGAGGTCATGTCAACCCTGACCCCTCAGGACAAGAGCCGCGCCGAACAGTTCGAATACACGACTGACACCACCGGATACTTCGGCTTTGACGTAAGCGACTTCTACGGCAAGGCGCGTTTTTCCATTTCGCTGGTCAAATGGAACAGGAGGGGTAAACTGAAATATCCCACACTGACCAGAATCAAGTTCGAACGGTCCGACGTTCCTGAGTCCCGTGCTATGGACATAATGGAGAAGGACCTTTCAGAACACGACTGGAAGAGCCACAATCCAGCCGCCGTCAATGACAGCGATGAAGACTACAGCGGCATTGTAGATGAGGATGAAGGCATAGTGCTTGACGATGTTGACATTGAGGCCCGCCGCCGTTTCATTGACTACGACACGTTCCGTGCATGGGATGTCCGTGAGGAAATGGAAAAGGAACTTGACAAGGGAGAGTATACAGGAGATATGCGTGGCTGGCTGCTTGACAAGGGGTACAATTTCTATAATCCGATATACTTCTATGTACATAATTCAACGAAGGTTCTTGATCAGAAACCCTTTGATGATCCATACATGATTGACATGATAGACGTAAAAAGCGTTATGGTCTATGATGAGCCAATGCCCAAGTATAAATTTGCTGATCTGATACCTCTGGAGGAGGAATACCAGCGCAATCGTCTCAATTATATGTGGCGTAATAAATTACTTGACGACCGTATGCTATACCGTCTTGTCGATGTTCTGATCAAGGAAGACAACGAGCTGCTGTCCTACAAGGACATACGTAACCTGAGCAAGCGCGAGACAACAGTCACCGGATACTCCGAAACGGTGCAGTTCTACTCTCCGTCATACCCCGACGGCCCCGTTCCGGGCGAGACCGATTTCCGCCGCACCCTGTACTGGAACCCCAACGTGATAACTGACAGCGACGGCCGCGCCAGGGTTCAGTTCTACAACAACGGCTACAGCAGCCACTTCACCGTGAGCGGCTGCGGCATAACCGCCAGCGGCACACCTTACGTGCTGGATGCGGATTTCTGATACTGTGTTATGTTGTGACCAAAATGTTTAACTTAGAAGCTGTTTTGAAATCATTGGAAAAATTTGTTAAGCATAATCTGAGCGAAGGCCAACTGAACCATAGCCTCGGCTGTGTCAGCCAGATATTCATAGTTGATGGTCAGGCGTCTGAAGTTTTCCAACCAGGAGAACGAGCGCTCCACGATCCACCGTTTGGGAAGCACCGGAAACTTGGTAGGACATTCGTCAGGGCGAAGAACAACTTCCACCGTCCAGCCGAACTTCTTTGCAACCCGTCTTGCCCGTGTAAAGGATAGCGTTCATGATGTCACGAAGCGAATGTTTTCTTACTCTTTCTTGCGCGTTGATGATTTTTTCGATAACTTGCCACTGATTGTCAGTGAGGTTGGTTGAACATTCGTACATAACTTTAATTGATTGGTACTCATAAAGTTGCGAAAATTATGCCAATTAACCTACTGACAATCAATTATTTGCATTGTTTCATAACAAAATTTTTGATTCATTTTAAAACAGCTTCTTAACTTGATTCTTATTCTGCGATGTTGCAGATACTGTTCTTAAGGTGAAAATACAATTCTTTTTGATTGCACTGATGTGTCTCGTGTCCGCCCCCGGTGCCGATGCGCAGGGCCGCACGTCCAGGAAGGACCGCAATGCCGGCAAGTCCGTTTACGTCAGGGCCGATGACGTGCTGTTCTTCGATGAAGATAGCAAGCCGCAGCACTACACTGTGTGGCATGGTGTGCGTAAGTCAGGCTATCTGTCAGAAACAGTCGCAGTGGATTACAGATACGGTGGTAATATTGGTGTTGTTGATGTCCAAATTGAAAGGATTATACGTAATAAGGCCCATAAGGACGGTTTCAACGCCGTGATAGTCATAAGCAAAGAGGAATATGTGAATAGGACGGCGGATAATGACAATACCTTTTCCTACAGGTGGAAATACATTCCCATACTCTACGACCCTGATGAGAACCGTCTTCCGGTGGAGGACACCCTGCGCATGTGGGCCGGCAACATACACCAGTTCAACTCAATCTTCCCGCAGGAGAAGGTGTACCTGGAGTTTGACAACAGCGCGTACTTCCAGGGTGAGAACATATGGTTCAAGGCATTCGTGACGCATGCCAGCACGCTGCAGCGTGCGCCCAGCAAGGTGCTGTACGTGGACCTGATAGCCCCTGACGGCTATATCTGCGAATCGCTCAAGCTGAAAGTGGTTGCCGGCCAGGCCGATGGCGTGTTTTCGCTCATTGACCCCTCCACCAGTCAGGCCCGGCAGCAGCGCGGCATGCTGAACTACCCCAGCGGTTTCTATGAGATACGGGCGTACACCCAGAACCAGCTGGACTTTCCAAAGGAAGCCCTGTTCTCACGAATACTCCCGGTATATACGAAACCCCGGCATGATGGCGAATACAACAAGTCCGAGGTCCGTCATGATACCGATAGTAGGAATAAGGAGTATTTCTCCGTGCGTGAAGAGACCGATGTCCAGAAGCGTGACATAGAGGTAGCCTTCTACCCCGAGGGCGGCGACATAGTGCAGGGCCTTCCCTGCAACGTGGCGTTCAAGGCCACCGGCCCCGACGGCCTGGGCCTGGACGGCCAGCTGATACTTGGTGACGGCTCCGATACGGTGTACACCGTCCATGACGGCATGGGCTCAATAACGTTCACCCGCAGCCAGCGTTCCGGCGCACAGGCCCAGTTCGTTAGCAGGGACGGTGACAGCCGCCGTGTAACCTTGCCGCGCGCCGTGCGCTCCGGTTACTCCATGATAGTTTCCGAACGTACGGACAGCACCCTGAAGGCCATGGCCTACCGCACACCTGACCGCAGCGAAGAGGAGATAGGCGTAGTGGTGACCTGCCGCGGCGAAGTTGTCCACTTCTCGAAGATAGCGGGCGCCGACAGCATGCAGGTAAGCCTTGACGCCA
>JAKSIS010000075.1 GCA_024398665.1 Bacteroidaceae bacterium
CGGGTGCAAAGATAAAACGAATTTTTTGAACAGGGGACAGGTTCCGTTCATTTTTCCATGAACAGTGGATCGGGCCTACCATAGGAGGCCGCTGAAATCACTGATAATTAGCGATATTAGCATTTTACTATATTGCACGGAATCGTATTCTCTCGGACTCATAATCTGGAGGTCCTAGGTTATTCGGGCACAAGGCCCTCATCAGTTTCGCAGTCAAGCCCCAGATGGCCCACCCTGAAAATCAAGCACTTACGCGCAAACGTGAGTGCTTTTTTCATGTACTTGCGAACACCGGAATTTGAATAGACAACAGTAAAAATTTGGCTGTATTTTTGTTGTGCCAATACTGCAGCCATAAGGCTCAAAAACACATTTTACTGCATTATTGGCAACGATTTTGCTCTTTTGGGCCCGTTTGCATGCCAATACTGCACAGGAAATTGGCCCTACAGACAAATCGATTGCAGTATTGGCAAGCAAAACATCGGGCGATTGCCTTGGATTTGCTATATTTACACCGATAAATTGCAATTCACTTGATCACTGCAGGACTGATTGGAAAGTTGAATTCCCATTTGTCGCATCAAACCGACACCGCCTTCACAATTGATTTTGGCTCATGACATTTGCAGAAAGGGTTTATGAAACGGTCACACGAATTCCCAAGGGACGCGTGGCCACGTACGGGCAGATTGCTGAAATAATAGGGTGCCCGGGTGGCTCGAGGGCAGTGGGGAACGCGCTGCACGACAATCCGTACGCCCCGGTTGTGCCGTGCCACAGGGTGGTGGCGGCCAACGGTTCCCTTGCTGCGAACTTCGGTGACGGCGGGCCGTCGGTCCAGCATGAGCGCCTGCTGGCCGAAGGGGTTTCCTTTCTGGACAAGGATTCCAATCCGCCCCGCGTTGATCTGACACGGTGCGGCATAGTCATTGAAAGGCATCCGCTTGATCCTTTCCTGCCTGAGAACGCGACCATCCTGTTCTTGGGCAGTTTTCCTCCGCCAAAAGTCCGATGGTCAATGGATTTCTTCTACCCGAACCGGACAAATGACTTCTGGCGCATTATGGGGCTGGTCCATCATGCCGATGCGCACCGCTTTGAAGACATTGCGACAAAGCGTTTTGACAGTGACAGGATAAAGGGATTCTGCATGGAAAAGGGAATAGCCCTGTATGACACTGCCGTCAAGGTATGCCGATGGAAAGGCAATGCCAGCGATGAATTCCTTGATATTCTGGAACCGGTATGCATAGGTGATCTGCTGGAACACATACCCAATTGCCGCACGCTGGTCACAACAGGCGGAAAATCGACTGAAGAACTCTCAAAGATCATGTCAGCCCCATCGGCCCCGAAAGTAGGGGAAAGCATGACACTTACGGTTGGCGGGAAGGAGATAAGGTGGTGGCGCATGCCGTCAACGTCACGCGCTTACCCCATGTCACTGCAGGCCAAGGCCCAGCAGTACGCAAAGCTGTTCGGTTGCCGCAAAACCTACCCGAAATAATCCGCCATGTGAATCTGGCTCCATCTGTTACGGTATGGAAGATAAATGTGCATTGTCAGTTCCCCGGGCACCGCGACAATACGGTAACGGGTCAGGTCATGGCACGGACCGCCATCGGCAATGGACGTTGACATTATGGATTTCATAAGCGGAACATCGATTTCTCCCTTGTGCTTTGCGGCCTGTGCAGCCAGGTTTGACAGGCGTGTGACTGAATTCCAGCTTTCCCCATCCGATGGCTCGGCATACGGCCACAGCGGGCACCTGTAATGGTTGGTGCGGACCATCAGTCCCTGAGATGCTCCCCTGCCGCACTTCACGCCGTCGTGGCACCACTCATATGCGCGCGCCTCACTGCCATCGGCCACCCCTATTATGAACGATGCGCT
The DNA here is from genome assembly GCA_024398665.1 of Bacteroidaceae bacterium. Classification (GTDB taxonomy): domain Bacteria; phylum Bacteroidota; class Bacteroidia; order Bacteroidales; family Bacteroidaceae; genus Colenecus. The sequence continues at coordinate 1,900 of JAKSIS010000075.1, forward strand.
GCTGCGCGTCTCATGGAAGAAGCGGTCAACATCGTCAAGCGAAGCGGCCCGCATCAGCATGTCGAACAGTTCCGATGTGCCGGGACACATGTCCCAGTGAATGTCCCAGCCTGCCGAAGGCATGCCGTTGTTCAGTTCCACGAACAGGCCCTTTTCATTCATTCCGTTCACGCAGTATATTTCACCGGCATATCCCACAGTAGCCATTGCCAGACAGCCATCGGGATGATACACTGTGACAAGCACATCCCGGTCAATCTCACGGTAACTGACTGCATCGTAATTGCGTCCTACCACAAGCGGGCCCCTTGCATAGCCGCCCCATGCAGCCATGGCCGAACACAGGAAACAGCCCTCGACATACTCGACGGCATTGCATAGCTTCAGCTGCTCCAAAGACATGCCCGATGTCTCTGCGGCACCGTCCATGAACTCCCAGACATAGTCCTTGCCCTGCCAGTACAGGCTGTCAGCAATCTCCAAGGCCTTTGCCATGCGCTCCCCATCGCCGCCCAGTCTGGTACATACATAATCCAGGACACTTTTCAGGTGCTCTTTCACAAGGAATCCGTACTGCCGCCCCATCTCGTGCCAGCTGCCATACAGACTCACCAAACTGATGTCGTCAACATTTGTCAGGAAAGGTTCTTTGGGGTTTGACAGGTTTTGCCTCCTGCATTGCGCATGTCTCATTTGCTTATTGGCAGTTGAATGTCCAGACATGCCCTTGAACTGATGTACGGCTTGATGGCCCCCGCGCTTTTCAGGTGTTCCGGATGTGTGGAAAAATTGCTGAGAGCGTCCTTGCTCTCGAATGTTATGTCAAACATGAAGTCGCAGTTCGATGAAGGCAGTACCCCCTGGTAGACGGCATCCATGCTGACTATTCCCGGAATCCTGTCCTTCAGCGTGTAGAAGTTTTCACAGGTAGTCCTTATGATTTCCGCTTTACGGGCGTCATCGATGGAATCGTTGAGCGTCCAAAGTATTATGTGCCTGACCGGCTGCATCTGTACGGCCGCCCTGTCAGAGCATGCACCCAGCAGCAGTACCGCTGCCAGCAGTAGAATTGTTTTTCTCATATCCCAAAGATACAACTTTCTCTTCAGTATGGATACATCCGGAACAGTCCGATGTAAAAACTGAATGTACTTGCCAAAGAAATCAAAGCGATAAATGAATCGCTGCAGCAAAGTGCCGCCAAGGCAATCAACAAGTCTGTAACTGCCAGGAACTGGCTCATTGGCTACTGCATTGTCCATTATGAGCAGCATGGAGAAGACCGTGCAGCATATGGAGAACGGACACTTCAGGCATTGGCTGAAAAGATTCACGAAGAAGGATTGTCTTATCGAAATTTGAGATTGTTCAGGCAGTTTTATCTGGCGTTTCCTGAGTTGTCCGCCAGTGTTTCCCAATTCCTTTTATCAGACAATCGGATTTGGCAACCGGTGGCTGCCAAATTGGAATTGCCTGTCAGTGAGTTGGATACAAAATGGTGCAGTACACATCGCCAGGTATAGATGAAAACGTTTTCGTGTCAACGTATATGCTCCACCTTCCTGATCGTGAACAGATACTGGATTGGCTACGAAAAGAGAAACGATGACTCCCTACGGAGAACTTGCGGCGGAAAATGCCAGATTGCGGTACATTAACGTGAGTTCGATGAATTTGTTTCAGAATAAAGTTAGCTGATTATCAGCCACTTTGACGATGTTGATGCATGGTTTCTTCGGGAAGAAGCAATACGAGGCAATCGCTCCGAGCATGTTTACGACAAAGTTTTCGAAGGAACGGTGTCTGGAGTGTTCCACTTGAGCAATGTTCTTCAGCTCATCGTTGACAGTCTCAATTATTGCACGCTTTCTAAGAAGCACTTTGTCCGAAACACTCATTATTGCCCCTTTCATGTTGCTCTTGAGTTTTGTTATCAGTTGGATTCCGC
>JAKSIS010000076.1 GCA_024398665.1 Bacteroidaceae bacterium
TCCATCTGCGTACCTTCAAGTGGTGCATTGAGAACAATGACAAGATGCAGATTGTATTTGATGAGCCCAAGATTCCGTATCGTGAAACCATCACCAAGGCTGCACGTGCAGAATACCGTCACAAGAAGCAGTCAGGCGGTGCCGGCCAGTTCGGTGAAGTCCACCTGATACTTGAACCTTATGAGGACGGCAAACCCATGCCTGAAATGTTCAAGTTCGGCAACCAGGAATTCAAGATGAGCGTCAAGGATACTCAGGAATATCCTCTGGAGTGGGGCGGCAAGCTGGTGTTCGTGAACAGTATCGTGGGCGGTTCCATCGATGCACGTTTCATGCCTGCCATACTTAAGGGTATCATGCAGCGCATGGACCAGGGTCCTCTTACCGGTTCATATGCACGTGACGTACGTGTCATTGTCTATGACGGCAAGATGCATCCGGTCGATTCAAACGAAATCTCATTCATCCTTGCAGGCCGTAACGCATTCAGCCTTGCATTCAAGGATGCAGGTCCCAAGATTCTTGAACCTGTCTATGACGTTGAAGTTCTCGTTCCCGCTGAATACATGGGTGATGTCATGAGTGACCTGCAGGGCCGCCGCGGCATGATCATGGGCATGGAGAGCGAAGGCAACTATCAGGTGCTCCGCGCCAAGGTTCCTTTGAAGGAAATGTCAACCTATTCAACTTCACTCAGTTCAATCACCGGCGGCAGCGGCTCATTCGTAATGAGCTTTGCCAGCTATGAACTTGTTCCGACCGATGTCCAGAACGAACTTATCAAGGAGTTCGAAGCAAAGCAGAAGGAAGAAGAATAATACGCGTAATTGCGATTTTATTAACTATGAACGGGCTGGAATGCAAATTCCGGCCCGTTTTTGTGTAAAATATCATTAAATTTTTAAGGAATCCGATTGCCGTTCCAATATCGTAGCTATATTTGTCACTATGAAAAAGTCTGTAGTCTGGATATTAAGCGCGGTCATGTGCGTTTCGTTCGTGATACTGCTGGTTCTGCAGGTCCATTACATCAATGAAATGACATCCATGCGCCAGAAGCAGTTTGAAGAATCTGTCAAACGCAGTCTCTACGAGGTGGCACATCAGCTTGAACTGGCAGATGCCCGCTGGTATGTGGAAAACGACATCCGTGAAATGAACCGTAATTCACCTGATGCAGTTCCGGGTCAGCAGCCGTTCGGATACTACCGCCAGTCGTTCTCATTCGGCGGAGGCGGATTTTCGTTCACCGAATCCTATCAGGGCGTTGCGCCTGATCCCGGACAGCCGACCATGCCTTCCATACAGCTGCCGCGCCCCAACCGTGAAGAGAGCGGTTCCGTGACAGACCGTGGCGTATCAATACAGCAGTCACAGCTTCAGCGTTACATGACCCAGCGCGGTCTTCTTGAAGAAGTGATCTATTCCATGCTGAACAGTTCCAGCAACCGTCCGCTCACCCAGCGCATTGACAAGGCTTTCCTTCAGGACGAACTTAATGACCAGCTCAAGAGCAACGGCATAGAACTTCCGTTCCATTTTGTCGTGACAACCAATACCGGACGTCCGGTCATAACCTGCTGTGATGACTGTGATCCCAAACTCCTGGCAAATACATTCACCCAGCCGGTCTTCCACAACGACTCCCCCAACCGCATGGCCGTTATCCGCGTCTATTTTCCGACTCAGGACGAATATCTGGGCAGTTCGGTGGGATTCATGATACCGTCACTGATCTTTCTGGTAGTCCTGATGGTGACTTTCGCTTTCACGCTGTTCATCGTCCTGCGCCAGCGTAAGGTATCGGAAATAAAGAATGACTTCATCAACAATATGACGCATGAATTCAAGACTCCCATATCGACCATATCGCTTGCCGCCCAGATGCTTAATGACCCGGCAGTAGGCAAGTCGCCGCAGATGTTCAGTCATATATCGGGTGTCATAACCGATGAAACCAAACGCCTCAGGTTCCAGGTTGAGAAAGTCCTGCAGATGTCAATGTTTGAACGCAAGACCAACACCATGAAACTCAAGGAGATGGATATTGACGAACTGATAAACGGCGTGGTGAACACCTTTACCCTGAAGGTCGAAAACATAGGCGGAACTATTGAAACGCGCTTCGAGACTGAGGACCCGTTTGCCATGGCCGATGAGATGCACTTTACGAACGTCATATTCAACCTTATGGACAATGCCGTGAAGTATAAGCGTGAGGACGTGCCGCTGCACCTTGAAGTCCGTACATGGAACGAATCCGGAAAACTTCATATTTCCATAGCTGACAACGGTCTGGGTATAAAGAGGGAGGACCTCAAGAAGATCTTTGAGAAGTTCTACCGTGCACATACCGGCAACCGCCATGATGTCAAGGGATTCGGCCTTGGCCTGGCATATGTCAAGAAGGTCATAGTCAACCACAACGGTTCAATCAGGGCTGAAAGCGAACTGGGCAACGGAACCCGTTTCATCATAACATTACCGCAAAACAACTAAAACACTATCTATATGGAAGAAAAAATGAACATCCTGCTGTGCGAAGATGACGAGAATCTTGGCATGCTGCTGCGTGAGTATCTGCAGGCAAAAGGCTACAATGCCGAACTCTGCCCTGACGGCGATGCCGGTTACAAGGCTTTCTTGAGAAGCAAGTTCGACATATGCGTTCTTGATGTCATGATGCCCAAAAAGGACGGTTTCACCCTTGCCAAGGAAATCCGTTCAGTCAATTCTGAAGTGCCCATCATGTTCCTTACCGCAAAGGCATTGAAGGACGATATCCTTGAAGGCTTCAAGATAGGGGCCGATGACTATGTGACCAAACCGTTCAGCATGGAGGAACTCACGCTCAGAATGGAGGCCATACTGCGTCGTGTACACGGCAAGAAGAACCGTGAGGTGACAGTCTACAGAATAGGCCGTTTCTCCTTCGATTCAAAGAAACAGGTCCTTTCCATAGGTCCCAAGTCAACAAAACTCACTACCAAGGAATCGGAACTGCTGGGCCTGCTGTGCGCACACCAGAATGAAATACTGCAGCGTGATTTCGCTCTCAAGTCAATCTGGATTGACGACAACTATTTCAATGCCCGCAGCATGGACGTTTACATCACCAAACTGCGCAAGCATCTCAAGGAGGACGAATCCGTTGAGATCATCAACATACACGGCAAGGGATATAAGCTTATCGCTCCTGAAACTGTTGACTGACCGTCTGCGCACGCGCGCGTATATTAATAATGAGAGCGGCCCCAAGGGCTGCTCTCGCTGTTTTTTCAATGTATCAGTGCTTTAGTGCTGTTGCAGAAAAAAACTTGAAAAAAAGTG
>JAKSIS010000077.1 GCA_024398665.1 Bacteroidaceae bacterium
GTTTGGAAGACTGAAAAGATATCACTTCCAATATGTTCCAACTCACTGAAGAAGATGTGAAAAATTTGAGGAATAACAGATATTTGTATTATTCAAGTTGTTTCACTCGTTCTTGATCACCACCGAAGGATTCTCGCCTGCGGCCCTGCTTACGCGGTGCAGCACTGTCAGGCTTATTACCAGAGCCATGCCTGCAAGAATGAGCAGGTACAGCCACCAGCTTATGGCAGTCTGCTGCTCGTACTGCTGCAGCCAGCGGTGCATGATCATGTAGCCCACCGCAAATGCGAAGGCCGATGTCACGACCAGCATTCCGCCGTACTCCCGGCCGAATATCTTCAGGATGTCGCGTTTCCTTGCGCCATGCACCTTGCGCACCGCTATCTCGCGGCGGCGCTCCTGACAGGCCAGCATTATCATGGACCAGATGCCGAACAGCGCTATCAGTATGCACACTCCACCAACGGCCATTATCATATTGCGCAGGTGGCGCTGGCTCTTCAGACCCTCGTAGAAACGGTCCTCGGAGAAGGTCAGGTCATAATCCAAGCCGGTATCGGACATAATTCCTGCCACATCGGTCTTGAGCCTGCCAGCCATGCCTTTCTGATACGTCAGGGTAATCATAGGTTCGGTGTAGTATCCGCTGAAAGAGAAATTCTGGGGAACAACTCTGCGGTTCTCCTTGCTGCAGAACGCGTACATAGGAATACTGGTCGGATTGAACACATTGGTATAAACATCCTTGACAACGGCAATAACCTGGAATGTGTATGACTTTGAAAGTATTTCCGCCGACCCGTCTGGGGTTATTCTGACCGGAATGGAAAAAGTCTGGTACGAATGACCGTAGATATGTTCAATGGTAATTGTCGGATTCGAACTGACAGGACCAAGCCCCAGTTCCTTCTGAAGGCTTTCTGTAATCACCAGTTCATTTTCCAATACGGGACGGTCAGGGAGGCTTCCGTCAATGACAGTGAGATCCATGAAACTGACTGCATCGGTATTCAGAATATCAAGTGTGAGAAAACTGTTGTCAGCTGACTCTCCAAAGCTGCGTCCGTTTACCATACGGTCATGGTTGATGGCTTCCTGCCGGGCCATTGTGTAAATGTGCAGCCCGTCTCCGAACCCGGTATAAAACCCCGTCACATAAGGAAGTCCCTTCAACCTGCCAGTCAGTCCGAACTGGCCGTCAATCTGCTGCAGGTACTCATCGCCCAACACATTATAACCCCTGAAGTCCTGTTGAACTCGGAACCTATCTATGTTCTGCTTCTGCCCGCTCTCATCCTCAGGCGGATTATAAGTTGACACCCAGCTCATTGAAACCTGCTCCCTGCTGGCATGAGAGGGATTGTATATTGTCAGAACGGCCGTATCATTTATTCTCATGCCCCAGTCGTGTCTTCTGAGCAGTCCGAACTGACGGGCCATGACAGCCACAATAAAGATGAACAGGACACTGATGAAAAGCTGGATTCCGATGCATGCCTTGCGTATGACGCTGCCACGGTTACGGTTTATGGAGTTCTGCATACTGTGACGCCGGACAGCCCGGACAGATACAGCGCAGACTGCCAGAGCAATGAGAAAGACGGGCAGCATGACCACCAGACTTTCTGCAATGATGTTCATCTGTTCCAGACCTATTGTTGAAATCCTTGAGAAGACAGGCGCGGACAATATGTTGATGACAAGTCCTGTACACATGGCCGTGAACATCACTGTTCCATATTCCACAAACAGCATTGAATACAGTCTGCCTGCAGACGAGCCGTTGACCAGACGGAGTGCCATTTCCCTTTTCCTATAGTCAAGACGCACGATGGAAAACAGAATGAAATTGATCATGGCGCACAGGAACAGGACTATGCCCGCAAGACAGAACAGCCTGATGTGACCGTAGCTTACATACATGTCATCTTTCGTTCTCAACCTGTGAATCTGCGTTATGGGCAGCAGTTTGTAATAATCGCTTTCACTCAACCGTATGGTTTCCTCTGCCTTCCAGATAAAGGAGGTCATATCCGTTCCCTTACGAACCTTGAAGAACTGATTGTGGCTGTATCGGAAATTTGCAGGAAGAATCATGTGACCGTCCTCATCCAAGTTATTAGTGACCGACAAAGCATCAAACTCCAGACTGGTATTGCCTGGAAAACTTTTCAGAACCGCACATATCGTCTTACCATTCAGCATCTCGCCTATCGGGCTGCGTCCCGGGAAAAGCCTGTCAGCGCAACTGCCGGTTACAGCAATTTTGGTAGGGTCTGTCTTGAATTCTTCTGTTCCGGTTGCGGCTTCTATGTCGAAGAACCTGAAGAAGGCTCCGTCCGTCTGCCGTTCCACCGGTACATCTCCTTCTCCAATCTGGACATCATTGAATTGTGTGTAATCTTCAATTTCTGGCAGTTTCAACAATTCAAGCCATTTGATTCTGAGAATTTCTATACCGTGAAACTCACGTCCTAAATCCGGCTGATATCTTGATACGGTGTACATTCTGTCCGCATCCTTGTGAAAGGTGTCGAAGCTGTTCTCGTACCGTATCCAGATGATGGACAGGCTGAGGCATACAAAACCTAAGGCAAGGCCCAGCACATTCACTGCGTTCTGCAGCCAGTACTTGCGCATGTTACGAAAGGCTATTTTGAGGTAATGTCCGAACATGATTCATGCTTTTTGTCTTCAAAGCAAAAATATCATGATGTCAAAGGCCGCTGCAAACAAAAATGCATAAATCGTACTTTTTACCAGAAAATCGTCCAATTTTTTGACACTTCACGAATTCAATGTTATCAAATAAGTTGAAGTCCTTTGTTTTTCAAAACAGATTCTTATAAAAATGAATAAATAACTGAAGTTTCGCATGTGAAACTTCAGTTCCAGCCGCTTGCGGCTGGGTCCTCCCCTGAGGGGAGGATGTAGGTGGGGGTCAGAAAAGGATATATTTTTCAAGTTTCGCCTTGATGAGCCCTGAATGACAGTAATTTGGAACATGCGAAACTTGAATAAATATCATAAAGTATTTGTGTACCATTTTGGTACATGAATTATTTGATC
>JAKSIS010000078.1 GCA_024398665.1 Bacteroidaceae bacterium
TGTCCGCCAGTTCGTAGCCATCGGCCTTCTGCACAGCCCAGCCAATCTGGAATGATATGCCGCAGGTGGCGGTATCGGACACGTAGCCGGCTATTCCGCCCGACAGTTTCAGATTGACCGATTCAATTATGTTACCTGTAACGGGATTCAACACAAGGTATAATGCCGGGACCGATGCCATCTGCTCTGGATAGCCGTCGAAAGTGTATTCAACCTTCCTTGGCATGCGGTTTCCATTCTTGTCATACGGCAGGAACTTGAGAAACCAGCCGTCAAGAAGAGTAGAGGGTGTCAGTCCGCAAGCACCGCCTCTTTCAAGCGATCCGGGGTGGTTTATCATTACAATGTCCTGCCAGAATGCCTGGTCCGGTCTGCCATCGGCCGTAAGGACAAACTGTTCGAGTATTGGAATCAGGTCCGATGCCCAACTGCCCGCACCCAGCCCGACAAGACGATTCGTTCTGTCCAGCACACTCTGCCAGTCCTGTACCGTTCCTGTCAGTGTGACTGACGGGATTCCACAGCCCAAATACATTACAACGAACTCAAAATAGGCCTGGGTCGTACCCATGAGCACCACTTCCGATGCAATGCGCTCCACAGTTCCCGTGGTTGTGAATCCGGCAGTCAGCGTCTTTGCAATATCGCCATTTGTATTTTCCCTGATCTTGTCTGCAAAACCATCAACAGTACCGGTCCAGTCAAACTTGGAACTTCCAAGAGGATATGCAGATTCCACCACCAGGTCAACTTTTCCGTCAAAGTCAACGAACTTGTCACGGAATGCCTCAGGATCGGCATTCACGTCATGGTTGAAATTCTGGCTTACCAGCATCCAGATGACATCGGGCGAAAGCGTGACAGGCCTGTGCTCGGCAAAGGCCCTGACCATACCATGGAAGAACGGCGTTCTTCCGGTAACAAGCGGTGTGTCCAGAAAACTGGCGGCAATGTAGCCGTCGGCCTTTGACACCGTATTCATGGGAACTGCCGAACTGCTTCTCCACTGCAGGTTCTCATCGACCGCAAAGGTAATGCTGCCCTGTTTCTGTTCCAGAATCTTTGCATCCTGTGCACAAATACTGCTGACCGCTGCAAGGATCAGTGCCATCATCAGAATTATCCGTCTCATACTCTAATGTATTTAAAAGTCTGCTTTGTTGCATGTACAAAATTATGCAGACTCTGTTATTCGGACAAATGTTTTGGCATTGCGTTTTTCTTCAATGGCATTTGTAACTGATTAATAGACAATAACATGCAATTTGAAAGTCAACAAAAATTCTTCAACCAGGAATTATGTGTGTCAATTTGAATTCAATCAAAAAGTCATAACAGGTCGCGCCACCACGACCAGTTTTCATCGGGGGTGCGGTCCAGCCTCAGCATGAAATACTCGCGGTACGGATCCTGAAGCAGTGATGCGTATGACCCGGCCAGAGACTTGATTTTCGGCAACAAGGCTCTTACAGGCTCAAGGTCCTGATGGGCAATGGCATCATAGAGTGCCTCGCCTATTGACACAAGTTCCTTATTGTTGCCGCTGCCGGGTGACCAGCACTGTGCTCCATAATTGAAATTGAAGAAATGGAAAGTCGTTCCGTCAAGGCCAACCCCCATCAGCATGTGACCTCCATTCGGATCTTTCAATGCGTCAATTCTCTGCTGCATCCATCCTTTTGCCGGCAGGTTGCTTGCCGAAAACACAGCGGCATCAATGAGCGTTCCAATATGATATGCCAGGTCACTGTCAATTTCCAGAGTATGGGGCTTGTCCTGATTCTCCACCATCAGCTCCAGGCGGAACAACTTGGATTCGGGATTGTACTTGCACTGTATCTCATAGCTTTCCTCAAACGAAGGGGACACTTTCTCCCCCCAACAGACATCTTCCCTCACTTTGGGCTTATAATCTTTCATAGCAGAAATGTCTATGGACACGAATTTTATTTCCTGTCTTTTCCCTTTGTAGTCCGATGGCTTGAGATGTTCATCTGTTCTCTGTGCAAAAGCCGGAACTGTCATGACGGCAAAAAGCGCAAACGCTGCGAATCTGGCTGAATGTTTCATAATCACTGTATTTTATGCAGGGTAAAACTGTAATTCCTTATTTCAATTGACGTGCTGACAGGCGTATAGCCGTCAGTTGAAATGACCAGCCTGTCCCTGGGGTTCACTATTGTCAGGCTGAATCCGTTTTCATCGGTCAGAACGCTTGCAACAACATTGCCGTTCCTGTCCACCTCTTCCACTTTTGCGCCAATGGCAGTATGCAATGCCGTGAAAGGTCCGGTTTTTTGAGAACATGTCACGCTGCCCCTGACAACATCGCCTGACTTCAGAGTGACAGGCGCAGGTTTCAGGCGGACTTCAAATGTTCCATGGTCAAGCGGAAGGTTCTGTGACTCGTACCCTTCGGCTTCAATGGCAAGATGGTTCTCCGGACTCCTGATATTAAAAAGACTGAAGAAACCGTCATCGCCCGATGCCGAACCCATGGTTACCGCACGGCCTACAAGGTCACGTTCACATACATTGATGGTCCTGTTCCTGATGGGATTGCCGTCAATGTCCAGAACATGCCCGTTAACTGTACCTCCGGCCTCGGGACTGTCCGTTATCGGTTCGCGCATTGATTTCTGCATCTGCTCCATCAGTGAATCCAACGAATCCGATGTCTGTGACAACATGCCGAATAAATCAACCCTGTCGGGAACGACCAATAAAGAATCTGTGATCTTAAGTGTTTCTACCGCATTCGTATCAACATTCATTGTGACATTGAAACGTGGGCGGTCAATCTTCTGCTTTACAGTTTTGTAGCCTATGTACGAAAACTCGATGTAGTCATCCGGATTGACCAGCGTAAATGAGAACCTGCCGTTGTCGTCAGTAACTTCACTTGCAACAACACGGTCCATGTTATCCCTTTCCAGGACATTAACTATCATCAATGGACCGCCAGAGTTTGATACAGTTCCCGTAATCATGTCACCGGCCTTCAACTTGGAAGGTCCGACAACAGCATAAT
>JAKSIS010000079.1 GCA_024398665.1 Bacteroidaceae bacterium
GTCCAACTTTTCGCAGGTTCTTGGCATTTCTGCGGACGGTACGGTCACCAGAATAGGTTAGAACGCGGATTCTGTGTCATACTGTCCGGCTTTTCGCAGGTTCTTGGCATTTCTGCGGACAGTACGGTCGCCAGAATAGGTTAGAACGCGGATTCTGTGTCATACTGTCCAACTTTTCGCAGGTTCTTGGCATTTCTGCGGACGGTACGGTCACCAGAATACGTTAGAACGCGGATTCCGTGTCATACCGTCCAGCCTTTCGCAGATTCTTTCCGTTTTGCTTGCATTCCAGCTTTTCAGAGATTATCTTTGCTTGAAATAGGACAATTATCTAATACATTAATTATGCGATCTTTATACCATTTGTGTGTGGCATCACATGACGAAGTCCTGTTCAGGGATGAATCGGACTTTAAAATGTTCACGAATCTGATGGCACTTGCGGCCGTCAATACGAATGAAGAACTGCTGGCTGACGCGCTTATGTCAACCCATTTCCATTTGGTGGTCATGTCGCATGACCCGTCGGACTTTATCCGGTATCTGCGACACAGTTACACAAATTATTTCAACAACAAGTATCACCGGGCGGGGCGCCTGGGGCCGAAGGGGTTCCATATGACTGAAGTTTCAGGTGTCAGGCACCGGATGGCTACAGTATGTTATGTGTTGAGAAACGGTTTGCACCATGCCCAGAGCGCCACCCCGTTCGGATATCGGCATTGTACTGTCAATTCGTTGTTTGATAAGGAGATGGGACGTTCACCGTATGACCATTTGATTACATCGCAACGTGAAATCGTTTCACTTCTGCCGCGCCATGCCAAAATACACGAGAAGCTGAAATTTGATGAAAGCGGCGTTGTTTTGAGGGAATCGTTTATGGAATTGGCACAGGTTGAGAATATGTTTGTCACTCCGCGTAATTTCCTGTACCATATGAACCGCATATCCGATGAAGTATGGCAGAAGGAACAGCTGGAGGACGGTGGAAATGAAGCACCTGTCACTCTGGATACCATTGAACGCGGATTCGGCAGGCAGAGCATTCGTGCCATGCTGGAATGTGAAAAAGGATTCAGGTATGACTCCAATAAAATGAATGACATCAGTGTCTGCAATATCATTGACAATCAGCTGATTGGGAAATACAAAGCGGCATCGGTCTATTGTCTGTCCGATGTTCAGAAACATAAGATTTCCGGGACGTTGGAAAAAGAGTTCAGTGTTCCGCAGTTCCAGATAGACCGATGCCTGGGAAAATAGGTATCTTTGCTGCGTGAAAGATGAAATCCGATATGTGCCTCACCGGGGACTGCCCATGTCGCTGGTGCTCATTCTGGCGGTGCTGGCCGGAATTTCCGTGTCCAATCTGTATTACTGCCAGCCTCTGCTCAACCTGATATGCCAGGATACGGGGCTGTCTGAATTCCAGGTGAACCTGATGCCTGTGTTCACGCAGGTGGGATACGCTTTAGGACTGCTTTTCATCCTGCCCATGGGTGACCTATACAACCGGCGTGTCACTGTGCTGGTCAGTTTCCTTGCAGTCGTGCTGGCACTGGTTGCGGTGTTCTTTTCACGCCATACGTTCACTTTGCTGGCGGCATCGTTCGTAACCGGATTCTTCTCGGTTTCACCACAGGTGTTCATTCCTTTCGTTTCGCTGTACGCCAAACCTGAAATGAAAGAGCAGAAAGTTGGCATCGTCCTTTCCGGACTTCTCATCGGAGTCCTTGCATCAAGAGTCCTGAGCGGATATGTCGGGCACCTTTGGGGATGGAGGTCGATGTATCTCATTGCGGCTGCAATCATGAGCGCATCGGCCCTGGTCATACTGTGTGTGTTCCCACGGGTGGAACCTGTTTACAAAGGCAGTTATGTATCTCTCATGCTAAGTCTTGGCAAGCTGATTTCACGCCGTGCGCTGTTCCATTCGGTACGCGCGGGACTGGCTTTCGGTTCCATGCTGGGGCTTTGGGCGTGCATTGCATTCCATATGAAGTCAGCCCCGTTCTACGCTGACAGTGATACGGTGGCGCTGCTGGCCCTATGCGGTGTGGCAGGTGCGCTGACCGCTGCGAACGTGGGAAAACTCATTCCGCGCCACGGGCATGAGCGCATAAACATTATTGGTACATGTCTGGTCATTCTTGCCTGGCTCACACTGTGGTTTTTCGGAGACTCTTACGCGGGTATGATAGCCGGAATAATCATCATTGACATTGGAATGCAGTGCATACAGTTGAGCAATCAGAATGCGGTAATGAACCTGAATCCGCAGGCTTCCAGCCGCATGAACACCATCTACATGGTAATCTATTTCGCCGGCGGATCAATGGGGACGTTTGTGTGCGGCACCATGTGGACCGTTGCCGGCTGGAAGGGTACGGTATGCGCCGGACTGGCGCTGATAATTGCAAGTGCCACGGTTTCCCTTTCCGCCAGAAAACGGACAGTATGACAAGGAATCCGCGTTCGAACCTATTTTGGCGACCGTACTGTCCGCAGAAATGCCAAGAACCTGCGAAAAGCCGGACGGTATGACATAGAATCCGCGTTCTAACGTATTCTGGAGACCGTACTGTCCGCAGAAATGCCAAGAACCTGCGAAAAGCTGGATAGTATGACACGGAATCCGCGTGCCAACCTATTCTGGCGACCGTACTGTCCGCAGAAATGCCAAGAACCTGCAAAAAGCTGGACAGTATGACATAGAATCCGCGTTCTAACGTATTCTGGTGACCGTACTGTCCGCAGAAATGCCAAGAACCTGCGAAAAGCTGGATAGTATGACA
>JAKSIS010000008.1 GCA_024398665.1 Bacteroidaceae bacterium
ATGGTTATAATACTGGTGCCTAATGATTCTGATAATGTTTTGGCGGTTACAGTATTATTTACAGTATCATTTGCAGTATCATTTATCGTGCCATCTTTTATTATATGATAAATCTTCTTTTGTCTTTCAGTAAGTTGCGATAATTTTACCGTATCATTTACCGTATCATTTATCGGGTCATTTACCGAGACATTTACTGGGCCATCCTTTCGCTCGTCCTCGATAGTTCCGACATTCTTGACAATCTCATAATACCTATCAGACAACTTATAGCCATCTTGTGCTGTGATGAGTAATCCTGCGTCGATAAGTTTGCGTAGCGTTACTTCGTCTGTATGGCGTTGGCTGTCGCCTTGTGAAGCACGGAAGAGGGCGAGAAGGTCGAATACATTGAGTTTATTGTTCGCTGGTCGGGCATTCTGCAACTCACGGGCATAGAGCATGAAAGCTGGGTACTTGATTTCGCCAGGGAGTCGTAGGCATACCTGCCATTCATCTGTCTGAGAATAATCAGGCAAACATTTGCCATCCATCAGGCAATGGTAGAACATCTTGTCAACGCCTTGTCCACTCTTCTCTATGAAGCCTGCCTTCTGCAATACCTCGGTGATGAGTTTGCAGCGTGGCATACTATTGACCGTAAGGATATTGTCCACATCCACGCCAACAGGGAAACCTCCTGCATTGGTGATGATGAGTTGGTCGGGGTATTGTTTGATGACGACATCGCTTTGGATATACATCACACGATGGCAACAGGCATTGAGAATTGCTTCTCGTACAACCTCACGGTTGAATGTAGGGATGTCGCCAATGCGGAAGCCATCATTGTAATGTTGCAATGGATTGCTGGCTGGTTGGTTGATGTAGTTCCACACGGAATCGACCATCAACAACAATGGCTGCTGGAACTCCTGACGTGCTGTATATTCAATCATGGAGTGATAAAGACGGTACTCTACAGTCACTCGGTTGCAATACAGATGCTTGCGAATAGCTTCTGATTTACCAAGCAGAATGAGGGCAGCATTTGTCAGCTGACCATCCTTGTTCATGAGAGCGAAATCATGGAGAACTTGCAAAGTAGGTGTGTTCACGAACTCTGGCTTATCCCAACGCTGGGCATAGCCTTGCTTCATCACACGGATAGCTTCTTCATCCAGGTCTTCAAGCGAGAGTCCTTCGCAGATCTTCTCGGAGAAGTCTGGTTCCGACTCTTGCAGAATCTTGAGATACATGGCATCGGACATCGGCTTGAGTTCTTCGCCAACGCGCATCAGTGGCACATCCTCGAACTTGAAGACTTTGCCGATAGGGCGTGATGGAACTTCAATCACCAGTACACGACGGTTCTCTTCGTCATGGAGTTCGTAAATTTCCGGACGAATGGTCGTGTCGCGATAGATGTCCGACTCCAGCTGCCCGATGGCATCCTGTGCCTGGCGGGTGCCGGTGACGCGATGAGGATAGTTATCGTTCATGCCTATGACCAGCCGACCGCCACCTTCGTTGCAAAGGGCGATGACATAGCCAAGGATGCAGCGGCGACGATCCTTCGGATTGGTCTTGCCTCGACCATCGTAGGAAACGTTGCCTCCTTCGCCCGCCTTGAACTCAACGCGGTCTTCGGATTCGCGCATCTGCTGGAGCTGCTGTATAGTGAATTTAACCATTATTGTTGCGGTCTTGTTTTTTTAGATTTGTACTTCTTCCGGGCGAATCAACTCGTTAACATCTACATTGAGAACTTTTGATATTTTGATGAGCGATTCAAGATTTGGCTGGGAATAATTGGTCATCCATTTGGAAACAGTCGCCTGACTGACCCCTAGCTTTTCAGACAACCAGGTATTGGATAAATCCTTCTCTGCCATTACAACCTTTAGTCGATTCAATCTTTTCACTTCCATACTTTTTTTTATTTAATGCTGCAAATATAGCAAGAGTTTTTGAAACAAATTTCTATTTTGGAAAGTTTTTCAATAACAACCACAGAATTTTCCCATTAAAATAAGCTTACTATTTATACGTTCACCTGGCAGTCTCCAGTGTATCTACCCTAGCACGCATTTCCAAAACCGTGTCCCAAGTGTATTTGAGGCCGTTACTCTCAATGCACTTCTGAATCATGGTTCTTTCCTTCCTGTAGGTTGCATAAGGCTCCATTAAGACTGGCTTTATTACTGCAATTATGACTACAATACACGGAATAAAGGGTCTTCGCTTTGAACCGGTTTCCGCACACCGGGCAAACTTTCTCGTACTGTACTTTTGATGCTGGCATAGCTGGTAATTATTAGTGTTATGAATTTTGTTGCATTTGTTGCACCATGTTGCATTTGTTGCAGAATATTGCACTTTGGGCTCTTTTTTGTTGCGTTGAAAATACGGTGCAAATATATACTGAAAATCAATAACACAAAAACTACACGTTGTTATGTCAGAATACAACAAAAGCGGTGTAAATCAATGACTTACACCGCCTTTATTTATGGATATTGTATGTTTATTTGGTAAGATTATTTTACCTCCTCGAAGGTAACAACGCTGTAAATGTGCATGTTACAAGAAACGCTACAAAGCCGCTACAAATTTTCGCATAAATAACGAAAAACAAATAGAACTCACGCATAAAAACAAAAATCGCCGTTTTTGACAATTCTGATGCACATTTCTTTCGCTATACCATGTTTGTTTATCGTTATCTTTATCAAAGGGCCGATTTCTGTTATCTAACAAGACACATAAACATCCATAAACAAATGGTGCCAAATATAAATGTCCGGGCAGGACTTGATGACTGAAAACTGGGGCATTTCTTTATTTGTCTTTGGCCAGGCAATGATTGGTACTGTTTGTTTTTACCTATGTCACATCTGGTTTCGGATATTTATGTCAATTTACACAACAGACTTTTCAATAAAGCAACAAGTCTGTCAGTTCAACGGCAAGATTTATATCGTCAACCTTAATCATACTGTCGTCATCGGAAGCATATCCAAGTACATTTACACCTCCATACCAGACTATAGACTTGTCTATGACCGTAGAGCACAATTTCAAGTCTGTCTGCACTCTGACCACGAGTCCGTTAGAACGTAGGATTTCGGTCTGTCCGTTTTCACAGGATGTCAGAATGACGACTTCAATTCCACATACAGACAAGCCTTTCAGCTTTAGCATGATGGAATTCTTTTCCACTGCATACAACTTTGGAGACGATATGACAATTGAACGTCTGGCATGGTTCAATTCATTAAGATATGGATGCAGAAAGGTTCTGCCGCTGAATATCTGCCCTTCCTTTGGCACAGGTTCCATTCCATCAGCTTCATCAAACAGAGTCGGACGCATTCTGTCAATTGTACGATAACCTATCGATGCATACCCCCTCAAGCGTTTGCGGTACATACTGTCACACACCGGTTCACGTATATCGATATAGTCGAAAATACAAACATCCTTCTTGCCTTCATTCTCACGATGCAGACGACCGGCATATTGCGCTACAAGTCCTTTCCACGATATTGGTAAGGCCAGAAACAGCGTGTCAAGCCGAGGATAATCAAAACCTTCACCGACATACTTTCCAGTAGCGACTATCACCAATGATTCTTCTGTCGGAATACTCTGCAAGCGACACATCGTATCACGCTTTTCTTTTGCAGTTCCTGCTCCTGTCAGACAAATCACGTTATTCACCAGTGGCTCAAGCATCTTTGCCAGTACAGAAACATGTGACATCCGGCTTGTCATTATGATTGGTGTCCTGCCTGAAACCACTGCCTTGCTGACATCCTCGACTATCAGTCTGTTACGGACTTCATCTTCAGCAAGCCGCTCAAGTAAAGCCGCAAATTGCATTTTGTCATTAGTCAGAGAACGGAATGTTGTAAAGCGTGGAATCAGATAACGGTCAAATGACTGCCTGGCAATCTGGCTTCTGGCATCAGCAGAGAACCGTATAGGACCGCACTGCATGAATATTATGGGCTGATGTCCGTCCTTACGTATTGGTGTAGCTGTCAGGCCATATACATATTTTGATCTGACAGACTTCATGACATTCTCAAAAGTTACAGACGGAACATGATGGCATTCGTCAACTATTACCATTCCGTAATTGCCAATGAACGACTTCGGCTCGCCGTCGGCCATACATGACTGCATCAGGACTATGTCTATGATTCCATGCAGAGTATCTCCTGTAGAATCGAGACATCCTATTGGAGAAAATGCCTTACGTCTGCCACGTTTTTTCTGCGGCACAGGTTCTTCGCATTTAATTTCCAGAAATTCTTCCAAACGTTCCTTCCATTGAACCAGCAATGCTCTGGAATGGACAATTATCAGGGTATTGACTCTCTTTCTGGCAATTATTGCAGTCGCAGTAACCGTTTTTCCAAATGCGGTTGTCGCATGAAGCACGCCATTATCATAAGGAAGAATTGCATTGATGGCATCGGTCTGCTCAACACGCTCCTCACCCAGAAATCTGACGTCTATTGGCATGCCATGGTTCGTTTCGTCTTTTATGCTGTAATCTACGTGATTCATATCAAGAAAGGACATGATTGCTCCCTCACATCCTCTTGGCATTGCCAGATAATCATCAGTCATGTCAAAGCAGGAGATTATTCTTGGAAATGAATAGGTGGAAAAGTGCATTGCCTGCCGGCTGTAGAATTCCGGATTTCTGAAAGAGGCTATACGTTTCAAATGATCCAATACCTTGGCCGATACGGATTTCATGGGTATGTACAGCTTGTCAGCCTTGGTAACTATTACATCTTTCAGGAAATCCTCCTTATGGATATCGTATGCTTCAGGTGTCTTCCATGGTTTGCTTTCACTTGAGGTTGACAGCGGACCCAACTCTTCATGAACATGTTGTGACAACAGAACATCAACATATTCCTCACTCACTTTCTGAATCTGGGACAGGAACGCCCACTGGTCCTTATAAGCCAGGAAACTGTCATCTACGAATACACTGTTCAAGTTCTTACGCGCCCTTCCCTGAAGCGGCAAAGCAACCAGATTACCGAAACCGCCTTCGGGCATTCTGTCCTGATTCGGAAAGAAGCGGTCATAAGAATTGAAAACCATTTGCCCTTCCCGACCCGTTGCTTCGGTCAATATTGCATTGCCCAGTTTTCTGGCTTTGTATGCAGGGAGCGGTGTTTCAAAGAAAATCCACGCATGAGCTCCATTACCGGAACGCGACCGTTCAATGCCGTATGGGACATGCCAGTCACGGCATACACTTACATACGCCAGCACATCATTTTTATATCCATGTATGCAACTCTTGTCATCAAAATCGGCACAGAGAAATGAGCATTGGTTATCGGACATTATCGGATACAGTCCTATTACATCCTGACCGTTTTCATCACGCCCTTCAAGGTGGCGGTATATGTCACCGGAAGTCAGTGGTGACAACTCACGGTTTGGACAGTCGGAACACTTGTACGTCTTCTTATCACAAATTCCATGCCTCCATTCATTGGCACATACGGGCTGATATCCACTCTTTCCTGTAGCCTTGCTGAACCATCGGCGGGCAAACACGTCATCGCGCCCCCTGAAAAGGCTATGGAATAATGAAACACGTTCTTCCAATAATAGCTGGACTGTCGGAAATAAGACTGACGAATAAAGCGTTTCCCCTTCAGGCTTGTCAGAACGGACATACTCAATGCCATGTGACCTGAGAATCGCTTTCAGTTCTTCATTTTCCTGACGCAGAGACTGAATTTCTTTGGTCAGGCGGTCTATTATCTGCTTGGAATCTTCCATTCAGATTGACACGGTCATATATGCCATCAACTATTTATCGTGTTATTGAACATTCTTCAGAACTTCACGACCCAATGGAGTAAGGCCATATTTTTGAGCCGGGTGCCGCGGATTGTCGGGAATTGTCATGGAAATAACACCAAGATCAATCGCAGGCTTTAAGTATTGTTGTTCCAATGTCTGACGGGAACGGCAGCTCAGCTTGCCTGAAGCAAGCATGTCTTTTTTAGACAAGTTAATTTGTTCCAAGCAGAGTAGCAATTCTTTAACTTGCCTAGGCAAGCCTTGTGCAAGTTGGTTATCGGAAGGTGTGCCACCGCCATATTCTTCACTGGAATGCTGCCACATTGTGGCCTTTACCATAAATTCAACCTGTTTAAAACTGGGTTCAGGATTGCCGGCCTGCTCCAATTCACGATACATTCTATCCACCCCCTCTCCAAATTCCTTGACAAATTTGTATGCGTGCATGTATTCCGCAATCTTGGGATTACGGGAGAAATGTATTTCACGAATATTATTGGGACGGACCAATCCTGGAAGAACGCCAGGACTTTCAACTGTCATATGGTCATCAAACAGCTTTACTTGAATATCTGTACCCAATATGCTGTAATCTCTATGACAAATGGCATTGACAATAAGTTCTTTCCAACAGAATTCCGGATACTGTGGAACAGTCTGAAAGAGTCCGTCCTTTCCAAGGAATGAATGTTCTTTAATTTGTGTACTGACGAATGATATAGCCTTGTCTGTCAATTCCTTGATTGCACCTGTAAAAATTACATCCTTCACTACATTCATTTCACGGCCAAAGCGTTCTTCCAAGCCGTCATAACGGATTACGCGCACCCTAGCGCGCTGAAAATAACGTTGCGGATTATTCCCGAAAAGCAGAACCGCAGCTCCAGTCAGAACTTCACTCGTGCGTCCGTCCATATCCGAGTGTTCTAACAGGAAACCATTTTCCCTCAAAAAACGTCCAGCACCTTTTGAGTATCTTGACTGTCTGAGATAATCTTCAACAATTTCAACATTTATATCAGATATGCCGGTATTCAACACGGGTGCATCTTCATAATAATGTTCGCCCTTCGCATATAATAGCTGCATGCGCTGTTCAAAATTCAGTTTCTTGGATTTGTCGCCAACCCTATAGAAAACCTCATCGGCCTGATTTGCATGAACCAACATGCTTTGCGGTATATGAAGAAGAATAATCTTATTCTGTTGACCTTTGGAATCGATTACATCAACATATTCCGGAGTGACCTTAACGGATGGGACGCAATAGTCAAATGATACTCTCAACAATTCATTAACATGTGCCTGATAACCGAGTATACCGGATAACGTACCATCGTCTTCAACACCAATCGCAATGGTACCACCATCAGCATTTGCCATTGCAATGATTGGTATGGCCAACGCTTTTGTATCAATCTTCACACTCTTCCGATCGAAGATCTGGAATTCAGTGCACGTCTGAATCTCATCAACAGTCATATTCGTTCGATATTATAGTGCGAAAGTAATGATTTTGATGAAAGATGCAAAATCGGACCTATCGGATATCAAAAGGGATATGCTTCCAATTGCCAAGGTTTGTCAGGCCAGAATTATGCTTACACATTCGCAGCAATGCGTAAAATAGTACAAATCATTTATTTTTAGGCAATTGAATAAAAACATGTCTCACTTTCCGCACTTTTATGTCGCGCTACAAATCCGCTACAAAATTCGTATGCTACAGCTACTCAAAGGAGAGAAAACTAAGGTTAAACCGCTCCGTGACAAGCACAGAAAATACGGTGCAAATACTTGATTTACACCGTATTATACAATATATATATCAGGTTTAGTCCAGTCTGGTTTAGTCCGGTTTATTTGACCTCCTCGAAGTCAGCATCCTGGACGTCCGGGCCCTTCTGGTCGTTCTGGGGACCCTGCTGGGCACCGCCGTTAAAGCCGCCGCCAAAGCCTGCACCTGCACCGGGGCCGGCCTGGGCACCACCCTGGGCGCCGCTCTGGGCGTACATTTCGGCGCTGGCTGCCTGGAAGGCGGTCTGCAGTTCAGCCATAGCCTTGTCAATGGCTGCAAGGTCCTGATTCTTGTGGGCATCCTTCAGAGCGTTCAGAGCGGTCTCGATGGGAGCCTTCTTGTCAGCAGGAATCTTGTCGCCAAGTTCTGAGAGCTGCTGTTCGGTCTGGAAGATCATTGAGTCAGCCTGGTTCAGCTTGTCAATCTTCTCACGCTCCTTCTTGTCAGCTTCAGCGTTGGCTTCGGCCTCGGCCTTCATGCGGTCAATCTCTTCCTTGCTAAGGCCCGATGAAGCCTCTATGCGGATAGCCTGCTCCTTGCCGGTGGCCTTGTCCTTGGCGCTTACCTTCAGGATACCGTTGGCGTCAATATCGAATGTGACCTCAATCTGAGGAACGCCGCGGCGTGCGGGAGCAATGCCCTCAAGGTTGAACTGGCCTATGGACTTGTTCTGGCTGGCCATGGGACGTTCGCCCTGCAGCACGTGGATGGTGACTGCGGTCTGGTTGTCAGCGGCTGTCGAGAACGTTTCGCTCTTCTTGCACGGGATTGTGGTGTTGGCCTCGATGAGCTTGGTCATTACACCGCCCAGAGTCTCGATACCCATGGTCAGCGGGGTCACATCAAGCAGTACGATGTCACCTACTCCACCTTCCTTGTTCAGGATAGCACCCTGGATTGATGCGCCAACGGCTACGACCTCGTCGGGATTCACGCCCTTTGAAGGAACCTTGCCGAAGAAGTCCTGAACCAGTTTCTGGACAGCGGGGATACGGCTTGAACCGCCCACCAGGATGACCTCATCGATATCGGAGTTGCTCAGACCGGCATCGCTCATTGCCTTGCGGCAGGGCTCCAGACATGCCTGGATAAGGCCACTTGCCAGCTGTTCGAACTTGGCGCGTGTCAGGGTCTTTACAAGATGACGCGGAACACCTGCAACCGGCATGATGTACGGCAGGTTGATTTCTGTCGATGTCGATGAAGACAGCTCAATCTTGGCCTTTTCTGCGGCTTCCTTGAGGCGCTGCAGTGCCATGGGGTCAACTGTCAGGTCTGCACCCTCGTCGTTCTTGAATTCCTGTACCAGCCAGTTGATGATGACCTGGTCAAAGTCGTCACCGCCCAGATGTGTGTCACCGTTGGTTGACAGGACTTCAAACACGCCGCCGCCGAATTCCAGAATCGAGATATCGAATGTGCCGCCGCCAAGGTCGAAGACTGCAATCTTCATGTCCTTGTTGGCCTTGTCAACGCCGTATGCCAGAGCGGCTGCGGTAGGTTCGTTGACAATACGCTTAACTTCAAGACCTGCAATCTGGCCGGCCTCCTTGGTAGCCTGACGCTGTGAGTCGCTGAAATATGCGGGTACGGTGATGACAGCCTCGGTCACCTCCTGGCCCAGATAGTCCTCGGCGGTCTTCTTCATCTTCTGGAGCACCATAGCTGAAATTTCCTGAGCGGTGTACAGGCGGCCGTCAATGTCAACGCGCGGCATGTTGTTGTCACCCTTGACAACCTTGTAAGGCACGCGGCCCACTTCCTTCTGCACCTGGTCCCAGTTCTCACCCATGAAGCGCTTGATTGAGAAGACAGTGCGCTGCGGGTTTGTAATGGCCTGACGCTTTGCGGGATCACCCACCTTGCGTTCGCCGCCGTCAACGAATGCCACAATTGAAGGGGTTGTACGCTTGCCTTCAGAGTTGGCTATAACTACGGGTTCATTACCCTCAAATACTGATACACACGAATTTGTTGTACCAAGGTCAATACCGATGATTTTTCCCATTTTCTATGTTTTTTTATTGTTTATACTCCTTAAGTCCGATGTCACCAGCACACCGGCACAGCATTAAGGACAAATGTCATGCCAAACTGCCACCGCAGCGTACGGCATGACAGTGCTGATGGTCTGTCAGTGTCAGTTCCTGCCAAACTGTCACGTGCACAGCAGTGCCTCTCTGCGGCTGTTGAAAAATAAATTGCAGGAAAAACTTGCAAAAGGGCATTCCGGTTTGCTATATTTGTGATTTGAAGGAGCAGTTCTCCTGTGATGAGATACCATGAAGAACCCTCCTGAATGTATAATCAAAATCAAATTCATATGGCAAAGAAGGAAATTGAGAGCGCAGTCTCTCAGAAGGCTCCTGCAAGCGAGAAACTGAAAGCGCTGCAGGCTGCGACGGAGAAGATCGAGAAGAGCTTCGGCAAGGGATCGATCATGAAGTTAGGTGACGAAAGCGTTGAAAACGTCGATGTCATCCCGACCGGGTCCATCGGACTCAACGCTGCACTTGGCGTGGGCGGATACCCGCGCGGAAGGATAATTGAAATTTACGGTCCGGAATCGTCAGGAAAGACAACACTGGCCATCCACGCCATTGCCGAGGCCCAGAAGGCCGGCGGAATAGCCGCATTCATTGACGCCGAACACGCATTTGACCGTTTCTATGCCGCAAAGCTGGGCGTTGACATTGACAATCTGTGGATATCGCAGCCCGACAACGGCGAGCAGGCCCTGGAGATTGCCGAACAGCTTATCCGCTCAAGTGCAATTGACATTATCGTAATAGATTCAGTCGCCGCACTGACTCCCAAGGCTGAAATTGAGGGTGACATGGGCGACAACAAGGTAGGTCTGCAGGCCAGACTCATGTCACAGGCACTGCGCAAACTGACATCGGCCATCAACAAGACCAACACCACGTGCATATTCATCAACCAGCTGCGTGAAAAGATTGGCGTGATGTTCGGCAACCCCGAAACCACGACCGGCGGCAACGCCCTGAAGTTCTACGCATCGGTCCGTCTGGACATAAGGCGCGTGACACAGCTCAAGGACGGGGACAGCGTCGTTGGAAACCAGGTGCGTGTCAAGGTTGTGAAGAACAAGGTGGCGCCTCCATTCCGCAAAGCCGAATTCGATATCATGTTCGGAGAAGGCATATCCAGATGCGGTGAAATAGTTGACCTTGGAGTCGAATATGAGATTATCAGGAAGAGCGGATCATGGTTCAGCTATGAAGGATCCAAACTGGCACAGGGCCGTGATGCCGTCAAGCAGCTCATTGCGGACAACCCCGAACTGGCCGAAGAACTGGAGGCAAGAATCATGGCGGCAATCCTGGGCAGCGGCCAGGAACCGGATTTCGAACCGGATCCCGAATCGCTTGAGGACTGACATCAGGCATATACATTCTGAAGGCTGCATGTCATGAACGCGGAATTCATCCGTATAATCGTTCGCGAAACGGGTCTGAAGGCCCATCAGGTGGAAAACACCCTGAAGCTTCTTGACGGCGGTGCCACAATCCCGTTCATAAGCCGTTACCGCAAGGAATCGACCGGCGGCATGGATGAAGTCCAGGTCACAACGGTCAGTGACGCTCTGGAACGGCTCATGGCACTTGACAAGCGCAAGGATACGGTTCTAAGCACCATTGAAAGTCAGGAGAAACTGACACCTGAACTAAAGGAGCGCATTGAGCACTGCTGGGATGCCACTGAACTGGAGGACATCTATGCCCCGTTCAGGCCGCACCGCCGTACCCGCGCCGATGCAGCACGTGAGAAAGGTCTGGAGCCGCTGGCCCAATTCATCATGAAACAGGACCGGAACGCTTCCCTGGACAGTGAGGTCAGGAAGTACATCAGCACGGAGAAGGGTGTCGAAGACGCTGACGACGCCGTCAGGGGCGCCATGGACATCATTGCCGAACAGGTGTCGAATGACGAAACAGCCCGGAACATGGTGCGCGCCGGATACCGCCGCGAAGCCCGCATATGCAGCCGCGTAGCCCGCGGAAAGGAGTCCGATGCCCAGAAGTACCGTGACTGGTTCAATTTCTCGGAACCGCTGGCCCGCTGCGCTTCACACCGGCTGCTGGCCATGCGCCGGGGCGAACAGGAAGGCCTGCTCAAGGTGAGCATCGAGATTGATGACGAACGCGCATCGGACTCGCTTGCCAGACATTACGTCAAGGGGCACTGCCAGGCATCGGACCTTGTTGATGATGCCGTCCATGACAGTTACTACCGCCTGCTGCAGCCATCTGTCGAGAACGAATTCGCCGCATCATCCAAGGAGAAGGCCGATGCTGAGGCCATAAGGATCTTTGCCCGCAATCTGGAGCAGCTGCTCATGGCATCGCCGCTGGGGCAGAAGGCCGTTATGGGAATTGACCCCGGATTCCGCACGGGCTGCAAGGTGGTATGCCTGAGTCCGCAGGGCAACCTGCTGCACAATGAGGCCATCTACCCCCACCCGCCGCACAACGACCGCAGCGCCGCAGCCAAGATATGCACTCTGGTGGAGCAGTACAGGATTGAAGCCATAGCCATAGGCAACGGCACTGCCGGCCGCGAGACCATGGATTTTGTACGGCGCCTGCATCTGCCAGCCGGCGTACAGGTGTTCAGCGTCAATGAGGACGGCGCATCCGTCTATTCGGCATCAAAGACGGCACGTGACGAATTTCCGGAGTACGATGTCACCGTACGCGGAGCAGTATCAATAGGCCGGCGTCTCATGGACCCGCTGGCCGAACTGGTCAAGATTGACGCCTCGTCAATAGGTGTCGGCCAGTACCAGAAGGATGTCAGCCAGACTGAACTGAAACATTCCCTGGATCAGACTGTGGTCAGCTGCGTGAACCGTGTGGGCGTGAACGTGAACACCGCCAGCACCCACCTTCTCACGTACATAAGCGGTCTTGGGCCGCAGCTGGCACAGAACATAGTGGACTACCGTACCGAGAACGGGCCGTTCAGATCCCGCAGGGAACTGATGAAGGTGCCGCGCATGGGTGCCAAGGCGTTCGAACAGTCAGCCGGATTCCTGCGCGTGTCCGGTGGAGAACAGCCGCTGGATAATTCAGCCGTCCATCCGGAAAGCTATGCCATAGTGGCACAGATGGCAAAGGATCTTGGATGTACTGTTGCAGACCTCATGAAATCCGATGAACTGCGTGCAAAGGTCGATACCGGCAGGTATGTCACTGACAAGGTGGGCCTGCCCACCCTTACTGACATAATGGCCGAACTGGCCAAGCCCGGTCTTGATCCGCGCGGACCGCTCAGGAAGTTCGAATTCTCCAGTGAAGTGCACACGCTGGAAGACGTACGCCCCGGCATGGAACTGCCCGGAATTGTGAGCAACGTCACCAATTTCGGTGCATTCGTCGACATAGGCATTCATGTGAAGGGACTGGTCCATGTCTCGCAGCTTGCACCCGGAAAATTCATCAAGGACCCCACGCAGGTGGTCACAGTCCAGCAGCAGGTCATGGTACGCGTACTTGACGTGGACACGGAAAGACAGCGCATTAGCCTTGCCATGATTGACGGCAAATGACAGGATTACAGAAAAAATGTCCAACAGTAAAGAAAAAACGCTATATTAGCGCTCCGAATACATAACAGACAAACCTTTTATACAAACATTATGAAAAAGTATTTAGCAGAAATGATTGGAACCATGGTTCTGGTTCTGATGGGCTGCGGTTCAGCTGTCAGCCTTGGTTGTGCATCATCACTTCCCGGTGTTCCGGGTGTTGTAGGCACAGCTCTCGCATTCGGTCTTTCAGTAGTT
Source organism: Bacteroidaceae bacterium (assembly GCA_024398665.1). Lineage (GTDB taxonomy): Bacteria > Bacteroidota > Bacteroidia > Bacteroidales > Bacteroidaceae > Colenecus. The sequence continues at coordinate 13,434 of JAKSIS010000008.1, forward strand.
GCAATGGCTTATGCCATCGGCGGTATCTCAGGCTGCCACATCAACCCTGCAATTACCCTTGGCGTATGGCTTTCAGGCCGCATGAGCGGTAAGGATGCCATCATGTACGTGATTTTCCAGATTATCGGCGCCATCATAGGTGCAGCCATACTGTTCGGCCTCACAAAGGACGCTCTTGGCGGCGGTGTAGGTGCAAACTCACTGCAGGCCGGAATCAGCCCTGCCGTAGGTTTCATTGCCGAACTTGTGTTCACATTCGTATTCGTTCTTGTAGTGCTTGGCACAACTGACTCCGAGAAGGGCGCAGGCAACCTGGCAGGTCTGGCTATCGGCCTCACACTGGTTCTGGTTCATCTGGCATGCATCCGCTATACCGGAACATCAGTCAACCCCGCCCGTTCAATAGGTCCCGCCCTGTTTGCAGGCGGTGAAGCACTAAGCCAGCTTTGGATATTCATCGTGGCTCCTCTGTGCGGCGGTGCTCTGGCAGCAGGCGTCTGGAAGTGCCTGTCAACTGAATGCAAGAAGTGATTCTGAACATTTTATACGAAAAGGCTGTCCTGAAGGGCAGCCTTTTTTATTGTCTTCATCACCTGCCTTCTGTTCCCGCTGTAAGCCTGATAGCGTTGATTATGCGCCCGCATTTCATCCCTTCGCGGCGCGCGGAAAAGAACATGTCATTATGAGAGTACGTGCATATGCCGGCGGTATGTATGTCACGTACGCCGGCTTCTTCCAGCAGCCATGCATTGGCTCTCCACAGGTCAATATGCAGTCCGCCGGACATTCCTGCACCTTTCGGACCACAGTCCGCAATCAGGCAAGCCGGGAAACCGGCATCCAGGAATGAATCAGCCACTTCCTGCCCCACCTGAAAGCTGTCAGGCCCTATGCCGGGTCCGATGACCGCCTTCAAATCTTCGGGACGTGTTCCGTACAGCCGGACCATTGTGTCAATTGCCTTGCTGCTGATGTGTCCCACCGTTCCGCGCCATCCTGCATGAACGGCGGCAACCGCCTTCCTTACAGGATCATACAGCAGCACGGGAATGCAGTCCGCCGTACGCACGCCTATGGCCAGCCCCGGAACGTCCGTGACCAGCGCATCGACCCCTTCAAGGTCCTCACGGGAAGTGTCGGGATCTGTCACCTGCACCACCGTACACCCGTGTGTCTGGTGCGGCTGGACAACGCGGTACGGGAGCACAGCGTCCCTGTAAGTGGAAAACGCCTGCGCTCCCGTTCCAAAGTCATACCAGAGCAATCCGTCCAAGGTATATCAGAGTACAAGTTCGTTACCAACCTTGCGGGCACGGTTGGGATGGTCAAGGTCCATGCCGGTTGCAATGCCTATTTCAACCAGGACATTCCAGCCTGCGCACAGATATACGTAAGGATTGAAATCTCCGGCAGCCGGAGTCCTGAGAGTCGGGAACGGAGTGTCATGGTCAGCAATGGCAACGACCTTCACGCCGGCACCCTTCACCAGGCATTCCTCTATCTTCTCATATTCGTCAGCTATCGGATCAACCCAGAATATTATGTCACCCTCCTTCATGACCTCTTCAATTCCGTGAAGTGCGTAAGTGCCCTCAAGGAAATCGGACTTGCGACGGGTAATCTCATTGGTCTTGAGTGTCAGCTCCTCGGCAACTCCGTCATTGTAGCCTGCAAAGTAAATTGTTTCAGCTTTCCTGACCCACTCCACTATTTCAGCCGGAACGTCAAGTGTCAGGGCCTTCTCAATCTGTCCGGGAAGAGCCTCAAGACCGGCCTTGACATTACGGCCTGCAATATTCCAAAGCACTGATTCGTAGTAGAGTGCCTGTTCCACCACGCTCTTGGTGGCAGCTACGGCCTGTTCCCAGCCGCAGTTCAGCACATGTGTCGATGCGCAGAACTGTGAAAGTATTGTGTCCTGGTTTGCTGTAAGTCCGAAACGCAGGGGGTTGCCCTCCTCCATCTGCTTTTTTGCAAGAAGCGTCACTTCCTTTGTACGGCCCGAATTCGATGCGAAGAACACTGCGAACTTGCTCAGATCATACTCGCGTGACTGCCATGAGCCGTCAGTCTGAGCATTCAGATCCAGCCCCCAGCGCTTTGATTTGCGCAGTGAATTCTTGGCCGGAAAGATGCGGCTTGAACCTTCACCGGTAAAATAGACCCTGCCGGCCCTGCTTACCTGCTGTGCGATAGTCTTTGTACATTCGGGATTGAACTTGCGGACAGTTTCCACAGTGTCCATCATCTCCTGCACCAGTGCATACTGTGCGTACTTCTGCTCTTTAAGATTCATATGAATATGTATTTGGTTGTATAATTCAAATTTACAGCAGGCGTTTCTTCAGGTTCTGGATCCTTTCTATGAACTCCCTGGTTTCCTCACGCTGCTGCTTTATAAAGCCGTTCTCGTCAAGTTTGCCCCATGCGGCCAGCATTTCATCCTCACTCATGAATGTGACACGGCGGAATATGTTCTCATAATCCTTCTGTCGGGTCTCATAGACCTGGTCATTGATGTATTTCTGGATTTCAATGCCCTTGTTGAGCACCATCACCCAATCCTCGTCACTCATGGTATCCACATTGAACATATGCTTGAGCGACAGGTAAGAATGGCGCAGCTTGTCCATGGGATAGCGCTTCCATATTTCGGTATAGCGGTGGTGTATCTCCTTCCACGTGTTGATTGTTCCGTCCTTAATATCGGATTTCAGCTGGTTCAGGTCATCCATTGACATGAGCTGGCCGCCCAGATTGAACCATACGCGCTTGCGTTCGCCGTCAAAACGGTTGCAGAGCGAACGGAAATCCTCATTATCATTTTCATCAAGGTATGCCGCAATGTTGCGCACTGCATAATAGACAATCATGTCGCCGTATGCATGATATGACTCATAGGGTTTGAGAATGCGCACCTTGCGCTTGGACTTCTCCATATTCTCGCCCAGCACCTCAAGAGAGCGCACCTTCTCAGGATCGCCGTTAAGGAGTTTGCGTCCGATATGAGTGAGTTCGTCATCGGACATGCCTGCAAAGTCAGTACCCTCGCTGCGCAGCCAGGCCTTGGCGACCCACAGGTCAAGAAGCTTGCGTGCCTGAATGACCTCTTCAATCGTGTCAGGAGCGTATGCGTCGAATTCTATGTTCTGGACCTTGAACACACGCGCGTCGCGGTGTGCGAACTTCCAGTTGTTGCGGGCCATGGAGAACATGTTGTACAGCCACGAGAATGCCGGCATGACATGCAGTTCGCCATGCACTTCATCATTGCTTATCAGGGCGAACGGGAAGGGGTTGATCATTTCAGCCGGATAAGCGGCCTTTGCCAGCATGGTGAAATTGGCGAACTTGCAGGAATGCTTCACACTGGAACACAAACCCGGCCAGAAACCGCGTCCGGCCTCAATTTCATTGTCATTGGTACGGCTGTTGTGGTTTGAACCTATGGTTGCACCGGCAGCCATGTTTGACTGTCCCTTGACAACGCTTGCTATCAGGAAAGAATTGTTGTGATGCTGTTCGTGTGCGGGGAATATGAGATTGTTCAGAACCTCGCAGCAGGATATGGTGCTGTTGTCACCCATAAAGGAATTCATGAGACGTGCGCCGTATTTCAGGTTGCTGTTGCTGCCCAGCACGAACCGGACTGCGATGACCGAATAGAATATGCGGCAGCCGTACCCCACAATACCGTTCACAAGAACCACATTCTCACCTATCTGGGTAGGTTCCTTGTCACTTGAATTGATTGTGATGTTCTTCAGTTTGCTTGCGCCCTTTATATAGCAGCAGTTGCCTATCTTCACATCCTTGAGAATCCATGAATTCTTGATTACCGAACCGTAGCCCACTGTTCCGTAGAAACCGCGGCGGCTGTCGAACATGCTCTGGGTAATGGCCTTCAGACGGTCCTGAAGCTGACGGTCGTCAATGAATTTGGCCCACATGTACGCATCGGCCGCAATCATGCCGTCAAAAGGCAGGACTTTGCGGCAGCCGGTCTCGTTCATCAGTTCCAGCCACACGCGCACGCTTTCATCCTCACCGTCCTTGATTATTCCGTTGCCGAACTTGGCGTGGTCCGTGCATGACATTTCCTGAATGTTGAAAAGCATGCAGCGGTCACCTATTATATAATGCGAAAGGTAATGTACATTATGGATTGCACAGTCGTCACCTATGTCACAGGAATGGATTGAACTGTTCGTAATGCCGCACGAAAGACGCAGGTCATGATACTGAAGACCGTTGTCAGTGACACGTCCTATACGCACAAAGCCGTAGAACTTGTTGTTCTTGAGCATCATCGGGTCAAACTGGTCTGTCACCAGAATGTTGTCCCAGCTCATGGCCGTATTGTCATTCTTGACAAGAGTTTCAATTTCAAAGCTGTTCAGGTGGCGCCAGCCGTTCTTCGGAGCGCATACCTGAGTGTTGCGCAGATAATACTTGTCCTGTCCGGCAGGAATGTACTTGGGGTCAATGTAGCTGTTGTAAAGCTGGTCCGATGTAAGAAGAGTGACTCTTTCCATTGCAAACAATTTTGAATCCGGCCGCAAAGTTACGGATTTGGAAAGAAATGGCCAAATATTTTCGCATATAAAATAATATTTTATATGAATCCGATATCACCTGAAAAGTAAAGGCGGTGGTACAGAATACGCACCACCGCCTTTTCATGAAATACGACACCTTTATCAGGCCTGCTCTTCCGGCTTTGCAGCCTCGTCTTCTCCGGCCTTGGGTTCAGAGAAGTCGTTTTCACCGCAACTGACAAGAAGGTTGTACCAACCTGCTATCTTCCTGATATGGCTGGGATATACGCGGTCACGGTCAAAGTCAGGGACAATTGTGCCGAACCATTCGAGAAGGCTGGCGTCCTGAGCCTTTTTCCAGTCGAATTCTATTTCCTTTGCTCCGCACTTCTCTTCAATTGACTTGAAGACTTCGCGCAGGGGCATTTCCCTGTCTTCAGTAAAAATTGAGATATCGCCCAATGACACCACCTTGTCCGTACCCTGAATGGGGAAACGCCTCTTTGATGAGTCAATGTTCTCGACAATGAGTGCGCCACGTCCGCGCGTGAGCAGTTTGAACAGGCCCTGTTTGCCTGAAATGGTAAGAATTTCGTTAAGCATAATACTATTTTTCGTTTAAGATATTTTTTTACAATATTCCAACAGTTCCAATATCTGCGGCTGCAGATCGCGCTCTCCGTCATTGACAATCACAAAATCCGCAAGGGAACATTTTCCGCTCTGGTCCATCTGACTTGCAATCCTTTCCAGCACCTTGTGTTCAGGCATTCCGTCACGTTCCATGCAGCGTCTTATACGCACATCCAAAGGTGCATCAACACACACTGCAACATCCATATGCCGGTTGAACCCGGTTTCAAAGAGAATGGCTGACTCAAAGACACAGAACGCAGAGCCTTCGCATCGCTCTGCCCACTCTTCGAAATCTGAAAGAACACGCGGATGGACAATTGCATTCACACGTCGGGCATGGTCCGGATCCGAAAACAGATAATCCGCCAGCATGCGCCTGTCCAGCACCCCGTCTGAAACGACATCAGCGCCAAGCAGTCCATTCAGCCCTGCAACGATGCCGGAGTCACTGACTGTCAGCCTTCTGGCATTCGCATCAGAATCATACACAGGAATCCCAAGCTGCGCAAGCAGCCCGGCGACATAGCTCTTCCCGCTTCCTATTCCACCTGTCAGACCAATCTTCACCATAGCGGATTCCTTTCCATGAGTATTTCAACCATCCTGGTCTGAAGCGACACGTTTTTCACATTCTGAGGCTGACTCAGCATGTGCACCTCCAGTCTGTCAGCCTTCTGTCCGGCCATGTCGGCGTAATCGGCCACAACCTTGAAATCATCGGCAGACACGTCCTCGAACTGGGACATTCTCACCCAGAAACTTACTGCAGCCTTTGCCGGAAACGTCTTCAGTGTCAGACTGTCCGGAAAACCAACTCCCACAACCGGAACCTCTACCCGCTTTTCCGTATACTGGCTTGACGTGACCGACATATGTACCAGTTCCGCGTCAAATTCAATGTCAGGAACAGGAATTAGTTTTACATCGAATTCAGCAGAATCACTTGATATCACCAGTCCTGAAACATCGGCATAGACAGCATCGGGTATTGTATCCAGCGTTGCAGGACAACTTATCAGGACACTGTCCGGATTGAATGACACCGATTCGCTGAAGAACTGGTTACGGCTTTCAAAGCTGCCGCTGCAACGGACCGGAACGCTGACACGCGTCTGCAGAATATATTCGTACGCAAGCGAATCAGGTTCGATGGAACGGATTGCCACAGTCTGCGGCAGCAGGGCCTGAATGTCGTCATACAACGCCTGGGTGGCGAAAGACGCATGTCCGTGACGCATCTGGAAACGGCGGCTGTCTATTTCCAGCACATGCCTGCGGTAGACTGTTTTCGATTTCCACAGTGCCGTTCCCTTTCCGCCCAGCGATACCTTGAGACTGGTGGCCGGCGGCGATGTGACGCGCACCTCATCGGGATATCCGGAAACGTTTACCGGCACCTGAAGATACATTTCGTAATTGTCGCCCATGGTCCTGGACCACCAGAAAAAGAACGCAATTACAAGAAACAGTATAAAAACAGGAAAATCCCCTCCGAAAAAATTCAGAAGGGCTTCTCCGATTTTCTTCAACGATTGTTTCAACCGGACGTGGAAGGGTTTGTCTCCCCTCATTGTGCCCAGAGAAATACGGTCTTACTTAGCCTTCTCGTCCTTGCTGGGATCCTGCTTGCGCTGGCGGCGGGACTTCTTTTCGGGCTTTGCAGGCTGAGGTGTGGGAATGGGATTGACATATCTCTTGTCAACCTTGATGCGCATGCCCTGGGCAATTTCAAGAGTCACTGACACTTCATCAATATCCTTGATCTTGCCGAAAATGCCTGAACTTGTGACAACATCCTGTTCCTTCTGGAGAGCGTTGCGGAACTTCTCGCCTTCCTTGTCACGGCCTTTCGGAAGGAAAAGCATCATGATCATGAATATGAAGAGGATAAGGAGCAGACCGCCGCCCTGCATTCCGCCTGACTTTCCGCCCTGAGCGGCGCCTTCTGCGGGAGCATCAAGATTTACGTCCTGAACGAGAGTCTGAATGTGAGTGTTCTGGGATACCACTTCCTGAACTGTCATCTGGAAGGGATCGAGCATAAGCATTGTTGACATAATGTACTTTTTGTTTAATGGTTATTCGTTTTTGTTCAGTCTGCCCTGAGCGGCCAGTTCCTTCGCGATGGTGTCAAGCATGCCGTTCACGAAACTGCCGCTGGCAGGCGTGCTGAGATACTTGGCCATCTCGACATATTCGTTTATAGTGACCTTAAGGGGAATTCCGGGGAAATCAAGCATTTCGGCAATAGCAGCCTGGATGATTATCACATCAAGGAAAGCCAGACGGCTGGGATCCCAGCGGCGGCAGTTTTCAGCCACGAACTTTTCACGTTCCGGGGCTACGGAGAGACCGGCATGAAGCAGGTCAAGCGCAAACCGGCGGTCCTCCTCATCCTTGAATTCAGCCTGCAGCGGCTGGTACTCACCGCCGTTTTCAGAAAATGACCGGATAGTTTTCAGGACGAACGAATCAATCAGGTTCCTGTCACCGTTCCAATATATGTTCTGTTCCTCAAGCAGGTTGTCCAGTTCGTCATTGTCTTCAATGAGCCGCTTATAGATTTTCTTACAGAAGTCCCTGTCGGCCTCATAGTCGAAACGCTCCTCCTGCAGATACTCCTCAGTGATGTCACTTTCAAGGATTTCGGCGTAAAGGTCCTTTACGAAATCGGAGTCTGCAAGCCATGACATGTCATTGCTCTGGACAAATGTGTCAAGTTCGGCATTCGTCTCCAGCTGGGCCAGGAATCTGTTCTCCGCAATAAGCACTTCCTTGCGGGAAATGTGTTCCACGTGCATTCTGGTCTGCTTCGCTACAGACTTGCGGGCGGCACGCACAAGTGCCACAGGAAGGAACAGAAGGGTTTTGTAAAGTGAATAGGCACTGTCCAGGCTCTGGGCCAGCTCACGTTCGGCCTGTGCCGGATTCTGCCCGCCATTCTGGTAATAGGCGTATATTACCTGGACTACTTTCAGTCTGATGAGAACTCTGTTGATCATTGTCGGTTTGGCCGTTAATCGGGAGGCAAAATTACAACATTTTTTCATCTCCTCCCCCATTTCGGCCGTCATTTCTTGGTCATTTGGATTCATTTTACCATATTTGTGAAAATTTTAGCGGATACTGAATATGGACGATTTCAAAAGGAAGACAGCCGAAGACATGGAGAAGGATGTGATCTTCTCACATTCCGTAAAGGCCGGAAAGCGGATCTACTACATGGACGTCCGCAGGACAAGAAAGGATGAAATGTACCTGTCAATAACCGAAAGCAAGAAAATTGTCAACGGTGAAGGCGAAAATGCCCAGGTCAGTTTCGAAAAGCACAAGATTTTCCTCTACCGTGAGGATTTCAGCAACTTCATTGACGGACTCACCAGAACCATCAGTTTCATCCATGAAGCGGAAAAGCTGGAAGCGGCCGTTCCCGCACCTGAGTCCGATGAGACGGATGCCACCGTTCCGGATTCTGAAGCATCGGACTTCAAAATTGAGTTCTGACCACCAACGGACAACATTTTCTACAGGCTTTTCCTTTGTATTTCAAATGGAAAGGTCTATCTTTGCGGCGCTTTTACGTAAAGCCTGTCCTGAAAGGCAGGTTCCCTGTGTGATGGTGAATTGAGTATTAACAATTTAGAGTAACACGTAAGTTATGAAGTCTATCGACATCAAGGGCACAGCCCGCAACGAATTCGGCAAGAAGGCCGCAAAGGAACTGAGAAAGCAGAACCTTATCCCCTGCAACCTGTACGGTGAGGAAAGGGACGCCAACGGTCTGCCCGTAGCAAAGGCATTCTCAGTGTACACAGAAGAAGTACGCAACCTGGTTTACACCCCTGACATCAAGTCAGTGAACCTGACCATTGACGGTGTCACCGTCCTGGCAGTAATGCGTGAAATCCAGTTCCATCCCGTAAAGGATTACATACAGCACATTGATTTCTACCAGATCACTGAAACCAAGCCTATCGTAATGTCAGTTCCCGTCAAGCTGACAGGTCTGGCAGCAGGTGTCAAGGCCGGCGGCAAGCTTGAGCAGATCATGCGTCTTGTAAAGGCCAAGGCCGTTTACACCGCCATTCCTGAAAAGATTGAAATTGACGTCACTCCCCTTACCATCGGCAAGTCATTCAAGGTAGGTGACCTGAACGTTGAAGGTCTGGAATTCGTCAGCCCCAAGCAGGCTGTGATCTGCACAGTCATGTCAACACGTGCAGCAGCCGCTGAAAGCACAGAGGAAGCTGCAGAATAAGCAGTAGAGTATGAAGTACCTGATTGTGGGGTTGGGCAATCCCGGAGACGAATACCGGAACACCCGCCACAACATAGGATTTATGGTATTGGATGCCCTTGCACAGGCATCCAATGCTGTTTTTGAGGACAAGCGTTACGGTTATGTGGCGTACATGCGCATCAAGAACCGTGAGCTTGTGCTCCTCAAGCCCACTACCTACATGAACCTGAGCGGAAACGCAGTCCGATACTGGATGAACAAGGAGAACATACAGCCTGAAAACTTTCTGGTTGTATGCGACGACCTGGCCCTTCCCCTTGGAAAGATACGTCTCAAGGGACAGGGATCAAACGGAGGCCACAACGGTCTTGGCAACATAATCCAGGTACTGTGTTCACAGCAGTTCGCCCGTCTCCGTTTCGGCATAGGCAATGATTTCCCCATGGGAGCCCAGATAAAGTTCGTGCTTGACCCGTTCAGCCCTGAAGAGCAGGCCCTGCTTGACGAACGCATCCCTATTGCCGCCGATGCCGTACGCAACTTCTGTCTTGCCGGCATAGACGACACCATGTGCAGATTCAACAACCGTTAAACTATGGCAACTGAGGCACGCATTGACAAATGGCTTTGGTCCGTACGCATATACAAGACACGCACCATTGCCTGTGACGCCTGCAAGAAGGGCCGCATTTCAATAAACGGTTCACAGTGCAAGCCGTCAAAGACAGTGAAGGCAGGTGACACCGTCCAGGTGCGCCGTCCGCCGGTGACATACACGTTCAGAGTCCTTCAGGCCATTGAAAACCGCGTCGGGGCGAAACTGGTCCCCGAAATGCTTGAGAACATCACTCCTCCCGACCAGTACGAACTGCTGGAAATGAACCGCGTAGGCGGTTTCGTGAAACGTGCCGCCGGACTGGGACGCCCCACAAAGAAGGACCGCCGCGACATGGACGAATTCATCAGCGGCTCCGCAATCGGCCCCGAAGACGAATTCGATTTCGAAGACTGACCCATACCGTATTCAAATTCGTGTGTGTCATATCGTTTTTTTCCATACCTTTGGGAAAAATACTGCAACATATGGATTTGATAAAGAGATTTCTGGGCTATACGGCTGTCGACACGCAGTCTGACGAATATTCCGAAAGTGTGCCCAGCACTGAAAAGCAGAAGAATCTGGCACGTCTTCTCAAGGACGAACTGGAAAGTATGGGACTGGAAGAAGTGTACATGGACAGCATGGGCTATGTGTACGCCACACTTCCGGCTAACACCGATGCCAGGATTCCGACCATCGGATTCATTTCACACATGGACACCAGTCCGTCAATGAGCGGCAAGGACGTGAAGCCCCGCATAGTTGAGAATTATGACGGAGGTGACATCCTGCTCAACAGCGAACAGAACATTGTCCTGTCACCGTCACTTTTCCCTGAACTGCTTGCCCACAAGGGTGAAGACCTTATAGTGACTGACGGAACGACTCTTCTCGGGGCCGATGACAAGGCCGGAATAGCAGAGATAATCAGCGCTGTAGAATATCTGCAGCAGCATCCTGAAATAAAGCATGGCAAAGTCCGCATAGGATTCAACCCCGACGAGGAGATAGGCATGGGCGCCGCGCATTTCGATGTGGAGCGTTTCGGATGCGAGTTCGGCTATACCGTTGACGGCGGTGAGGTTGGCGAAATGGAGTTCGAAAACTTCAACGCAGCGAAGGCCGTATTCAAGATTCAGGGTCTGGAAGTGCATCCGGGCTATGCCAAAGGCAAGATGGTGAACGCATCACTGCTTGCAGGACAGCTTATAGGAATGTTCCCCGCTGACGAAACTCCGGGCACCACCTGCGGTTATGAGGGGTTCTACCATCTGGTAGCCCTTTCCGGTGAGGTTGACCATGCTGCCGCCACCTTTATTATTAGGGACCATGACCGTGCAAAGTTTGAAGACCGCAAGCGTTTTGCCGCCCAGGTTGCGGAAAAGATGAACGCGCAATACGGAGCCGGCACCGTTACAGTTGAAATAAGCGACCAGTACTACAACATGAAGGAACAGATTGACAAGGTTCCGTTTGTAGTGGACATTGCATGTGAAGCCATGAAACTGGCCGGCGTCACTCCTGTAAAGGTACCTATCCGCGGCGGCACAGACGGTGCACAGCTGTCATTCAAGGGTCTGCCCTGCCCCAACCTGTTCGCCGGCGGCATGAATTTCCACGGCCGTTACGAATGGGTTCCTATCCAGAGCATGGAAAAAGCCATGATGACGGTAGTCCGTATCATAGAACTGACAGCCCAGCGCACCTGGTAAGGTATATACCGCTTACCTGTTTCATACGAAAAGCCGCCCATCAGGCGGCTTTTCGTAATAGTCCGAACTGGCGAGGACGTACCGGCCGGAGGCCGGCAAGCGACATTTATGGAGCGTATTTGCGAAGCAAATTAAAAGAAGGTACCGCTTACCCGTTTCATGCAAAAAGCCGCCCATTCAGGCGGCTTTTCGTATGAAGCGGGTAAGCTGACTACATCGCGCCGCTACAACCTAGTTACCTTTGCTGCCGTCAAGCCCTGGAGGATTGGAAGGGAGCTGGCCGTGTAGGACTTACCCGCTGCAAAGATACGCCTTTTCCTTGAAAGGGCAATCCGGAAAGGAAAAAATAACTAACTTTGCATTTCAAGTCATCGGAAATGGAAGAAAAGGAAACAGAAGGAGGTCCGGCACGTGAGATAATAAGAATCAACATCATGCAGACATCAATGAACCTGGGCACCAAACTCGGGCTCTGCATGATAGGCACGTACATTCTTTTTCTCGCCATGCTCAAGGCACCACTATTCGCACTTCTGTCCGGTCCCGCATTTCTTGGCATACCGGTAGCGGCATTCTTTCTGATACTGACTTTCCGCAACAGGAACTGCAGGCAGTTCTTCCCTTTCCCTGTCGCCTGGATGATATCAATCATGACATTCCTCTTCGCAACGGTCCTGTCATGCATGGCAGCCTACCTGTACCTGCGGTTCATTGACGGCGGCAGCGTCCAGGCGGCCATGTCATCAATGTTCAGTCAGGCCATTGAAACCATGGGCAGCGTGGAAGGTGTCCAGCCCGAAATGATTCAGGCGCTGGAACAGTATTCCCAGTGGTTTGCCGGTATGACTCCGCTCACTCTCACCAGGCAGCTGGCTGAATCACAGCTGCTATGGGGCAACATTTTATCACTTGTCATAGGAATAGCCACTGCACGCAGGCCTAAAACAGGAATCAAACAACAATAACATATGGATCTTTCAATCATCGTACCCCTGCTGAACGAAGAGGAGTCAATCCCGGAACTCTACGCCTGGATTACCCGCGTAATGACAGAAAACAGCTTCAGTTATGAAGTCATCTTCGTTGATGACGGCAGCACTGACTCGTCATGGAACGTTATCGAGAAATTGAAGTCCGATGCCCCGGAAACCGTGAAGGGCATAAAGTTCCGCCGCAACTACGGCAAATCCCCCGCCCTGTTCTGCGGGTTCCGCATGGCCCAGGGTGACATTGTCGTAACCATGGACGCCGACCTTCAGGACAGTCCTGAAGAGGTTCCGGAAATGGTCCGTATGATACGTGAAGACGGCTATGACCTTGTATCAGGCTGGAAGAAGAAACGCTATGACGGCAAGTTGAGCAAGAACATTCCGTCAAAGATATACAACTGGACAGCCCGCAAGGTAACCGGCATACATCTTCATGACATGAACTGCGGACTCAAGGCATACCGCAGTGAAGTTGTCAAGAACATTGAAGTTTACGGTGAGATGCACCGTTACATCCCGTTCCTTGCCAAGAACGCCGGATTCTCAAAGATTGGCGAAAAGGTGGTGCACCATCAGGCACGCAAGTTCGGAAAGAGCAAGTTCGGACTGGACCGTTTCGTAAACGGCTACCTGGACCTGCTGTCACTGTGGTTCTTGAACAAGTTCGGCAAGCAGCCCATGCATTTCTTCGGCCTTTGGGGCTCTCTCATGTTCATAATCTGCTTCATTGCCATAATAATCATAGGCATAAGCAAGCTTGTCGCCCTATCGCACGGAGTACCGGCACGCCTTATCGCTGACAATCCCTATTTCTACATAGCCCTGACAGGCATGATTATGGGTACGCTCATGTTCCTGACCGGTTTTGTGGCTGAACTTGTAAGCCGCAGCAGCCAGAACCGCAACGACTACAAGATTGAAAAGGAACTGGTCTGATGACTGTCATTGAGCTGATACTCCTGTCCATAGCTCTGGCCATGGACTGTTTCACCGTTTCAATTACCGGCGGACTTGTAGAGAAGCGCATTGTCATGGGCACCATGCTGCTGACAGCCTTCATGTTCGGTCTGTTCCAGGCGCTGATGCCGGCGTTGGGCTGGCTTGGCATGAGCCTGTTCGCTGATGCCATCCAGGCCTGGGACCACTGGATAGCTTTCGGACTGCTGGCATTTCTGGGCGTACGCATGATTCTTGACGGCCTGAAATCCGATGATGAGGAGAAGACATTTGACCCTTCAAGGTTCTCCACGACTCTGCTCATGGCCATTGCCACAAGCATAGACGCCCTGGCTGTAGGTCTGTCACTGGGCTGTTCGGGATACGCCACATTCACAAGTATCCTGCTGCCGCTGCTCATCATAGGCACAGGTTCATTCCTGTTCACCATATTGGGATTCAGCATAGGTGCCTGCATTGGCAGGAAACTGAACTTCCCGGTTGAAACGGCAGGCGGAATCATTCTGCTGGGCATCGGAATAAAAATACTTCTCGAACACCTTCTGGCATGAAAAAGTGGCACTATCCTTTCCTGGCGTTCCTCATCATAGGATCGTACCTGATTCTCACCGAAAACAGGACTCCCAAAGCCCAGTCACCCCAGTACATGCATTCTGAAGGCCTTGTATTCGGAACGCGCTACACCGCAACCTACCTTTATACCAGTGACCTGACAGCTGAAATCGAAGCCACCCTGGCACGTGTGGACAGTGCCCTGAGCATGTTCAACCCGCAGTCCACCATATCCCGTGTGAACGGCGCCAGTGAAATCCAGGTCACTGACACCATGTTCCTCAAGGTCTACCGGCGCGCCATGGAGATATCGGACTGGACACACGGAGCGTTTGACATTACCGTGGCACCGGCCGTCAACGCGTGGGGATTCGGATTCAAGCATGCCGAAAACATAGGTCAGAACGTGCTGGACAGCCTGCGGGAAATAACAGGATATTGGAAAATCACTGAAAAAGACGGGACCATAACCAAGTCCGATTCACGTATCATGCTGGACTGCAGCGCAATAGCCAAGGGATTCGGCAGTGACATGGTAGCAGGACTGATGCGTTCCAGAAACATAGGAAACTTCATGATTGAAATAGGCGGTGAGATTGTTGTTGCCGGCCGCAATCCGAACGGAAAGGACTGGAACATAGGAATCAGCAAACCTGTTGACGATTCCCTTTCCGTGAGCGGCGAACTTCAGACCGTAATACCTGTCACCGACATAGCCATGGCAACTTCAGGCAACTACCGCAATTTCTACGTCAGGGAAGGCCGCAAGTACGCGCATACCATTGACCCGCACACCTGCATGCCGGTCAGCCACAGCCTGCTGTCAGCCACAGTATTCGCGCCGGACTGCGCCACAGCCGATGCTCTGGCCACGTCAATGATGGTCATGGGACCGGACAGCGCCCGCGCTCTGGTTTCCGCCCACCCTGAAATCAGCGCATTCCTGATTCTTGATGGAGGGAACGGCAATCTGGAAACAGTCAGGCTCCCATAAACAGGGTCTGGCCCCATTGTGCAGGGTCTGGCCCCATTGTGCAGGGTCTGGCCCCATTGTGCAGGGTCTGGCCCTATTGTGCAAGGTCTGGCCCCACCACGCACTGTTTCAGCACTTCAATGGCATTTTCCACATCGGGTACGTCCTGCACAAGCATGCTGCGCTTTGAATTGTCCTCACGCAGCAGGCAGCGCATAGGCTGGCTGGCCGCATAGGCCAGAATGCCTCCGAACACACTGCTTTCATAGTACGGACTGTCAGGGTTGGAAACGAAGAACAGACTCATGCGGCCCGCTTTCAGGAATACCTTCTCAACTCCCAGTTCACGGCACATGCGGCGCAGTGTCACAAGACGGATCAGTTCAAGAGCGGGTTTGGGAATCTGTCCGAAGCGGTCCTGCAGGCGCTCCTTGAAGCGCTGTATGTCAGTTTCCTTCTCCATGCTGTCCAGTTCACGGTACAGCAGTATGCGTTCGCTTCCGTTGGGCACGAACGATTCGGCAAAGAACATGTCAAGATCCGTTTCGACAGTACAGTCGTCAACATACATGCTGGCATCACGCACAGGCCCCGACGCCTGCTGTTCCTTGAACAGGTCCTGGAATTCGTCATTCTTCAGTTCACGTACCGCCTCACGCAGAATCTTCTGGTATGTTTCATAGCCCAGGTCAGCAATGAATCCGCTCTGTTCGGCGCCCAGCAGATTCCCGGCGCCGCGTATGTCCAGATCCTGAAGGGCCAGCTGTATGCCGCTGCCCAGTTCTGAAAAGTTTTCAATTGCCTGCAGACGGCGGCGCGAATCGTCCGGAAGGACTGACAGCGGCGGAGCCAGCAGATAGCAGAACGCCTTGCGGTTGCTGCGGCCCACACGTCCGCGCATCTGGTGCAGGTCTGACAGGCCGAAATTCTGGGCCTGATTCACAATGATGGTGTTGGCGTTGGGTATGTCAATTCCGTTCTCAACAATTGTCGTGGACACCAGGACATCATAATCGTAATTGATGAATCCGGTAAGGATCTTCTCCAGTTCATCGGGGTTCATCTGTCCGTGTCCGATGCAGACCCGCGCATCGGGCACCTGTTTCTGCACAATGGCAGCCAGGTCAGGCAGTGACGATATGCGGTTGCTGACCAGGAAAAGCTGGCCGTTGCGGCTCATTTCAAAGTTCACGGCCTCGCGAATGATGTCCGGACTGAAGACATGAACCTCAGTCTGGATCGGATAGCGGTTGGCCGGCGGGGTCTGTATGACTGACAGGTCACGGGCACCCATCAGCGAGAACTGCAGTGTGCGCGGTATTGGAGTGGCCGTCAGTGTCAGGGTGTCGACATTGGTCTTCAGCGCCTTGAGCTTTTCCTTTACGGCAACTCCGAACTTCTGCTCCTCATCAATGATGAGCAGTCCCAGATCCTTGAACCTGACCTGTTTGCCTATCAGCTTGTGTGTACCTACAATTATATCTATCCGGCCATCTTCAAGATCCTTGAGAATTTCAGCCACCTTCCCGGCCGAACGGGCGCGTGACAGGTACTCCACCCTGCATGGAAAGTCCTTCAGGCGTTCACTGAATGTCTGGTAATGCTGGAATGCAAGAATTGTGGTAGGAACAAGCACCGCCACCTGCTTGCTGTCGGCAACGGCCTTGAATGCTGCACGTATGGCCACTTCAGTCTTTCCGAAACCCACGTCACCGCATACCAGACGGTCCATGGGACGGCTGCTTTCCATATCGGCCTTGACGTCCTGGGTTGCCTTGAGCTGGTCAGGCGTATCCTCATACAGGAAGCTGGCCTCAAGTTCGTTCTGCAGATACGTATCCGGACTGTACGCGAATCCCTTCTCCTCAAGACGTTTGGAATACAGTTTGATAAGGTCGCGGGCAATGTCCTTTATCTTGCCCTTGGTGCGTTCCTTCATGTTTTCCCACGCACCGGTTCCCAACTTGTTTATTTGCGGCTGCTCACCCTCCTTGCCCTTGTATTTCGATACCTTGTGAAGCGCATGGATCGACACGAACACCACATCGTCATTCCTGTATATGATCTTTATCTTTTCCTGGAAGCCGTTCCCCTCAGGAATCCGTACCAGACCGCCGAACCGGCCCACGCCATGGTCCATATGCACCACGTAGTCCCCTATCTGGAACTCGCTCAGTTCCTTAAGCGTCAGCGCCACCTTGCCGTTGCGGGCACGGTCGCTCTTAAGGTTATACTTGTGGAAACGGTCGAATATCTGATGGTCAGTAAAGAAACAGCATTTCAGAAGCCCGTCGGCAAAACCTTCATGAAGGGTCTTTCCAACTGTTTCAAACTGTATGTTCTCACCCCTTTCCGCAAATATGTCACGCAGGCGGTCGCCCTGCCTTGGATTGTCCGTAAGCAGGTATATCCTGTAGCCCCTGACAATGTAGTCCGTCAGTGTCTGTGAGACCAGATCGAAATTCTTGTGGAACAGCGTCTGCGGAACCGTATCGAATGATATTGTCACACATGCCGGCCCGGTAGGACGGTTTCCGAATTCTATGGTACGGCACCCGGCGCTCCGGCGCAGGAAATCTTCAGCAGTGACCATCACAGGAAGCGGACACTCTTCATCTGCTCCGTCCTTGGCGGCGTCAATCTGACGCATCCGCGCTGCCACGCCCTCCCTGTCAGCAGTCTCACGCGCCACCAGCGAGATACGGTCCGCAGCCAGCAGCAGGTCACGCACGCACAGAAGCGTGTCCTCAGGAAGGAAATCCATAAGTGACATATGGTCCGCGGAACCGGATTTCTTCATGTCAGGCACAATGACTACGGAATCCTTACGGTCTTCTGACAGCTGCGTTTCAACGGAGAACGTGCGTATGCTGTCTATGTCGTCACCGAAGAAGTCAATTCTGAAAGGATATTCCGATGAATACGAGAACACGTCCAGGATACTTCCGCGCAGTGCGAACTGTCCAGGTTCATACACATAGTCAACACGTTCGAAACCAAGTTCATAGAGCCTGTCCTGCAGGCTGTCGCGGTCCATTGACTGTCCGTTTGAAAGGGCTATGGAACGGTCTTCAAGACTTTTCTTTGACACGACAGTTTCAGCCAGGGCATCAGGTGATGTGACAATGACCAGCGTCGGAGCATCGGAATCAAGGGTTGCAAGACGGCTCAGGACTTCAGTTCGCAGTATCTCACTTGCATCATCCTTCTGTCCGTACTTGGCGGCGCGCCGGTAGCCCGACGGGAAATAAAGGACATTGTCTTCACCCATGGTCTGCACCATGTCATGGTAGAAATATGCGGCGTCCTCCTGGTCGGAAAGCACTACAAGCATGCAGTGACGGCTGCAGGAAGAAGCTAGCGACGAGAACAGGAGCGGTGAGGACGATGCATGAAGCCCCTGCAGGAAAATGTTCTTTCCGCTTTTTCCTGCAAGTTCCTTCAAAAGGGCCTTGAACTGCGCAAGGCGGCCGTATAAGGCACTCAAATCAGACAGATTCATGGCAAGTTATGTTCCCAAAAGACATTTTTTGCCCCAATGAGAAAAAAAAAATTTCTCCTTAAGGCCCCCAAAATTACAAAAAAACTAACTTTGCACCCGCTAAAAATCAATGCGTTTACACTTCAAATGACCGACATCACCAAGAACACCCAGGCAGTACCGCTTGCAAGCGTCGATTCAGCCGGCAAGGACTGCACCCAGCGTGCACCCGACATCCCAGTTGCAGAGTCAGCCAACAGCAGTTCAGACAATAGCGAAAAGGCTTATATCATTGAGATCAGCCACCTGTCAAAGTGGTTCGGCGACAAGCAGGTTCTCGATGATGTAAGCCTTTTTGTAAAGAAAGGCGAATTCGTCACCATCCTGGGACCTTCAGGATGCGGCAAGACCACCCTTCTCAGAACACTGGCAGGATTCAATCTCCCAACAGAAGGGACAGTCCGCATGAACGGCATGGACATTACTGAAATCCCGCCTTACCAGAGACCCATGAACACGGTCTTCCAGAGATACGCATTGTTTCCCCACCTTAACGTATACGACAACATTGCATTCGGTCTGAAACTCAAGAAGACCGATGAGGACAGCATTGACAGGCAGGTTCGCCGCGTTCTGAAGATGGTCGGACTGACCGACTACGAGGAGCGTGACGTGGAATCCCTTTCAGGCGGTCAGCAGCAGCGCGTGGCCATTGCACGCGCAATAGTGAACAAGCCGCAGGTTCTGCTCCTGGATGAACCTCTGGCAGCCCTTGACCTGAAAATGCGCAAGGACATGCAGCTTGAACTCAAGCAGATGCACAAGGATCTGGGCATAACCTTCATCTATGTGACACATGACCAGGAGGAGGCTCTTACCCTGAGTGACACCATCGTAGTCATGAACAAGGGCAAGGTCCAGCAGATTGGAAAACCCACAGACATATATAATGAACCCGTGAATCCGTTCGTGGCGGACTTCATAGGTGACAGCAACATACTGAACGGCATCATGATTGAAGACCGCAAGGTGCAGTTCATGTACCACGAATTCGAATGCGTGGACGAAGGCTTCCAGCCCAACGAACACGTTGACGTGGTCCTTCGCCCCGAAGACATCTACATCATGGCCCGCAACGACAAGGGCCAGATAAACGGCACGGTCCAGACCTGCATATTCAAGGGCGTCCACTATGAGATGACCGTCATAACCGACCGCGGCTACGAACTGCTCATCCAGGACTACAACGCATTTGAAGTGGGTCAGGAAGTGAGCCTCATAATCAAGCCCTTCGACATACACGTCATGCATAAGGAACGCTTCTGCAACACCATTCCCGGCGTCATGTCCGATGAAACCCACGTGGACATGCTGGGCGGCACATTCGAATGTCTGCCTGTGGAAGGCATCGGATCCGGAACGGAAGTCGATGTCCAGGTAGGGTTCGACGGAATAGAGCTCATGGACTACACTGAAGACGGCGCCGCCGCAGGCTGTGTGAGCTTCATACTCTACAAGGGTAACCACTACCATCTGACAGTCACCACTGACAGCGGCGAGGACATATTCACCGACACCCAGGAAGTCTGGGATGACGGTGACATTGTCGGCATCAGGATTCTTCCCAAGGACATCAGGATAACACGCAGGATATGAATCTCACAAAACTGGTTCAGAAACGTAGCAACTGGGTAGCCCCCTACGTTCTCTTTCTGGTTCTGTTTGTAGTGCTGCCCCTGCTGCTAATTGCCGTGTATGCCTTCCGCAACCCGGCAGGCCAGTTCACCGTCCAGAACTTCGTCAAGTTCGCCACACAGTCCGAAGCTCTGAGCACGTTCGTGTATTCTGTAGGCATAGCCATCATAACCACACTGCTGTGCATACTTCTGGGATATCCGGCCGCATACATTCTGGCCAGTTCGCAGTTCAACCGCAGCAGGACCATGGTGCTACTCTTCATCCTGCCCATGTGGATCAACGTACTCATGCGTTCGCTGGCAACCGTGGCACTGTTCGACTTCCTGCACCTTCCGCTTGGTGAGGGGGCGCTCATATTCGGCCTTGTCTATGATTTCCTGCCGTTCATGATCTACCCCATCTACAACACCATACAGAAGATTGACAAGAGCTACATTGAAGCCGCACGTGACCTGGGCGCCACAAACCGTCAGGTGTTCACACGTGTCATATGGCCCCTCTCCATACCCGGAATTATCAGCGGCATAATGATGGTGTTCCTGCCCACAATATCGACATTCGCCATTTCCGAGATTCTGACATTGAACAACAAGCGCCTGTTCGGTTCCATCATACAGGACAACATGATGATGAGCGACACCATGAACTACGGTGCCGCGCTGTCACTCATCATGCTTGTAATCATTGCAATAACCAGCGCTGTAAGCGGTGATGACAGCGACCTTAGCGAAGGAGGCCTGATATGATGAAGAAGTTCCTTGCCAAATCCTACCTGTATGTGCTGCTGCTGGTGCTCTACGCCCCAATTGCAATCATCATACTGTTTTCGTTCACCAACTCCAAGACCATAGGTGACTGGCGCGGATTCTCACTTGACCTGTACTCCAACCTGCTGTCAGGCCAGGCCGCACACAGCGCCACCATCACCCAGGCCGTCCTGAACACACTCATCATTGCGGTGACAGCCGCCACCCTGTCAATGTTTCTTGGCAGCATCGCGGCCGTAGGCATATTCAACATACGCAACCGCAAGGTCCGCAAGGCAATACAGTTCGCCAACAACATACCCATGATCAATCCGGACATCATAACCGGCATATCCCTGTTCCTGCTGTTCGTCAGTCTGGGCATTTCCGGCGGATACGTCACAGTGGTGCTGGCCCATATCGCTTTCTGCACGCCTTATGTCGTGCTCAGTGTCATGCCCCGCCTTACGCGCATGAACCCCAACATCTATGAAGCCGCACTTGATCTGGGCGCCACCCCGTTCCAGGCCTTCCGCAAGGTAATCGTTCCTGAAATCAAGCCCGGCATGGTAAGCGGTTTCATTCTGGCATTCACCCTGTCAATCGACGACTTTGCCGTGACCCTGTTCACCAAAGGCAGCGACGGTCTGGAAACACTTTCCACTTATATCTATGCCGATGCCCGCAAAGGCGGCCTGACCCCTGAACTGCGCTGTCTTGCAGCCATCATATTCCTTACGGTACTTATACTGCTGCTCATAATAAACCGCCGCAGCCGTCTCAACAAAGAACAATAACCCTTTTAATTCTGATATTGCAAAATGAAAAGAATCACAAGAATGCTTCTGTTCACTGCCGCTCTGGCAGCAGTTCCCTTCATTTCAGCCAAGGCCGATGATGACCGTGCCCACATTCTCAAGGTCTACAACTGGGCGGACTATATCGATGAGGACCTGATACCCGAATTCGAACAGTGGTACAAGGAAAACACAGGTGAAGAAGTGCATGTACTCTACCAGACATTTGACATCAATGAAGTCATGCTCACCAAGATTGAGACCGGACATGAGGACTATGACGTGGTCTGCCCGTCAGAATACATCATTGAACGCATGCTCAAGAATGACCTGCTGCTGCCGCTGGACCGCAATTTCGGCAGTGTGCCCGACTATACGGTGAACGTATCCCCATTCGCAGTCGAGAAGTTCGATGAAATGTCAGCCTCAGGCCGCCGCGCCAGCGACTACGCCGTCGGTTTCATGTGGGGAACCACAGGTATCATGTACAACAAGGCATTCGTGAAGAAGGAGGAGGCCCAGACATGGGGCATACTCTGGGATCCCAAATATGAAGGCAAGATTCTCATGAAGGACGCTGTACGTGACGTGTACGGATCACTCATGATGTATATCCGCCAGGATGAGATCAGGTCAGGCCGCGTGACACGCCAGCATGTCATGAATGACGCCAGCGACGCTTCACTGAAGATATTTGAAGACACCATGCTCTGCGCAAAGAAGAACTTTGCCGGCTGGGAAGTCGATTTCGGCAAGGAGCGCATGGTCCAGGGCAAGGCCTGGGCAAACATCACCTGGAGCGGTGACGCCATGTGGGCTCTTGACGAGGTGGGCGATGAGATTGACCTTGACTACGTGGTTCCCGTTGAGGGCAGCAACGTGTGGTTTGACGGATGGGTAATCCCCAAGTACGCCAAGAACGTCAAGGCTGCCAACTGGTTCATCAACTTCATGTGCACCAGCGAGAACGCCATACGCAACATGGACGCCATAGGCTACGTGAGCGTCATAGGAACTCCTGAAGTCCTTGCTTACAAGATTGACGAAAGCCTGGACGAAACCGTTGACCTTACCTATTTCTTCGGCGAAGGCGCTGACAGCGTGAAGGTCAATTCCATACAGTACCCCGACGCAAAGACAATCGAGCGCTGCGCCCTGATGCATGATGCCGGCAACCGCACTGAAGCCATGCTTGACATGTGGTCACGCATAAAGGGTGACAGCCTGCATTCAGCCACCATCATAATCATCGGACTGGTAATTGCCGTCATCATTGTTTTCGCAGTCATGAAGGCATTGGGCAAGAACAAAAAGGCAAAGAGAAGGGCCAACGCCAAAAAGACGTCGTCAAGACGCTGAACAAACGGCATTTTTGCCTAATTTTGTCTGACAACACATTCTGACATGAAGACAAGCGACAACATAGTAATCATCCCCACCTACAACGAGAAGGAGAATATTGAGAACATAATCAGGGCCGTACTGGGCCTTGAGGAGAATTTCAGTATCCTGATCATTGATGACGCATCGCCTGACGGCACGGCCGCCATTGTCAGGGGACTTATGGAAAATGAATTCCAGGACCGCCTCTTCATTGTCGGGCGCAGCGGCAAGCTTGGACTTGGAACCGCGTACATCACCGGTTTCAAGTGGTGCATGGAACGTGGCTACGACTACATCTTTGAAATGGACGCAGACTTCTCACATGCACCTTCAGACCTGCCCCGCCTCCTGTCAGCATGCCGTGACGAAGGCTATGACCTGGCCATCGGATCACGTTATGTAAGCGGCGTGAATGTGGTGAACTGGCCTATGGGACGCGTACTCATGTCCTATTTCGCATCGAAATACGTGCACTGCATAACCGGACTGCCCGTTCATGACACCACTGCCGGATTCAAGTGCTACCGCCGCCAGGTCCTTCAGACCATTGAACTGGACAAGATCCATTTCAAGGGCTATGCCTTCCAGATTGAAATGAAGTTCACAGCCTACAAGTGCGGTTTCAAGATCAAGGAGGTGCCTGTCATTTTCGTAAACCGCGAACTTGGAACATCAAAGATGAGCGGAGGCATTTTCTCTGAGGCGTTCTTCGGAGTCATACGCCTGAAGATCAGCAGCTGGCTGCGCAAGTACCCGCAGAAACAAGCCTGATGAAAAAAGCGCTGTACCTTGCATATCAGATTCTGATAGCATTTCCCATAATGCTGGCCGCCACGGTTGCGGCCGCTGTCATCTGCATGACCGGCTGCCTTTTCGACAACCGGTTCTGGGGATACTGGCCGGGAAAGATTTGGGGATGGCTGTTCACCAAAGTGTTCCTCACCCCAGTCCATGTACACGGCCGGGAATACATGAAGAAAGGCCAGTCATACGTGATTGTCGCCAACCATCAGAGCTACTGGGACGCTTTCGTGATGTACGGATACCTGGGAACCAATTTCAAGTGGCTCATGAAGGCCGAACTCAGAAAACTGCCGCTTGTGGGCTGGGCCTGCAACATGTCAGGACATGTGTTCGTTGAACGCCAGTCTGCTGCAAAGTCGGCAGTCAGCCTGCGCCAGGCTGAATCAAGGGTCAGTGACGGAATATCGCTTATGGTCTTTCCCGAGGGCACACGCACCCATGACGGCAGGATGGCCCGTTTCAAACGCGGGGCATTCCAGATAGCTGAAGAACTGCAGCTGCCCATACTGCCCGTGGCAATTGACGGCGACTATGAAGTCATGTCACGCCATGACTGGCACGCCCACCGCCATCCCGTCCATGTCACTTTCCATGAGCCCGTTTACCCCAGGACGACAGCTGAAACCGATGAAGAGGAAAAGATGCGCATCATGCGCGACACGGCGGACCGTGTGGCGGCCATAATCCAGAATACGCTTGACAGGGGATACTGAACGCAATCAGCGCAGTTCCAGAGAAAACACCCTTTCCAGTTCTTCCAGTGCAGGATTGCCCTGTTTCATCTTGCCGTACTGTTCGTCACGCGTCAGGATATGTTCAACATTGAGCGAACGGTCCACACGCACTTCCATGGTAATTTCCCCGCTGTTGAATGCCAGACGCATATGCGCCAGGATGCGGTCACTGCTGGCATTTATTTCAGCAGCCATCATCTCATTGCCGGCAAGCACACTGAAAGAAGATGCACTTTCAACTTTCGGACGGCAGTTCACCATACGGTTCTTGAGCGGAGTGTCCTGACGCGGAAGTGCGGCGGCAAATTCCTGCCAGTGGTACTGCAGCAGTTCATCGGTCAGCGGCTTTGCCGGCTGCGAGACATCGGCATCAGCCACTGTGACTGTCTGCCTGCCGTGCTGTTCACCGGGCCGTCCGGCCTGTCTGTTCCCGTAAATTGACGTAAAGACCGAACTGCCTTTCAGCGTGGGAATGGAAGTCCTGCGCGAAACCACGGCCTGAGGTTCAGCCTGCGCTGCAGTCACTGCCGCTGCGGCGGCAGGTGCGCTTGCCGGCACAGCTGCCGTAACGGCCTGTGCCTGAGCCTGTGCCGCCTTCACATTGTTCTGTGCGGCTGTCTTTTTGAATATAGGTTTTAATCTTCCGGGCTTTCGCCCACTGCTGTCATCGTCATCATCGGCCTGTGCCGCCTGAATGAGAGTCAGTTCCACAAGCAGGCGCTTGTTGCGGCTCTGGCGGTAGTTGAGGTCGCAGTCATTGCATATCTTCATGGCACGGTACAGGAACTTGGGCGAACACTTGGCCGCCTGTGCCTGATAGCGCCTGCGCATCTCGTCACTTACCTGAAGCAGCTGCAGCGTGCAGTCGTCACGGCTTACAAGAAGGTTCCTCAGGTGAAGCATGAGTCCGCCTATGAGATGGCTTCCGTCAAAGCCCCTGGCCAGTATGTCATCCAGAAGAAGCATTGTATCGGGAATGCGTTTTTCCAGGAACATGTCAGTAAGACGGAAATAATAGTCATAGTCTATGACATTCAGATTCTCAATCGTTTTCTGATATGTGACCTGACCGCCTGTAAAGCTTACCACCTGGTCGAATATGGACAGTGCGTCACGCATGCCGCCGTCGGACTTCTCGGCTATGACGGCAAGAGCTTCCGGTTCAGCAGTGACACCCTCCTTCTGCGCTACGGACATAAGGTGCTCCACGATGTCGGTGCTGCTTATGCGGCTGAAATCATATATCTGGCAGCGGGACAGAATGGTCGGGATTATCTTGTGCTTTTCCGTTGTGGCAAGTATGAAGATGGCGTACTTGGGCGGCTCCTCCAGTGTCTTGAGGAACGCATTGAACGCCGCAGTACTGAGCATATGGACCTCATCGATGATATACACCTTGTAGCGGCCGTTCATGGGCGGTATGCGCACCTGTTCGGTCAGGACCCTTATGTCATCGACTGAATTGTTGCTGGCAGCATCCAGTTCGAACACGTTGTACGACCGCAGTTCCGCACTGAAGCTGCGGCATGATTCACACTCTCCGCAAGCCTCGCCGTCCGGGCCGGGATGCTCGCAGTTGATAGTCTTTGCAAAAATTCTTGCGCATGTGGTCTTTCCCACTCCACGCGGGCCGCAGAACAGATATGCGCCGGCCAGTTTGCCAGCACTTATTGCATTCTTGAGGGTTGCCGTAAGCGCTTTCTGACCGACCACGCTGTCAAATGTCGAGGGGCGGTACTTGCGCGCAGATACTATGTAGTCGTCCATATCACAAAGATAAGGAATTATTTGCACCCCGCACAGTCTGACATAGGATTAAAAGAACTATTTTTGCAAGCGATATGAAAAATGACTTTCTGCCCAAGCTTTGGAGTTTTGCAGGCAGGTACAAATACATGATTGTACTTGTGCTGTTCCTTGTCGTACTGTTCGCGGCAAGTGACAACAGTCTGATACGCCGCTATGCCCAGAAACGTGAAATCAGGGCGCTGCAGGAGCAGATCCGTACAATAACCGAACAGAAGGAGTCCGATGAGGCCCTTCTTGAAGACCTCAGCAATGACAGCCTGATCATAGACCGCATAGCACGGGAGAAGTTCAACATGCGCAGTCAGGACGAGGACGTATTCATAGAAGAACGCTGAACATGTCACAGCATAACACTACGATAGAACGCTTCACCATTGCCGGAGGCCTGTTGCTCCTGGCCGGTGCCGCCGTAAGAATTACCGGATGGGAATATTCACAGTACCTGTATTCACTTGGCACGCTCATGTTTTCAGCCGCACAGTTCGCTGACCGCTATGACGGACATGACCTGATAATGAAACGTCTGCGCGGCCAGCAGGTCCTGGGATCCGTATTCCTGCTGCTCACAGCCGTTCTCATGTTCATGGAACCTTTGCATGCAGGGTTCTACACTGCACCGGGCATGAATGACAGGTTACGTTCATTCCTGCTCGCTGTCACCCGCCGCAACAGCTGGATAATCACTCTTTCCATAGCCGCCCTTTTCGAACTCTACTCTTCCATGAGGATGGAAAGCCGCCAGAAAAAGCTTGACAGCGACGGCAATTTTTAATCCCTTTTAACAACTTTGTCACGCTAAGTGACTGTGTTTCATTAAATAATGATAAAATCTTATCCCGTAAGGTTTTGTATTGTATTTTTGCACCGCTTTTGGGAAAAGATTGTATGTCAAACGGCAATATCAGAATATCGGTCATATCGCTTGTCATGATAAGCGCCTTTATGCTTGTATCATGCAAGGGCAGATATGAGATATACGGGCAGGTGGAGTCTTTCGGCTTTGACGGCAAGATTCTCACTGTCAATGATTTTTCCAGCGGCGAACCCGTTGTTATAGATTCATGCACTGTCAGCCACGGCCATTTCAGCATGAAGGGCAGGACCAAAGGCGCCAAGTTCGTGATGCTATGCCGCGACGGCATACCCGTACTGCCCATGTACCTTGAAAAAGGCAAGTCGGACATCATGCTTGTTCCCACCGGCATGAAAGCTGCAGGCACGCGCCAGAACGACCTGCTGTACGGTTTTCTGGAAAAGAAGCGCGCCATTGACAACCGCTATGAGGACACATGGCAGAAACGCATGCAGCTGGTACGCAGCGGCAGCATGGACCAGGCCAAGATGGAAGTCATCCAGGACAGCCTGAAAGCCATAGTGTCAGAATGTGAGGAACTCATATATTCATTCATATCGGCCAACTACAGGGAAAAGGCGGCAGCCGGAGTGTTCGCAATGCTCATCCAGGGGCCGTCAAACGACATACCGCCTTTCGTAAAGCGCATTCTCGATGACGCGCCTTCCAAGTTCCTTGAGAACAGGTCAGTTGCCGAATATATTGAAAAAACAGGGTACACACGGCCTTGAGCCCGTTCCCCGAGTGCTTGTAACCTCGTTAAAAACAAGATCATGGAAAAGGAGAAACACCCCACTTCATTTGTCATTGCATGTACGCTTTTCTGCGTCTGCCTCATCACATCGAACCTTCTTGAAATCAAAGTTGTGGAACTGGGCCGCATTACTGTCACTGCAGGCATGCTGGTATTCCCCATTTCCTACATCCTGAACGACTGCATGGTTGAAGTCTGGGGATTCAGGTCCGCACGTCTGGCCATATGGACTGGATTTTTCATGGATTTCCTTGTGATGGCCCTTGGCGGACTTGCCGTACTGCTGCCGTCACCTGACTATTGGGATGGGGCCGGACATTTCAATTACATGTTCTCCATAGCACCGCGCATGGTAGTTGCCAGCCTGGCCGCATTTCTTGCAGGTTCAATGCTGAACGCCCTTGTAATGGACCGTATGAAGAAAGGCAGCGGCGACAGGCATTTCCCAATCAGGGCAACAGTATCGACACTTGCCGGAGAATCTGCTGATTCACTGATATTCTTCCCCATAGCCTTTGCCGGTATCATGCCTGCAGATGAACTGTTACGGATGATGGCCGTACAGGCCGTTCTGAAGACTCTTCTGGAAGTTCTGCTCCTTCCGGTGACAGGCAAAGTGGTGAAGCGGCTCAAAGAGGCAGAATGAACAGGAACCGGGCACCGTTCCTGTAGCTGGTGTCCAGAGCGACACGTCCGCCCAGCCTTTCAGCAGTCGTGCGGCATATGTTCAGCCCCATTCCGTGGCCTCCCATTTCACCGTCATTGGTCACGAAACGTTCAAATATCCCTTCTGCCATATCGTCAGGAATGCCGGTACCGGTGTCTGTGACGGAAAAAGTCACACAGCCGGGATTCTCTTCAAGTGAACAGTGCACTCTTATCTCCCCCTTGACGGTATGCTTGCAGGCGTTCGACAGATAGTTCATGAGTATCTGCTGCACGCGGCGCGGGTCAGTGTGTATGGTGAAGCTGTCATCCAGTTCAGTGGTGAAATACATGTTGACAGCCGTTGCCGAACGCATTCTGGCACATTCAACTGATTCCCTGCATATGCGGTTGCAGGATTCATCGGACTCAATTATGTTTATTATGCCGCGTTCCATGTCGGACATGTTCAGTATGTCGTCAACCAGCATCATCAGCATGTTGGCGTTATTGCTTACGAAACGCCCGAATTCTTCACGTTCCTCATCGCTGAAACTGTCCGCCGGCAAGGCCAGCAGCTGCGAGAATCCCACTATGGCATTGAGAGGAGTGCGTATGTCATGGCTCATGTTCTGCACGAAGCGGCTCTTCATCATGCTGGCCTCCCTGGCACGGTCCGCCTCGACAAGAGCCTGCTGGCGCTCCTGCTCCATGCGCACCTCATCATCAATAAGGCGGAAACCTACAGTGGCACGTGTCGGTTCTATGTCCTTGGGGGTATTCTTGAGAACCACCACCTCCATCCACTTGTAGCCGCCGTCCATGAAGCGCAGGAAACGACGGGTGATCTTGCGGCAGTTCCGCAGCTGGTTTCTCAGGTAACCCTTGTCTGCATAAGCCAGCAGGTCACTGCGATAGGCCGGATGTACGACCGCGTTTACAAAGGCAGTGTATGCGTCATTCCATTGCGGACGCTTAGCCACATTCCGCTGCGTGTCACTTATGCGGTCATCAATGGAATATATCCTGAGGTCATCATCAATCAGACTGATGGAATACAGTGAAAGGTATTCGGTAGCCACGCTTCCAATTGTGGCCATTTCTTCTGACAGGGCCCGGTTCAGACGTATGGTTTCAATCTGTTCGCGGTCAACCTTCATGTATATGAGCACAAGGCTGGCCGGCACCATATTCCTGCGCTCAACGACATAGAACACGGCCTTGAGCCACTGCTGTATTCCGGCGGCATGGGTGCTGAACACGAATTCGGTGCGGTCCTCATTCAGAAGGGTCTGTTTCAGACTGTCCTGGCTCACAAAGTCAAGCCACGGCTGTACATATTCCGAATCCATGAAACTCATGGCATCGGCTGCAAGTTCCCTGCCCAGTTTGGAATATGCGGACTGGCCCGCCGTTTTGTACTGGCCGGGCATGGGCCTTATCACATAGCACATGTCATCGGGAAGTATGCAGTAGTAATATGCCATCACATAGTCAAGCACTGTCACTCCGGCAATCTTCTGGACAGTTCTGTCATGTCTGTTGACAAAGTTCAGCAGGACCTCGCCGTCTGAAAGGGCCGCAACGGTGAATCTCATCCACCTGATATTCCCCCCGCCCGTTTCACGGTAATCCAGGTTGAATGATTCTTCAGCCATGAGACGCCGGCGTATGTTGTCCAGGCTGCATTCCGTCCTGAAAAGTTCCACATCGGCCTTGTACACTCCTTCAGCCATATAGAACTCCATTGTATCAGTGTACGGCAGCACCTCATTGTCCCTGTAGGCCGGATTGACTGACGAACCTGCTTTCAGCACGGTCATCCTGTCATCGTCAATCTTAAGTATGCAGGTCGATGTGGACTCCTTGATGAAATGGCTTATTATCTCATGGGTCTTGCGGGCCTTCTCCTCTTCCTCCATGCGTTCAGTGTAATCCGTAAATGACAGTCCTACATGGTCTTCGTCCAGACCGCGCGTCACTTCAAAGCGGTACCACTGGATTTTCGGCCCCGAAACGTCACGCATGAAAACGGAATAGCGGCCTTCGGACTTGAGCCTTTTCCTTATGTAGTCAGGCTTGACCACATCGGACATGAGCCCCTGGTCATCAGGATGAACACATTCGGCAATGTACAGATTTATGGAATCCAGATAATTGTCAATGTGGCCATATGATTCCTTGATGTACTGTGAACGGTGGAATACCACCTGACTGCAGTCTACAAGATTGACGTAGTAGGCCGATACGAACGAACTCAGGAATGTGTCCGAAAAAAGTTTTGCACTTTCAAGCAATATGCCCTCATTATGCCCTGATACCCCGCCGGTTGGAGATTTGTCTTCAATGATATCCATGTAGTCCCTTATTGCAAACAGAATTATATCTGCCTGCAAGTTACACATTATTTCATTATGAAAGTCATTTTTGGAAATAACTTGATGTTTTTCGCTACCTTTGGTTTTCAGGAAAATACAGACATGATTCATGAAGATTACAGTACTTGAAGATCTTGGGAGAATTGACGGGGAATGCAGTGCCGACAATGCCATGCACGCCCTGGAAGAATTCGGTGAGGTCACTTTTTACAGCAATACGCCATATGACAGGATTGTTGAAAGATGCGCAGGCGCACATATTGCCATCATCAACAAATGCCGCATGGACGCCGCCGTACTGAGACAGCTGCCCTACCTGAGGTACATAGGCGTTCTTGCGACCGGATACAATGTGGTCGACCTGGATGCGGCATCGGAACAGGGAATTACCGTCACCAACGTACCGGCCTACAGCACAAACAGCGTGGCCCAGATGGCATGGGCCCACATTCTCAACATTGTAAACCGTGTAGGCCACTATGCCGGAGAAAATCATGAAGGCCGATGGTGCCGCAGTGAAAGTTTCTACTATCTGGACGGCCCCTATCATGAACTTGCAGGAAAGCGCATGGGCATAGTGGGACTTGGCAACACCGGAATGGCGACGGCCCGCATAGCTCTGGCTTTCGGCATGGAGGTTGCAGCATTCACATCAAAGACCTCCCTCCCCGACGGCATGCGCAGCGTTCCGATGGACGAACTGTTCCGTACATCGGACATTGTAAGTCTGCACTGCCCGCTCACCGCATCGACCGCAAATCTGGTGAACAGGGAACGTCTTGAAACCATGAAGCCCACAGCCATTGTCATAAACACCGGCCGCGGCCAGCTTGTCAATGAAGAAGACCTGGCACAGGCGCTCAGAAACGGAACCATCGCCGCCTACGGAGCCGATGTCCTGAGTGTGGAACCCGCACGTTCTGACAACCCGCTGGTTACAGCACCCAACTGCCACCTCACACCGCACATAGCCTGGGCGACTGTCGAATCCCAGAAGCGTCTTGTAAAAGTGTGCATAGAAAACGTAAGGGCTTTCCTGAACGGCAGACCGGCCAACCGGGTCAACTGAACATCATGAAACGCATCGTAATGATTGATTGGCATGCAAACGGCAAATTGCCTGCCAATAATGCAAACAAATGCCGTTCTAAGGTTTCCAGATGCATTATTGGCAAGCACACGGATACCAACCGAATCTTTTCGCCAAAGCGGGTGGCATGAACCTGCTCTCAGAGCGTTCTAACCAGGATGATTGCCACCGACCCCGCTGAAATGAAGGGGTCAGCGGCAATGATGTGCCCTACACGAAGCAGAAACCATATGTTTGCATCCCACTTTGGCGAAAACCACGAAAGCGCGTCGGAAATGTTTTACGCACCCACTAAATTCCCACTGATTAAACGGTGCTGTTGAGAGCATGACGTTTTAATTACCCTTGGAATCGGGACCATTTCGGGTTCCGGTTCTTTTTTTCAAATGTAACACAGATGTAACACAAGTCAGAAACAGCAAGTGCCCCGGAGACATCTCCAGGGCACTTATCTGCGGTGTGTATGGGACTCGAACCCATGACCTCCGCCGTGACAGGGCGGCATTCTAACCAGCTGAACTAACACACCTCGCTGTTTTGCGGTGACAAAGGTACTACCATTTTTTATACCTGCAAACGATATTGGACTTTTTTTTCAAAAAAATTTCTGCAGCAAAATCACATCAGTATACTCTTCCCCATGGATAAGCCAGTCCTTCATACGGCCGGTCTCAACGAATCCGCTGGTACTGAACAGTTTGATGCTGGTCTCGTTGTCGGCAGGCACCTGGCAGAACAGCTGGTGCAGTCTCAGCACGCCGACGGCATATCCGCACAGAACATTCAGTGCGGCACCTGCAGCGCCATGTCCGCGGAATGCGGGAAGAACCGCCACCCCCACTTCAGCACGTGCGTTGTACGGGTCAATGTCAGTCAGGTCAATGCAGCCTACAACGGCGGCATCGGATTCGCGTTCAATCATGAAACGTATCTGGCGGTCCGTATAGAAGTCATGCGCCGACTCTTCAATATATTTCTTGAGCTGGTAGCGGGAGAACGGTATGGCATTGCCGGAAACGGCCCACATGGCAGTGTCATTCTCTATGCGGTACAGGGTATCCAGATCCTCAGGTTCCGGAGCCCTAAGACGGTACATGCCGTCACTGAGTGAAACATATTCCTTCATAGCACTTCATCAATTGTAATAAGATGCCCGGTTTTCTGCGAATAAAGGCCCATTGTCATCAGGCGCCCGCCGCACGCGTATCCGTACATCAGGTCCAAAATACGGTCATATGAAAATGTATCAGTATCGAAAAGTATCGCCTCAATGCCTGAAAGATCAGCCGTTTCGGGCGATCCGGCATACTGCAGTCCGGTAAGATGGCTGCTGCGGGCAACCAGGGCGGCCACGTCATCAAAGCACTCCCTCCTTCCCACGAACAGGCACTTCTCACGGCATTCGGCAATCTGACGGCGGCCTTTGAGAATGTTCTGCCCCAGGAACGTGACAATCTTACGCACGCCGGCCACCAGCTTTACCATCAGCCTGAAAAAGCCGTTGTAATGCCTGTAGTGCTTGTCAAAGAAGATAGTCATTGCGTCATAGAAGACCTTGGCGTAGCGGTATGAGGTCTTGTTCGTGCTTTCACCCTTGTAATGGACTATGGGCAGCGGCAGGTAGCAGTTCTCATATCCGGCCTGCAGGATCCGGTATGAAAGGTCAATGTCCTCGCCGTACATGAAAAACGATTCGTCAAAGCCGCCCGTGCGGTCCAGCGCCTCCTTCCTTACGAACATGAATGCACCGGAAACGACTTCAATGGGGCATTCGCTGTCACGGTCCATATATGAGAGATGGTATTTCGCAAATTTTCTTGAACGCGGGAACAGGCGTCCCATGCCTGTCATATGCCAGAATGAGACCGATGGCGTTGGCACCGAACGGCGGGACTCCATGGCAAAACGGCCGTCACCGTACTGCATGCGCACCCCCACGGCACCTGTCCCGGGATGGCTGTCCATATATGCGATGCATCCCGGCAAGGTCCTTTCCGCCACAACGGTATCAGGATTCAGGAAAAGCACATAACGGCCCGATGCCTGTGCCAGAGCCTGGTTGTTGGCTCGTCCGAACCCCACATTCTCCGTATTGGCAATTATGACTGCCTGCGGAAAACAATCCCTGATATATTCTGCTGAGCCGTCAGAAGAAGCGTTGTCAACCACGAACAGTTCCGCGTCTGGACATGAACGCAGTACGGAATCAAGGCACTGTCTGACATAGTGCCTGACGTTGTAACTGACAATTATGACGCTGAGAACGGGCATATCCAGTGTCAATCGTAACCCAGTTCATTGTCCACGGCAGCCTTTGTGGGAAAGCTGAAAAGCGAACAGATTGCACCTATCACGGCTATGTACAGCCCTATCGAATCATTTATAAGATAGTAAAGCGCAACGCCGAACACCACCACAATGAAGAATGCGGCAATTCTGAGCCATGCGCATACGTAATAGCGGCGGTCTATGCGGTCATTGGGCCAGCCTTTTTCAGAAAGGCGGCAGCACATTTTCCTGAATCCGCGTAGAGCCAGCGGAATAAGTCCGAGAGCAATTGCCACTCCTATGACATCAAGTACATAGATGGCAGCAGGGTCCGTTACCATACCTTTCCTGCCTGACAGTTCAAAGAACAGGGCCACTGCGCCGGCAACGGCGTAAATTGCAATCCATCCGGCCAGAAGCCTGCGAGACATTTTCAAAGAATCCATAATTCAGAATATTTATCATATGAAAGGCGTACGGTCAACAATGGAACGGCCCAGTGAAACTTCATCGGCATATTCCAGATTGTTTCCCACCGTCACGCCGCGCGCTATCACGCTGATACGCACACCCTTGCCGTTCAGTCTGCGCGATATGTAGAAATTTGTTGTATCGCCCTCCATGGTGGGACTCAGGGCAAGAATCACCTCCCTTATCCCCTCTTCGGACACGCGACGCACCAGGCTGTCAATCTGCAGGTCCTGCGGCCCTATTCCGTCAACCGGCGATATGACACCGCCCAGAACATGGTACAGGCCGCGGTACTGCATGGTATTCTCTATTGCCAGCACATCCTGGACATTCTCAACCACGCACAGCGTAAGGCTGTCACGCCCCGGGCTGGAGCATATTTCACATACATCGGAATCCGATATGTTATGGCACACCCTGCAGTAGCGGATATCCTGTTTGAGCGTGCTGAAAACGCGGCCGAAACATTCAACCTCCTCCTGCGGGCGGGACAGCATGTGCAGCACAAGCCTCAGGGCGGTCTTGCGTCCTATTCCGGGCAGTTTGGCGAATTCGCCCACAGCCCTTTCAAGCGCTGCAGAAGGATACTGGCGTTCCATTTGTCCGGCAAAAATAGTCAAAATTCCACCATATTTAAGTACTTTTGCCGCCAAATGGATTGAAATGGAAGTAAAAAGCGCCTCATTTGTCATAAGCAATTCCCATGTTGACAGGTGTCCACAGCATGACCGTCCGGAATACGCCTTCATTGGGCGGTCAAACGTAGGCAAGTCCAGTCTGATCAACATGCTGACCGGCCACAAGGGCCTGGCCATGACATCGGCCACCCCAGGCAAGACGCTGCTCATCAACCATTTTCTCATCAACGGCGACTGGTATCTGGCTGATCTTCCCGGTTACGGCTATGCCCGCCGCAGCCGCAGCCAGCAGGATGAAATAACCAGAATCATCAATGAATACATTCTGCACCGCAGGCAGCTTACATCACTTTTCGTACTGATTGACAGCCGGCTTGAACCGCAGAAAATAGACCTGGAATTCATTACATGGCTGGGCGAGAATGAAGTGCCGTTCGGAATTGTATTCACAAAGGCTGACAAGCTGGGCCGCGGCAGGCTTACGGACAACGTGAAGCGTTTTCTCGACACGCTGCTGGAACAGTGGGAGGAACTTCCGCCCCATTTCATAACCTCATCCCTGGACCGTACTGGCCGCGATGAACTGCTGGACTACATTGACAGTATCAACAGGGAGGTCATGGAAATGTAAAAAAACAGCCCGACTTTTCACCAATAGAAAGTTTTTGCAGTATATTTGCACCGTAAACGGCTGCGGTACCGTTCAGGAACCGTCTTGACAGCCGACAATCAAAACAGAACTTATCAAACTGTCCGGGATCTGCACATGAACGTACTCCGTGTACGTATGCTGCAGTTACGGGCAAATGACACACTACTGATGATAGACATTTTCCAACTGAGAAAGAAAGACCTGGAGGAACTTCAGGCCATGGCCCAGTCCATGGGCATCAAGGACATCAAGTCAATGGACAAGAACAAGCTGATATTCGCCATTCTTGACGAACAGGCCATAGTCCGCAGCCGCAGCATCAGCGCCGAACCTGAAAAGAAACGCGAAAGGACACGCAACCGTGTCCGCAAGGAGGGCCCGGAAAAGGTATATTCCGCAAACGGTGAAAACGCCCAGACCAGCCCAGCCGATGACAGGAAACCGGCTGAAACCGCACCGGCACAGACAAAGCAGGAGCAGACATCAGCCAAATCCGATGCTGAAGAGCCCAAGCAGGCCGCAGAGAAACCGGCGGCAGACCAGGAAACGGAAAAGAAGACCGGAAGACGCGGCCGCCCCAGAAAGCAGAATGACAGGAAGCCCGACAACGTTACGCCTGCCGAAGAAGACGTAAAGGACGAAGCTGCAAAGCCAGCTGAACCCGCCCCGCAGGACCAGACAGTTGAAACAGCACCCGCTGGAAAGCGCCGCGGCCGTCCCAAAAAGGTAAAGGAGAAACTTCCTGAAATTGAAGAGGAGGCAAAGTCAGCGGACTTCATTGAAGAAGAACCGGCCGAACAGGTACCTGACAGCACAGAACCTGTCCAGGCAGCTGCCGATGTAACCGGACCGGAGGGCAGACAGCCAGCACAGCAGCAGGGCCGCCAGTTCCAGGACCGCCAGAACAATCAGCGCCAGGACCGTGACCGCCAGCAGAACCAGAACGGACAGCAGAACCAGAACGGACAGCATCAGGACGGCGTCAGCCAGAACCGCCGTCAGGAAGAGCGCATGTATGATTTCGGCGACGTGCTGAAAGGTGAAGGCGTACTTGAAATCATGCCTGACAACTACGGATTCCTGCGTTCATCGGACTACAATTATCTGGCATCTCCTGATGACATCTACGTGTCACAGTCACAGATAAAGCTGCACGGTCTGAAGACCGGCGATGTAGTTGAAGGAGTAATACGTCCGCCCCGTGAAGGTGAGAAATATTTCCCGCTGGTCAAGGTGAACAGGATCAACGGCCTTGACCCGTCAATTGCACGTGACAGGGTTCCGTTCGAACACCTCACCCCACTCTTCCCTGATGAGAAGTTTACGTTGTGCAGCGGCGCGAATGACAACCTTTCGGCACGCGTGGTAGACATGTTCGCACCTATAGGCAAAGGCCAGCGCGCACTGATAGTGGCGCAGCCCAAGACAGGTAAGACAATACTGCTCAAGGATATAGCCAACTCCATTGCGGCAAACCATCCGGAAGCCTACATGATTATGCTCCTGATTGACGAACGTCCTGAAGAAGTGACTGACATGGCACGCAGCGTAAAGGCCGAGGTCATAGCATCGACCTTTGACGAACCGGCTGAACGCCATGTGAAAATTGCCAGCATAGTCATTGAAAAGGCAAAGAGAATGGTGGAATGCGGACATGACGTTGTAATATTCCTTGACTCCATAACACGACTGGCACGCGCCTACAACACCGTTGCTCCGGCTTCCGGAAAAGTGCTGTCAGGCGGTGTCGACGCCAACGCGCTGCACAAGCCGAAGCGCTTCTTCGGCGCAGCCCGCAACATTGAGAACGGAGGTTCGCTGACAATCGTGGCAACCGCACTCATCGACACCGGTTCAAAGATGGATGAAGTCATATTCGAGGAATTCAAGGGTACCGGCAACATGGAACTGCAGCTTGACCGCAACCTGAGCAACAAGCGCATCTTCCCGGCCGTCAACATTGTCGCATCAAGCACACGCCGCGACGACCTGCTGCTTGACCAGACCACTCTTGACCGCATGTGGATTCTGCGCAAGTATCTCAGCGACATGAACCCCATTGAAGCCATGGAATTCGTGAAGTCACGCCTGGAAAACACCAGGGACAACGCCGAATTCCTGGCCAGCATGAACAGCTGACCCAAATAATGACAGAAAAAAAGGAAAGGCTCCCGACTGGAGCCTTTCCTTTTTTTCCTGTGACACTTGCGCACCACTCAGAACGGCAGGTCATCCTTTTCGTTCGATGCTGCGAAGGGATCCGGAGCTGCAGCAGGGGCTGCGGCAAAGGGCTGGGCTGCGGGAACTGCGCCGTTCACGTCATGGCTTACCTTCCATGCGCGGATGTCATTGTACCAGCGGCCGTTGTATTCACGTGCGTTTATGTCGAAACTTACCACAACCTCATCACCTATGTTCAAAGCGGCCTGCTGTATCTTGTCTTCACCGAAAATATTGAACATCATTTTCTTGGGATACTGCTCGCCTACCGTTTCAAGTACGAATTCCTGAATTTTCCACGGATTGCCCGATGCCTTGGCCGTTCCGGTTCTGGGTTCAAGGGCTGCAATGATCTTTCCTGTTATTTCCATTTTCAAATAGCTTTTTTCGTTATGTCCGCGAATTTACGTTTTTCCATCCTTACTGCAAACATTTTTCATGCCATAAATTTTGAACCGGGGGCTTTTTTGTTTAACTTTGTAAAAGGTATTGCGCGCCTGCACACACGCGGGTGCCGCACCGGGCAGAACAAAAACAGAAAAGAAAAAGACATATGAATTTTACAGTATCCAGTTCGGCGCTTTCAAGCCGTTTGCAGGCTATCAGCCGCGTTATCAATCCCAAGTCGATTTACCCCATCCTCGAGAACTTCCTGTTCCGCATTGAGGACGGAAAGCTCATTGTCACAGCAGCTGACAATGACACCACACTTGAAACAGTCATAGAACTTGCAGAAAATGACGGAAACAGCCAGATTGCCCTGCACGCAAGAACGCTTCTTGACGCACTCAAGGAAATTCCCGAGCAGCCGCTCAAGTTCCAGATCAATGACAGCAACTATGAGACAGTAGTCAAGTACCAGAACGGAGAATACAGGATGGTGGGCCAGAACGCTGACGAATACCCCACCCCCGCAGTTCTCCAGGAAGGTGCCACAAATCTGGAAATAGGCGCCACAATCCTGTCTGAAGGCCTTATGCGCACAATATTCGCCACCGCTGATGACGAACTCCGTCCCGTGATGAACGGCATCTACTTTGACATAAACGACCAGGGCGCAACATTTGTAGCATCGGACGGACACAAGCTTGTATGCTGCAAGAACGCCGCCGTGAAGACTGAAGGCAAGTCATCGTTCATACTCCCAAAGAAGCCCGCATCACTTTTCCGTTCGCTCATAGGAAAGGACGCTGAAACCATCACAGTTGAATTCGACAGCCGCATAGCCCGCTTCTCACTGCCCGAATTCCGCATGGTCTGCCGCCTCATAGACGGCCGTTACCCCAACTACGCATCGGTCATTCCGCAGAACAACCCTCACCGTCTGACCATTGACCGCCAGACCCTGATCAACGCCCTGCGCCGCGTGTCGGTATTCTCGCCGGCAAGCAGCGGTCTTGTAAAGCTTCGCATACAGGACAGCCAGATATCCATCTCAGCACAGGACATAGACTTCTCCACATCGGCCAACGAAACTCTGGCCTGCCAGTATGAGGGTGTCAGCATGAGCATAGGTTTCAAGGCAAACTTCCTCATTGACATACTTGGAAACATTCCCGGTCAGGAAATCACCATACAGCTGGCTGATCCTTCACGCGCCGGCGTAATAGTTCCCAATGAGCAGAATGAAGGCGAAAGTCTGCTCATGCTTCTCATGCCAATGGTTCTGAACGACTGATGAAACTGAATCTCAAAAACCCGCTGGTGTTCTTTGACCTGGAAACGACAGGCACAGACATCGTTCATGACCGCATTGTGGAAATATCCTACCTGAAGGTGTTCCCCAACGGCAACGAGACCATGCGCACCCTGCGCATCAACCCCGAAATGCACATTCCTGAAGCGTCTACAGCCGTACACGGAATCACTGATGACGATGTCCGCGACTGCCCCACTTTCAAGGAATCGGCAAAGGAGATAGCCCGTGACTTTGAAGGGTCCGACATAGCCGGTTTCAATTCGAACCGTTTCGACGTACCCCTGCTGGCTGAAGAGTTCCTGCGTGCAGGAGTGGACATTGACCTGAACCGCCACCGTTTCATTGACGTGCAGGTCATTTTCCACAAGATGGAACAGCGCACCCTGACCGCCGCCTACAAACTTTACTGCGGCAAGGACCTTACTGACGCCCACAGCGCTGACGGTGACACCCGCGCCACTTATGAAGTGCTCCAGGCACAGCTGGACCGCTACCCCGAACTGCAGAATGACATGGAATGGCTTTCACAGTTCTCTTCCTTTACCAGAAACGTTGACTTTGCAGGCCGCATTGTCCGCAATGACAAGGGCCAGGAGGTCTTCAATTTCGGAAAATACAAGGACATGCCCGTCACGGAAGTGTTCAGGCGTGATCCGGGATACTATTCATGGATACTGCAGGGTGATTTCGCACTGAACACCAAACAGGTCCTTACAAGAATCAAATTACAGTCCAGATAATGGCAGGTCCGCTTGAAGGAAAACATATAGTTCTTGGCGTGACAGGCAGCATAGCCGCCTACAAGTCCGCATTTCTGGTCAGGCTGCTCATAAAGGGCGGCGCTGAAGTCCAGGTGGTCATGACTCCCGCAGCAAAGGAATTCATAACTCCGCTCACCATGTCCACCCTGACACGCAAACCCGTTGTAAGCGAATTCTTCTCGGGACGTGACGGCACATGGAACAGTCATGTCGACCTGGGCTGCTGGGCCGATGCCATGCTCATAGCGCCATGTACCGCATCAACGCTGGGGAAAATGGCCTGCGGCGTTGCTGACAACATGCTGGCCACGACCTACTTTTCAATGAAAGCTCCGGTTTTCATAGCTCCGGCCATGGACCTGGACATGTACCTCCACCCTGTCACGCAGCGGAACATCGAGACCCTGCGCGGCATAGGCAACATCATCATAGAACCGGCCAGCGGCGAACTTGCCAGCCAGCTTGTGGGCAAGGGACGCATGGAGGAACCTGAAAACATAGTCCGCGTGCTGGAAGAGTTCTTTTCACAGAATCAGGACCTTTCAAAAAAAAAAGTTCTCATAACTGCGGGCCCGACACATGAACAGATTGACCCGGTACGTTTCATAGGCAACCATTCGACCGG
This sequence comes from Bacteroidaceae bacterium, assembly GCA_024398665.1. Lineage (GTDB taxonomy): Bacteria > Bacteroidota > Bacteroidia > Bacteroidales > Bacteroidaceae > Colenecus. Next base: position 55,138 of record JAKSIS010000008.1, read on the forward strand.
CAAGATGGGATTCGCCCTGGCCGAGGAGTGTGCCGCACGCGGTGCTGAAGTCACACTCATTGCCGGTCCGGTGCAGCTCAAGACCGTCAATCCTTCAATACGCCGCATAGACGTGACATCGGCCCATGAAATGTACCAGGCGGCAATGGAGCATTTTCCCCAGTCCGATGCCGCCATACTGTGCGCAGCCGTGGCGGATTTCACACCTGCTGAAACCAGTCCGTCAAAGATCAAGCGCAAGGGTGAAATCACACTCACGCTGAAACCCACTGAAGACATTGCCGCAAGTCTTGGCGCCATAAAAAGGCCTGACCAGCGCATGGTGGGCTTTGCCCTTGAGACCGATGACGAATTCTCCAACGCCCGCGGCAAGCTGGAACGCAAGAATCTGGACTTCATTGTACTGAATTCGCTGCGTGACAAAGGCGCCGGGTTCGGATATGACACCAACAAGGTGACCCTGATTGACGCTGAAGGCAGCACATCCCTGCCCCTGCAGTCCAAGCGGGACGTGGCAAAGGCCATTGTAAGCAAACTGGCCGGACTGCTGTTCTGCCTGCTTTTCCTTCTTATGCCGGTCAGTGCCGCCGCCCAGGAGATCAAGGCGTCGCTCACCGTCAACACATCGAAGATACAGGGTACGGACAAGGACGTCTTCCACTCTCTTGAATCGGAACTGAACTCCTTCCTTTCAAGCCAGACCTGGACAGACTACAGGTTCAAAGAAAACGAACGCATAATATGCAGCTTCAACCTGAATGTGAACACCTACAATCCGCAGACCGGCGCCATGGAATGTGACCTGACCGTGCAGAGCAGCCGTCCGGTATACAATTCCAGCTACATGACGACCGTTTTCAGTTTCCATGACCCTGACGTGAACTTCTCATATACAGAACAGGACCGCATGGAGTATTCTCCGGGCAATGTCAGCAGCAACCTGACTGCGGTTTTCGCATTCTACTGCCTGCTCATCACCGGCCTGGACTTTGACACGATGTCACTGAACGGAGGAACTGAAATACTGCGCGAAGCTGAAAGCCTGGCAGCAGGATCACAGTCCCTTGGAACGGGCTGGCGCTCATTTGACAGCAACAAGAGCCGCTGTGACATAATCAGCGACTACATGAACGGCACACTTGCACCGTTCCGCCAGCTTCAGTACGACTACCACCGCAAGGGGCTTGACGACATGGCCGCAAACGCAGACCGCGGCCGCGCCACCATCACTGAAAGCCTGGAGCTGCTTGCAAAGGCCCGTGAGGCCAAGAGCACATCGGTCCTGACCCAGCTGTTCACTGAAATAAAGAAGGACGAACTTCTCAACATCTATTCCAAGGGTATGGACAAGGAGAAGGAAAAGGTATCGGACCTTCTTACTGAAATCAATCCGTCCCTGATGACTGAATTTGATGCCATAAAGAACATGCACTGATGCTTAAATCAATCCACATTACAAATTTCGTGCTGATTGAAAGCCTGGACATGGAATTCCATGACGGCTTTTCTGTCATGACCGGTCAGACCGGCGCCGGCAAATCCATAATACTGGGTGCCCTGAACCTTCTTCTCGGAGCCAGGGCGGACCTGAGCCAGCTGCGCCAGGGCGCTGACCGCTGCACCATTGAAGGACACTTTTCAATTTCCGGTTACGGTCTTGAACCGTTCTTCACTGAAAACGGTCTTGACTGGGATCCGTGTGACACCATACTGAGGCGCGAACTGTCAGCGGCCGGAAAGAGCCGCGCGTTCATAAACGACACGCCGGTACAGCTGTCCCAGCTGAAAGAGTTGGGCAGCGCGCTCATTGACATACACTCACAGCACCGCAATCTGGCCCTGGGCACCCAGCAGTTCCAGTTTGAAGTTGTTGACACCATTGCCGGCGACCATGAACTTCTTGAAAGCTACCGGGAGACATTCCGGCACCGCAGTTCGGTAAGCCGGCGCCTGGAGGAGCTGCGTGCGCAGTCTGACAGGGACAACGCTGAACGTGACTACCTGTCTTTCCAGCTTGAAGGTCTTGAGAGCGCACGTCTCATTGACGGCGAACAGGATGAACTGGAGCAGGAATCTTCCGTTCTGGAACATGCTGAAGAAATCAAGCATGACCTGTACATGGCATCAGGACTTCTGGACGGTGACGAGGGCGGCATACTGCAGGACCTCAGGCAGGCCGTTTCAGCGCTGCGTCAGGCATCGGCCAACTATCCTCAGGCAAAAGAACTGCATGACCGCGCCGACAGCTGTCTCATCGAACTCAAGGACATAGCGGAATCAGTCTGTGACGCACAGGAATCAGTCTGTTTCGATTCACAGCGCCAGGATTTCGTGAACGGGCGTCTGGACCTTATCTATTCGCTGGAAAAGAAGCACGGCAGGGACAGCATAGCAGGGCTTCTGGCGCTTGCCGCTGACCTGCGCGCACGCCTTGACCGCGCAGATTCCTGCCAGAATGAGATCAATGAGCTGGGCGCTGAACTGAAAAAGGCCGATACAGCCCTTCAAAAGGCCGCAGCAGCCCTGACCAAAGCCAGGAAGAGCGCATCGGAATCAATTGAAAAGGACATACGGGAACTTCTTGTACCGCTGGGCATTCCCAACGTCCAGTTCAGGATATGCATATCGGAATCAGGCGCTTACAGCATGCACGGACATGATGACATAAGGTTCATGTTCTCAGCCAACACATCCGTGCCCATGCAGGACATTGAAGCTGTGGCATCGGGCGGCGAAATAGCCCGTGTCATGCTCTCCATAAAATCACTCATGGCCGGTGCGCGCATGCTGCCCACCATCATTTTTGACGAAATAGACACCGGCGTGTCCGGTGCTGTGGCTGAAAAGATGGCGCTTCTTATGAAACGCATGTCGCAGAACGGACGACAGGTGCTTGCCATAACCCATCTGCCGCAGATAGCCGCCATAGGACAGACCCATTACAAGGTCTTCAAGACCGATGAATCCAATGCCACCCGCACCGGCATATCCATGCTGGGCCCCGATGAACGCGTCATGGAGATAGCGTCCATGATGAGCGGTGCTACACTCACGCAGGCGGCAATAGACAACGCAAAAGCACTTATTGACAACAATGGAAGATGAAATGATATTCGGCATACGTGCCGTGATTGAAGCCGTTGAAGCCGGCAAGGAAATTGACAAGCTGCTTGTCAAGAAAGACCTGCAGAGCGAACTGTCCCGTGAACTCTTTGCCGCCATACGCGGTCTGGACATTCCCGTGCAGCGTGTTCCCGTTGAAAGGCTGAACCGCATAACGCGCAAGAACCACCAGGGCGTCATTGCGTATACCACCCAGATCACATACAGCCATGTCGAGGACCTGGTCCCCACCCTTTTCGAGGAAGGCCGCAATCCGTTCTTCGTGCTACTGGACGGCGTGACTGACGTACGCAATTTCGGAGCCATAGCCCGCACCGCCGAATGCGCCGGGGTCGATGCTCTGATCATCCCCTCAAAGAACAGCGTCAGCGTCAATGCCGATGCCGTAAAGACATCGGCCGGAGCGCTGCACACGCTGCCCGTATGCCGTGAGAACCAGATAACCCGTACCATAAGGTATCTCAAGGACTGCGGCATACGCATTGCCGGAGCTACGGAGAAAGGCAATCTCAGCTACACGAAGGGAAAGTATGACGGGCCCATATGCCTCATAATGGGTGCAGAAGACAGGGGCATCCCGCAGGAACACCTTGCCCTGTGTGACGAATGGGTGCAGATTCCCATTCTGGGCAAGATACAGTCACTTAACGTTTCCGTGGCTGCCGGTATACTGATATATGAAATTGTAAAGCAGAGAATGGAATGAGACTGACAGGACACGCCATCATGACGGCAGCCCTGCTGCTGTTTTCAGCGGCCGCCCAGGCAAAGGAACCCAAATGGGTGAAAAAAGCCGTCAATTCGGTATTTGAGATTGTGGCATATGACCAGGACGGTCAGGAAACCGGCCGCAGCCGCGGCTTCTTCATCGACACGAATGGAACGGGCATCACTGACCGCAGCATTCTTGCCGGTGCGGCCAGCGCCGTGACCATTGACGCCGCTGGCACATCACGTCCCGTCAATATTGTGCTGGGGGCCGATGACATGTATGACGTGGTACGCTTCTCAGTCACTCCTGACAAGAAACTGTGCGCCGTGCCGCTGTCAAACGCTCAGGCCACGGAAAAGTCCGATGTCAGGCTGCTGCCATATACCCGTGACCGCAAGCCGCAGACTGTAGGCATGGAAGTCCGCACCTGCCAGGAAATTGCAGGAAAACGTTTCTACTACACACTTGACGCCCCATGGCAGGAACAGTACACAGGCTGTCCGGTCTTTGACGAAGACGGTGACGTGGTTGGAATTGTCCAGAAAGGTCAGGACGGTGACGCGTGCACTTATCTGCTTGACGCCAATTTCGTAAGCAACATACAGATTGCCGCCATGTCACTTGACACCAGGGCTTATCAGGACATATCAATACGCAAGTCACTGCCTCAGGACCCGGACCAGGCCCTTGCATATGTCATCATGAAGCAGAGCACGCTTCTGTCCTCTGACTACTGCCGTCTGCTGGAAGATTTCCTTTACCAGTTCCCCGACAACCCTGACGGACTGTTCAACATGGGTTCGTATCTCATTCTCGAAACTGACAGCACCAGTTTTGAGCGCGGTATACAGTACATAGAACAGTCCATCGAAAAAGCCGGAGCCGATGACCGCGACCGTTTCCACTGTGACTACGCCAGCCTTATTTACAACTGCATTGTCGAAGGACAGGCCCACCCGTCGGACTGGACTCTTGACAAGGCCCTGGATGAAACAGTCAAGGCCCTGGAAATAAATGACCAGCCCCAGTATTACCAGCTGAAAGGCAACATACTGTACGCCATGAAGCGCTATCAGGATTCCTACGACAGCTTTGTCAGACTCAATTCCACCAGTCTGGCATCACCGGACACCTACATGTTCTGCTATTCCATAAACAGGCAGATGGGAGGCAGTGCGGAACTGGGTCTGGCGCTGCTCGATTCAGCCCTGATGAAATACCCCACCCCCATGCCTCGCCAGGCTGCGTCCGTACTGCTGGAACGTGCACTGCACAAGGAGGAGATGGGGCTGAACCGTGAAGCTGTAGGTGATTACAACAAGTATGAGGAACTTCTGGGCAGCTACAACATGAGCGCCCGTTTCTATCTTCTTCGCGAACAGGTGGAAATCAAGGCCAAACTGTACGAACCCGCTCTTGCTGACATTGACCGTGCCATTGAGATTGAACCTGCTGACTCCAGCCTGATTCTGGAAAAAGGCAGCCTGCTGCTCAGGGTTGGAGAATATGAAAAGGCGCTGCCCATTCTGCTGGAACTTGTTTCGACCTACCCCGACAGCGGCGAAATACACCGCCTTACCGGAGTCTGCTACATGCGCAGGGGCGATGACGACAAGGCCTGCTACCATCTGACCACAGCCAGTTCCCTGGGTGACACCGTGGCTGACCCGCTCATACCCCAGGTCTGCAAATGACGAATCAATATAAAAAAGGAGAACCGGCCAGAAATGACTGGTTCTCTTCTTTCTTGAGGTACCTGGCGGAGTGAGCCAGCCCCACATTTCCTTGAAGCCCGAAATCAACTTTTATAAAGTCAGGAGCGTGATTTTTCTGTTCTGGTAATTTTTGCCGGAAAACCCATCGGCCTGCTTTCGGTCTGCTTTCTCCAATGCTACCGAAGCCTTCATCATTTCCTTATTTCCGACGGTTTCCTTCATCTTCTCTTCATTTTTTCTTTTACTTCAATGCTCCTTTTCTACCTCATTTCTTCTTTCCTTATGCTTTACGGTTAAACTTCCATATCCCTCACTTCCTTCTTCAGCTCCACAATATCCATCCCCATCTTCTCTATCTTCTTCAGGATCTCCTCCTTCCTTTCCTTCTTCCCCAAATCGGTCTTAAGTATGTTTCCCTTCCCGGTGACCATGTACTCCATGTTGATCTGCGGAAACTCTTCCGCTATCATCCTCAGATACTCCGACGGTATGCCGTTCTTCGAGTTCTTCGTCGCCTGAAGGGTCGATGAGCAGAGGCCGATTTTCAAACCTATGGCGCTGAGTCCCATGCCCAGTTCCGATGCCAGGTTCTCCAGTCTTGTCTTTACGCTGTCCATATTCCACTGATAATTATTTATCAATTTTCTTGCAAATACCCTGTTTTTTAATGATATTTGCTCATGTGTTTATAAATAACGCACAAATGTACGCAAAAAACGGACAAGTGTACAATGTTTAGGCTTTGATTTTTTCAACCGATTTAGGTTTTAATTTCAAACTGTCTATTCCCTAAACACTTTAGCCCATGGGGCGGAAGGCGTTCCCCCTGAAGCCGGAGGAGTCAAACATTTTATAAACACATATGAAGAAGAACATTTTGCACTACTCATGCCAGAGAGCCGTGGACGCGGTTCCAAAGCAGTTCCAGAAGGAGCTAAGACAGTCCCTTTCCGAGATCTTCGGCAACCCGTGCCGCACCACTTACTACCAGCACCTGCGCGATTACCGCAACATCCCCTTCGAGGTAAAGACCCGAGTCGAGGATCTCTTCACCTCACGCTACCATATTCCAAAGGATAGAATATGGACCATCTGGGGGGAGTAAAATCCTCCCTTCTGTCGTATTTGTCGTTTTAAAACCGATTCATTAACCAATCTCTCCTGACGTCATGGGGGAACGAATAGACAACCTCCTTGTCCAGAAGGTCAAGGAAACGGCCGACGGCCACCTGCTCGATGTAATAAGAAACCACATAACCCTCTCTGAACCGCGCACCGGCCACACCTGGAAGGGTGACTGTCCGCTCTGCAGGGCTGAAGGGAAGTTCACGTTCGACACGGCAAAGGGCATCTTCATGTGCTGGTCATGCCAGGAAATGAAGGGTAACTCCGCTGTGACCTTCTTAATGAAGGGCATGGGCATGGACTTTCAGGCCGCCATACATGAGCTGGCCCGCCAGTTCTCCATTGATCTGGAGCCGCCCGCCAAAGTGCAGGACGTGGGGCGTACACCGAAGGCGGATGAACCGTTCTGTCACCGCATGCTTCTTTCATCCGGCCTTACGGAAAAGGATGTGGAGGCTAGCGTGTACTCGTCAACGGACACCTCCACAGTGTTCCATACAAGAACCTTCCGGGCGGGATCAGTGAACGAGTTCGATGAGATAGTGGACGGCGATGACGCCATCATCGAGTACTACGACCTTGACGGCCTTCCCGTCATCTACGAACGAAAGGACAAGAAACACTCCCAGCGTTCTGCCTCTGCCTATTTCCGCGTGCGCTGGCAGTATCCGGATGCCCATCTTGACCGTAACGGCAAGCCCTACAAGTACAAGTCCCCCGCCGGCAGCGGTACACCGATATACATTCCGGAAAGGATAAGGAAGATGTACAAGGAAAGGACCCCCATCCCCCGCCTCTTCATCCAGGAAGGGGAGAAGAAGGCTGAGAAGGCATCGAAGCACGGCATACCCTCCATTGCCGTCTCCGGCATCATGAACCTCGGCTATAGAGGCTCCCTTCCCGAGGATCTGGTGCGCATAATTCGTGACCTTCAGGTCCGCGAGGTGGTCTTCCTGATGGATGCCGACTGGAACGACCTCTCCCATGAAAAGCGCCTGAACGAGGACATAGCCAAGCGTCCCCGCAACTTCTTCTATGCCGCGAGGAACTACAAGGAGTACATGAGATCGCTAAAGAACCAGGAGCTCTATGTAGAGATATACATCGGCCACATAAACCGCATAGGTGACGATAAGGGCATAGACGACCTTCTTGCCGGCTCCCTCAAGGGCCACGAGGATGCCTTCAAAGAGGACCTTGACATGCTCATCAACACCAAGAGCCTTCAGGGCAAGTTCTCCACCCTCTACAAGATAACCTCATGGTCTGACCACAAGCTCGAAGAGATCTGGGGCCTTGACTCAGTGGCCTCCTTTTCAAGGCTTCACAAGGAAGACCTGCAGGAGATGCCCGAGTTCCTCTTCGGCCGCCACAAGTACCGCATCAACGAAAACGGCGACCCCGTCTCCGCCCAGCCCTTCGACGATGACGAGAAGTTCTGGGAGGAAAGGACCTACATCGACAGAAACGGCATCGAAAAGACCGATGTCAACTACTCTTACGTCAACGCAAGACGCTTCCTTCAGAACCGCGGCTTCGGACGTTACCGCCTTGACAACGGCACCTTCAATTACATACAGGTTGATCACCCCTTCGTACGTAACATCCAGTCCTCAGATGCAAGGGACTTCGTCCTCCAGTTCGCAGAACTCAACTGCCCCACAAGAGTAATGGAACTCCTTCTCAAAGGTTCCGTCCAGTACCTTGGCCCCGACAAGCTCTCCATGCTCGCCTTCATAGAGCCCTCCTTCCTTGAGCCCCAGCGCGACTGCCAGCTGTTCTACTTCGAGAACTCCTGCTGGAAGGTAACAAGAGAACGTGTCGAGCAGCTCTCCTACTCCTCCATCAACCACCAGGTATGGCAGGAAAGAAGAAAGCACATACCCGCCAAATACCTCGGCCCCCTCCTGACCATCACCAAACAGGAAACGGAACAACCGGACACAGACACAACAAAAACAGACTACCTCGTCCAATTAACCGACCAAGGCAAGAACTGCCACTTCCTGCGCTTTCTCATCAACGCCTCCAACTTTGCCTGGCAAAAGAACCCGGATGACTACACCGAGGATGACGAACGTGACAACACCCTTCATCTTCTTTCCAAACTCACGGCCATCGGCTACATGGCCATGGATGCCAAGGACCCCAACGTCGCCCGTGCAGTCATAGCCATGGACGGCCGCCAGAGTGAGGTCGGTGAAAGCAATGGACGCTCCGGCAAGAGCCTCGTCGGTGAGCTCATGCGCCACATAACGACAATAGCCTACATAAACGGAAAGAAGAGGGATATCCTTGAAGACCAGTTCATCTGGAACGATGTCACCGAAAAGACCAGGCTTGTCTTCATCGACGATGTCCTGCAGAGCTTCAACTTCGAGTTCCTCTTTCCAAACATAACAGGAGACTGGACCGTCAACTACAAGGGCAAGGAAAGAATAACCTTCCCCTTCAGGACCTCCCCCAAGCTCTACATTCCAACCAACCATGCAATAAAGGGTGACGGCTCCAGCTTCGAGGACCGCCAATGGATAATCGCCTTCTCCGACTACTACAACTCCAATCACAAGCCTGCCGATGACTTCGGTTGCCTCTTCTTCTCTGAATGGGACTTTGACCAGTGGAACTTAACATGGAACCTTGTTGCCAACTGCATACAGCTCTACCTTACCTATGGTGTCATACAGGCCCCAAGAGACCGCATCGACCAAAGAAGATTAAGACAGGAGATCACCGAAAGCTTCATCCTCTGGGCCGACGAATACTTCTCCGACCCCTCAAAACTCAATACCCCTCTACCAAGAAGAGACCTCCAGGACTCCTACTTCACCATGGACCCCCAACAGAGAAAGTACGTCTCTCCCAACGAGTTCAAGAAACGCTTCAAGAAGTACTGCCTTTACAAGGGCTACGTCTTCAACCCCCAGATGTATGACTCCATCACCGGTCAGCCCCTCAAATACGACACAGACGGACACCCCATAACCGACTACAAGTCAGGCGGCATAGAATACTTCGCCGTCGGTACAACCCCCTTCACACAAACCACCCAAACCAACACATCCACAAACACTACCAAATGACCCTCTACAACGTCACCCTAACGGACATCCACCCGGACACAGACCTCCGTCTCTACCTCTTCCTCAAGAACTACACGGACACTGATGCCCTAACAATACATTCCTACTGCCACTCCCAGGCCCGCCTTACCTGCAACAGTGCCCTTCTGCATATCCTTCTCTTCCTCCTTATGGAAGACATCATGCAGTACAACATGACCTACAACCTCAAAAATGAAAAGCGGTGACATCACTGCACCGCTCATCTCCCATTTCACTATCTATCCGAAAATCCAATCACACCAATACAAAAAAAGTCCCGATGACATCATATCATCAGGACATATATCACATTTCAAATCATCTTCAGCTCAATAATTGAACTTTGTCCATGTAATAGTTCTACCGTCACTCAAATCCATATATGTCAAATTCGTTTTCGTAATTGATACAATAAGACGTGTCCAACTCCTTCCATCATCAAAATTCAGATACAAAAACGTTCCGTTTTTATTCTCATCGACTGTATATGAACCTTCTACACTGCTTACATAAGTTTTTATATTTGTGTAATTAGGCCCCCAACTATAAGCCTTACTTGTTTTTTTAAACCTACCATTCTTTTCAAACACATATTTCTCAGAATATCTCTCTGCAGGATCCGTTATATGTTTCATTACATCGCCTTCACAGTAAACCCACGATCCGACAATCTGTGAATACCCTCCGTCTTCCTTCTCTTTGTCGCATGACGTAAACAAACCGGCAACAGAAACAAAAACCAGAAACAGCAGAACAATTCTTTTCATATCTCAGCAATTTTCGTTTATAAAGATTTTAATAATAACCGTTTTACATTTTGCAAATCTACTCAACATTCCGCAATACACGCACATTATCCTCTTATTATTCCCTATATGTACCTTCATCCACTTCTGTCTTTATTTCCTTCAATCTTGCATTTATCATGATTTGGAATTCCTTATATACATTAGTATAGAATGCAGCATAATCTTTGTATCCAGACATAACCCTTCGTATTTTCTTAGCATTCTTTCGTATTATTCTCTCTTCTCTTGAGTCTATATTTCCATCCTCAACTGAAACCTTACTCATAATATCATTTACATACACATTGATAATAGAATCCATTGCTCTTTCTTCTAACAGTTTATCCGCAATATCATCTAGCATCTTAATATCAACCAAATACTTCGATACACCATTTTCATCCTCACTCATTGAAGAATGTATTTGTTTGATACCTGTGAAACAATCAACTTTCGTTTCATTAACCACTTTCGTCTTATACTCTGAATATATTAAGAACTCTTTTAAATAATCTATTGCCTCATTTTTTCTGAAAAAATCTTTCCTGGTTATCTGATCCAAATAATCTGGATACTTCTGCAATACCGCATATGACTTTTCTATTTTGTTCTGTACTTTATAAAGTTGTTCAACTTCTTTATATTTGTTCATGCTGTCAGGAAGCAGATATTCTCCATCCAGTCTGTTTTTATCAATTATCTGCTGTAACTCCACAGAAAGGCTCGGTTTCTTAATATCTCTCCATAATTGCACACCTGCAATAATAACACCTAGTGCCGTAACTGTAAGCCATGCCTTTTTGAACTTTTTAAAACCAGTAACTATCAGATCATACAACTTTTTCAAAATGGATGACTGTTTCTTTACCTCATCCTGCAAATTATCCATTTTATCCTCAGCCTTTTTCTCCATGCTGTTATCTTTGTTTTCCTGTTCCATACTTAGTAATGGTTAAAAAATAACTTGGTAAAGTTCATGACCTTTTGACGAGATAATT
>JAKSIS010000080.1 GCA_024398665.1 Bacteroidaceae bacterium
CCTGTGCGTAATAGCCGGTCTTATCATGTTCATTCTGAGAAAGAAGCTTGAAGCCGCCACTGAAAGTTAAAACGACACTGTTATGGCTGAGAAAAAAAGAAACTGGCCGGCAATAATCTGCATTATACTGCTGGTAGCCTGCGTGGCATTTCTTGTGACAAGACTCATAGTCAACAACAACTACATTGACGTTATCCTTGTGCTTGCCATTGTCGTCCTGTCCAAACTGACCGACAGGTTCATCAGGGTCAATGACAAGGATGAAACTGAAGAGTGAACAGCCTGAACTGGTTGTCACTTCAATCCATTCAATAAAGAGTCCGATTATTCGGGCTCTTTATTGTTACAGTTACCACTATCTTTTATGAGCTGTTGCGGCTGTGCAAGAATAATTGTCTGAACGAGTGCTTACAAAGCAAGCACCTGTTCCATGGTGAGCCCCGTACACTGCGTTATGAGCTCAAGGTCGGTTCCTGCCTGTTTGAACTTTCTGGCAGTTTCCAACTTTTCTTCTGCCCGGCCCTCTGCCCGGCCCTCTGCCCGGCCTTCTGCACGGCCTTCTGCACGGCCCTCGCGCACGGCATACTCGCGTTCTGCCGCTATCTGTATTTCATCCCGTATCATCTTGTCGTATATTGATAATTTGCCTTGTTCTATATTGTCCCGCATCGAAGCCTCGAACAGACGATCGAAGTACGGATCCAGTCCCGCAGGCTTCTCCTTGTAATTTACCATCTCGCGTACGTACCATGCCCACTTCTCTATGAATGCCACATCATCAGTTGGCCTATTTGCCGCAGGCAACTGCAGGAAGATGAAATTGACCTTGTCTGTCAGCATTTTGCCGCTGTCGTTCATACGGAACTCCGCGCGCCGCAGAAGCGAATCCTTGCGTGGCGTATCCTCATCCTCCACCTTCAGATATCCGCCAAGCACGCTTATCACGTACAGCGACCGGACCTTGGTATAAGGTTCACCCCGCCTGAGCAGATGATCCAACTGGCTGCCGGAGTAGACAATCAGCCTGTCCGAAAAACAATCATACGGCTCCTTCTGCATCTCGACAAGGAAGCGGTTGCCATCGCTGTCAATGCAGAGCACGTCACAGCATGCGCGGTGATCATTCTCCTCCGATGGCAGCAGTTCAGTATTCAGAAACCGTACCGATACAATCCTGCGCTCCGGAATGACCGCATTCAGGAACCCCAGCATCAGTTGCGGATGGCTCTCATCGGCCAGTACGATTTTGAAGCCATAGTCCCGTGTCAGGTCAATGAACCTGTTCTTGCCTTCACTCTCTTCTTCCAATGTGCGCTGTTTTTTACAGCATTGATTTTCATTGTTCATCAGTAAAATGGTATTAAAAGTTGGTATTATGTGGCAAATGTATAATTCACGGAGCAGATTTGCAAATACTTATTGCGTTATTTTGCGCTATGGCGCACAATGGGGACAGTCCCCGTTGTGCAGGGACTGTCCCCAACGGGTCGCCCTATTTTTTTCGCCCTATTGTTTTTGCATGCGCTTACCGACCGACTCCAGTGCCGTCTGGTAGCGGTCATTCAGAATGTTGGCCTTACCAATGATGTACGATTCAAGCACCGGAGCCATGAATTCATCGCACTGTGAAAGTATGCTTTCGCGCATTGCCAGATACAGGGTATTGTACTCCATTATTCCATCGCTCAGTTCAGAGTAGCTGGCTGCATGCTCAATAACAGTCATTATGCTGTCACCTTCGGTGGTAGCCCAATGTTCGACTTGTGACTTCAATGCATTCAAAGTCTCTTCCCTGGCGGCTTCGGCCTGTTCGTACATTTCAACCGTGGATTGCAGTTCATGTATTCTGCCAAGCCCCCAGACAAGGCCTGCGGCAACCGCAAGCACTGCAAGCACCATGGCTATGACAGCAGGCATGCGGTCATGACGGGAAATGGCACGTGAAAGTGCATCGGTATCCTGAAAACGCCGTTCCGGCTGCAGCTTCATGCATCGGGCCACAACGGTCCTGTACCTGTGGCCGAACATCTCACGCATTATCACGCCAAGCGAGAATATGTCACTGCGGGCATCAATCACGGCCTTGTCACCACGGGCCACGGCACGGAGCTCGGGCGATGAATAATAAGGTGACAGGCCTGGAGTACGTATCATGTAGTGCGCGTCATCATCGGACAGGCCGAAATCAATTATGCGGACATCGTTGTCAGAACGGTTCACAAGTATGTTCTCCGGCTTCAGGTCATTGTGTATTATGCCATTCTTGTGCAGGTAGCCCACGGCTGACAGTATCTGGGCGAACACGCGCCTCATCATTGACTTTGACGGTTTCTCCTTGAGGAAATCACGCAGGTTACGGCCATCGACATACTCCATGACAATGCAGGGGCCTATGGGGCTGTCCGGTTCATACGTGAACGTGTGAATCAGGAACGGATGCGAACAGCCGGCAGACAGTTCGTACTCACGCTTCAGCATGGCCAGATGAATGCCGGCATCGGACTTCGGGGCCTTCAGCAGAAAGTACCTTCCGCACTTGCTTGC
>JAKSIS010000081.1 GCA_024398665.1 Bacteroidaceae bacterium
TCCCTGTCAAATAGGGACTGTCCCTGTCAGAAAAACGCTATCTTTGCAGAAAAACTTATAGGAATGAGGAAAGTCATATTGTCAGCAGTCATGGTTCTGTGGATTTCTGCCGCCAGCGCAGTGGATCTTGGAAAAGCCACAATAGTATATAACCCCAAGGAACCGGCACTGGCCGCACACGTTGCGCAGGTCTTTTCCTGTGATATCGAGCGCGTGACAGGTCTCAGACCGCAGGTCGCAACGAAGAACGGCAAGGGGCAGAATGTCATTCTGGCAACTGTCAGGACCAGCAGCCGCCACAAGGAACTGCGCGGAAAGTGGGAGACATATGCCATTGACACCGATGGGGACAACATATACATAACCGGTTCCGATGCAAGAGGCCTGGCATACGGCGTGTTCCACATCAGTGAGCGTATAGGTGTGAATCCGTGGTACTGGTTTGCCGATGTGCCGGTAAGGGACACCGGTCTGGCCAGGGACTACAGTGAAAATTTTGCAAGCAGAGAACCTTCGGTAAAGTACCGTGGCATATTCATCAATGATGAGGACTGGGGACTGAAGACCTGGGCAGAGACCACATTCGAACCGGAACTGGGCGATATAGGCCCCAAGACCTATGACAAGGTGTGCGAACTGCTTCTGCGCCTTAAGGGCAACATGCTGGCGCCGGCCATGCATTCCTGCACGGGCGCGTTCTACAGTCATCCGGAGAGCCAGGTCGTGGCGGACAAGTGGGGTATCATGATCACCACAAGCCACTGCGAGCCGCTGCTTTTCAACAATGCCGCCCTTTCCGAGTGGGACAAGTCCAGGGACGGTGAATGGAACTATGAGACCAATTCAGCCACAATACTCAGGAAACTGGACGACCGCATACGCGAGACAGCGCAGTATGACAACATATACACCACCGGCCTGCGCGGCCTGCATGACGAGGCCATGAAGGGAAGCACTGACCCGACTGACCGCGCACGTACGCTTGAGAAGGTGTTCGATGAGCAGCGTAACATACTGTCAAAGCACAAGAAACAGAAAGCAAATCAGATAAAGCAGATTTTCGTACCCTACAAGGAGACGCTTGACATATATGATGCAGGCCTGAAAGTGCCCGATGACATCACTCTTGTATGGCCCGATGACAACTACGGCTACATGAAGCGCGTAAGCAATGCCGATGAGCAGAAGCGCAGCGGCCGCAGCGGCGTGTACTACCACCTGAGTTACTGCGGCGTACCTCATGACAACCTGTGGATATCGACGACAGCCCCTATGCTCATGTATGAAGAATTGCTTAAGGCATACACCTGCGGCGGTGACCGCTACTGGCTGCTCAACGTGGGTGACATCAAACCCATGGAGATTGAAATGACCATGTTCATGGAAATGGCATATGATCTAGACGCTTTCACTTATGAAAACGTAAACAGCTGGCAGGCCCGTTGGCTGGCCGGCATTTTCAATACGCCGGGATCGGATTATGAACCTTGGTTCCAGAACATACTTGACCATTACTACCGTCTGGCATGGGACCGCAAGCCCGAATTCATGGGCTATGAGATGGAGTGGGACAGCCGCGAGTACAGCCGCCTGTATGACACGGACTTCTCGTTTGAGACCGGCACAGCGCAGAAACGTCTTGTGGAGTACCAGGACATTTGTTTCCAGTACGATGTGATTGAGAATTCACTTTACCCCGAACAGGTTCCCTCACTGTTCGAAATGCTGGGCTACAGCCTGCATTCGGCATATGAGATGAACCGCAAGTTCCTGTATGCCCAGGCCAACCACGAAACCGGAAATGTGGCGTATGCATATCAGGCAAACCAGGCGGTGAGAGAACTGGACAGGCTGCTGGAACGTTACAATACCCAGCTTGACGGCAAGTGGAACCGCATGATATCGGAAATTACCCCGGGATATACGGCATTGTACCAGAATCTGCCCGAATATGTCGAAGAGCCTACAACCCGTTTCCGCCTGCCAGACAACCAGCGTCATCCGGAATTTGCAAATCGCATTGACCTGGCCGGACTGAAAGTTTCAGAACCGTTCACACTGCTCGAAGGCATAGGAACGGACTGGGTGGGCCTGCAGATGGGACAGCCGCTGGAGTTCGATACCAGTGGCAGTATGGA
Organism: Bacteroidaceae bacterium; assembly: GCA_024398665.1. GTDB lineage: Bacteria > Bacteroidota > Bacteroidia > Bacteroidales > Bacteroidaceae > Colenecus. Next base: position 2,139 of record JAKSIS010000081.1, read on the forward strand.
TATAGAGATTCCATCGGACTTCATAAAGGATGGCCAGAAGACGGTTTCGGTCTGCGTTTCCGTGGTCCCGCTATGGCCTGTGGCATATGACCGTAGCAACTGCTTTGCAGTGAGCGTGGACGGTTCGGAACAGGTTGTCTGTGAGAACAGGTTCCAGGAGTGGGGACGTGAGTGGAAGATTCAGGTACTTGAGAACCGCAAGGAGTTTGTGGTGGAATTCCCGTTGGACAGCCGCCGCAGCCAGCATGTTATCACACTTTCAATTGTTGACCCGGGGCAGATTGTGCAGAAGATTACGGTAAAATGACAGCCTGTGCAACAGGGACAGTCCCCACAAGTCAGGGACTGTCCCTGTCGTGCAGTCAGAACAGCCGGATGC
>JAKSIS010000082.1 GCA_024398665.1 Bacteroidaceae bacterium
CAAATTATTGCTATGAGATTCAGATTTCTTGCCGTTCTGGCACTGTCGGTTCCGTGCGTTTTGAATGCGGCTGAACCGTTCGTGACATTCACAAAGTCAAATGACACACAACTGCAGCTTACCGGCAGCAGTGACACAGTATTTTATGATTCCGATGACTGGGAGGGCGTGAAGATTGCAGTACGCAACCTGCGCCAGGACCTGAAGGCCGTGACAGGAAGTGACAAGGCTCCAATAATTGTGGGTTCGGTTGACAGGAACTCTTCTGCCGCAAAGAAATACAGGAAACAGTCAAAGCAGCTGAAGGGAAAATGGGAACAGTACCTGCTCTTTACCGATAACGGGAAACTGGTAATTCTGGGCAGCGACAAGCGCGGCACCATATACGGAATATACGAACTGTCCCGTCAGATAGGCGTTTCGCCGTGGTACTGGATGGCCGATGCACCCATTGTGCAGCATGATGACATATTCATCGATTCCGGCACATACACCGACGGAGAACCCAAGGTCAAGTACCGCGGCATATTCATCAATGACGAATGGCCGTCGTTCGGCGGATGGTGCAACAACCAGTTCGGAGGCGTGAATTCAAAGGCATACGCCAGGATTTTCGAACTCATGCTGCGCCTCAAGGCCAACTATTTCTGGCCTGCCATGTGGAACAGTGCATTCAATGAGGATGATCCGCTGTCCCCCAAAGTGGCAAATGACATGGGCATAGTGATGGGCACGTCACACCATGAACCTATGATGCGCTCACAGAAGGAATACACCGTACGCCGCGATGAAGTGGGGCCGTGGAACTACGAGCAGAACCCTGAGCGGCTGGACAAATTCTTCACCGAGGGCATAGAGAATGCCAAGGATCACGACAACATAATCACCATAGGTATGCGTGGCGAAGGTGACGTGGCCATGGGCAACGGTGACGATGCAGAGAATATAAAGACACTGGGCAAGGTGGTGGAGAGCCAGCGCAGGATCATAGAAAAGGTGACCGGAAAGAAGGCCTCCGATGTTCCGCAGCTGTGGGCCATCTTCACTGAGGTGCAGCGTTACTACGATGCCGGATTCACGGTTCCCGATGACGTCACCCTGCTTTTCTGTGACAACAACTGGGGTTACATACGCCGCAAGGGAACTGAGGCTGAGCGTGCCAGAAAAGGCGGACTGGGCCTGTACTACCACATCGACATGAACGGAGGCCCGTGGAATGACCGTTGGGTGAACACCACTACCGTTCCAAAACTTCGTGAGCAGCTGAATCTTGCATACCGTTCAGGTATTGACCGCATCTGGCTTATCAACGTGGGTGACCTGAAACCCAAGGAGATGCCCATCAGCTTCATCATGGACTATGCCTGGAACCCTGACGCATACCAGCCCGGTTCAGAACAGCAGTGGCTGGAGAATTTCACTGCAAGCATATTCGGTGAGAAGTATGCCGCAGAAACGGCTGACATAATTGCAAGATACAGCAAGTACAACCTGTGGCGCAAGGCCGAGGTCCAGTATCCGGGCATTTTCAACTATGAGGAGATTATGCGCACCAGCGCCATGTGGCAGTCACTGGTGACGCGCTGCGAGAACCTGAAGGCAGAACTGCCCGGTGAACTCCAGGATGCCTTCTACCAGCTGGTGTACTATCCAGCGGTAGGCAGTGCCGGTGTGGCACAGATATACAATTACGCAACGCTGGGCGATTCGCTCTCCGTTGAGGCGCTCATGGAGAAGGACCGCCGTCTGACCGACTACTACAACAATGAACTGGCCGGCGGCAAATGGCGCGGCATGATGCAGGACAACCACATAGGCTACACACAGTGGTCCATACCCAACCGCAACGCCAATCCGCTTACACTCAGGTTCAGGGTGAACCACGACCTGAGCGCAAAGCCCACGGACGAATATTCTATTCCCGCGTACAAGTACAGCCGCAAGTCCGATGCTGAAGATGCCGCCTGGATATTCCTTCCCGGTCTGGGACGTGGTGAGGGCTGCATGGGCAGCAGTAATGTGATGGCCGCCAGCAATGAAAAAGGTGGCGGTGCAACACTTGAATATGAGATTGACATGAAGACCCAGACCCTGGCCATCGGAATACTTCCCACACAGGACATCTACCCTGAACGCGGCCTGCGCATAGGTGTACAGATTGATGATGAGCCCATGCAGACCATTGACGCCCGCCAGGGTCTTGTTGACACGTTCAACGAATATACAAGGCAGAATCTGGCTGTTTCGAACAAGCTGAAAGCGCTGCCTCCAACCAGCGGACTTCTGCTGGGCGGCTATTATGGCGGCCGCAGGCTTCCGCGCCGTGACGAAGTGTTTGACAACATGCGCTGGCTGTCAGTAAAAACTGATTCCAACCCCGGTAAGCACACTTTGAAAATCATAATGATAGATCCCGAAATAGTTGTGGAGCAGATTGTAGTGAACCCTGACAATAATCGTTACAGCTATTTCGGCGCAGGATACTTTGACAAATGACAATTATGAATATGA
>JAKSIS010000083.1 GCA_024398665.1 Bacteroidaceae bacterium
GGTGTATGTTGCCGGCCCACATGAGAAGACTGTCGGCGGGAGCGGACTGGCTCAGTTCAAGTTTGCGGGCTTTACGTCCTGTGGACCGTTTCTGGGCACCGGCATCAGCGAATGGCATCAGCAGAATGACGGCAAGCAACGGGAGCAGTTTTTTCATCGGACCTGAAATTTCTTCACAAAGAAAGGAATAATTATGCTGATGCCAAAGAAATTACAGGACTTTCAGCTTTGCAGAACCGTTGCATCCTGTCACCCTATAAGTTTAAGCAGCTGGGCAATGAGAAACCCGATGTAGTTTCCCGCAGCGTAACCGACAACTCCGATGGCAAGACCCGGGGCTATTACACTGCGGTTCTTCATTGTCATGGCCATCATGGGAACGAATGGAGGTGAACAGATGTATGTCACGGAACTGATGACTGTCGTATCGGCATCAATCCTGAGCAGTCTTGACAGCAGCAGCTGGATGAACAGCGAAACGAAAACGACAAATGTCAGGTACAGCAGCGTGTTCAGGCTGCCTGAGAAATCCAGTTTGGAGAAATCGGCCATGGATGCCACGACAACTGAAAAGATGCATATGCAGTAGTAACCCATGTCATATGCCTGCGGGCGCTTTCTCACCGCCGGCAGGTATGATGCGGCAATGCCCAGGGTTGTCAGCATCAGAATGAGAACGGTCATGAACCAGCCGTCACCGGCCAGCAGTCCAAGTCCGGCTGAAACACCGATTATAATTACGTCAATTCCCAGGAGCACAAGTATGTCCTTCAGGTTGAAACGTACTTTTTCAGCGTTTTCATCGGACTTATTTTCTTGTAAGACTGATGTTTCATTTGGAAGGATACGGCGCATGATCCTTATTCCCACGGTCATGAGGAAGGTCAGATACAGGAATGAGACCAGCATGTCACACGAATTGACCAGAATGAATGTTTCTTCAGGCACGTCAAGCATGGCCTGGAGTGCAGCCAGATTCACTGTGCCGCCGGTGTAGACGCCGGAAAGCATTGCTCCCACCTTGTAGCCCTCAGGGATACTGCGACCGAACAGCAGATAGCCTGTCACAACGGCGGCAATCACCGCCAGCATTCCGGTAATGAGCGCCAGGACCGATGAACGGTTGCCAGTACGGCTGAACCGGCAGCCGAACAGCATAAGCGGAATGGCCACTGGAACCATGGCGCTGCTGAGCAGATCCTGTATGCCGGACATGGCGTCGGGGCGCAGTGTGTTGCCTATGACAATGCCAAGGACATATAGTATAAGCACAGGACCTATTCTGCCCAGTACATTCACTTTCCGGCATGCCCACATTACGGCTGCCGGAAGCAGGATGAACAGAAGAACTGTCAATATATTGCCTATCATTAAGGCAAAGGTACAAATATTTCAGGTTTCGCATGTTCCTGATTACTGTTGTTCAAGGGCTGCAACTGAAGTTTCACATGATGAACTTCAGTTTTTTAGGAAGAATGACTAGATTTGTCGTCCAACTGAGTTTGTTCTTCATTTTTTATTCGCTCAAGTAAGATACAACACGCTATTAACTATAAAATTACATTTATGAAAAGAATACTTTACACACTGATGGCGGCACTTGTGGTGGCTGCCTGCGAACCTATAGAATTGGGTAAAAAGGATAATGACGGCAGTAATGACGATGGCCTGAAGATTACAGTGACGACAGGCGATGCCGTTGACATAGGTTTCACATCGGCTGTCCTGAATTTCACTATGGAGGTGGAAGGAACGGGTGATCTGTCCGCTCTGGAGGCAGGAATATGCTATGATCCGGTAAATGAAAATCCGCAGATAGAAGACGGTTTCCTTGTTCCGGCAGGTCGTGACAAGGAGGGCAATCCTGACCTGGGCGGAGAATATTCGTTGCTGGTTGATGGTCTCAGCGCTGGTACGGTCTATCATTACCGTGCGTATGCCATACTTGACAGTGCGGTATATTACGGTGCGGTCAGACAGTTTGAGACCAGTTTCATATATGTTGCCACATCGAATGTGGTCAATATGGGAACAAGTGTGAACTGGGCCGGCTGGAACCTGGGTGCCGCAGGACCGGAGGAGTACGGTGATTATTTCTCGTGGGGCGAGGTCACTCCCAAGGGCTATCAGGCCAACTGGGACAACTATGCGTTCG
>JAKSIS010000084.1 GCA_024398665.1 Bacteroidaceae bacterium
TTCTATGACTACAACGGATGGAAGGGATTCGGAATAAGCAACAACGGTTATGACGGAATTGTCTTAAGCGAAGGTGCGAAATATGATTTTTCCGTGTTCATGCGCAATCCTGACGGCATTGACAAGGAAGTACGCATTGCTCTCACAGCACCGGCAGCCCGCCCCGCTGGCGGACAGGGCGGATTCCCGGGTTTCGGCATGCGCCAGCCGCAGGTCGTTGCCGATACCATAATAAAGGTATCCGGAAAGGAGTGGACAAAGTATGAACTTACACTGACTGCCGCATCATCGGCAACCAATGCCACACTCCAGCTTCTTTCGCTGACCGTGGGTGATCTGGACGTTGACATGGTTTCACTTTTCCCGCAGGACACCTACATGGGTCACGGCCTGAGGAAGGACCTGGTACAGGCGCTTGCTGACCTGAAGCCCAAGTTCATGCGTTTCCCCGGCGGATGCGTGGTACACGGCGGCGGTGACGGATTCTGGGACACATACCGTTGGAAGACCACTGTAGGCCCGCGTGAGACCCGCCGTCAGATAAAGAACACATGGGGCTACCACCAGTCAATGGAAATGGGTTACTTCGAGTATTTCCAGCTGTGTGAGGACCTGGATATGGAGCCCCTGCCCATCCTGCCCTGCGGCGTGAACTGTCAGGGTACCAACGGAGGCTGGAACATGCGCACACAGGCACAGGACGCCGCCCCCATGAGCGAAATGGACGAATGGGCACAGGACGCACTTGACCTGATTGAATGGGCCAATGGACCCGCTGATTCCAAATGGGGCAAGGTCCGCGCCGATGCAGGACATCCCGAACCTTTCGGTCTGAAGTATCTTGGTCTTGGAAACGAAGAGAAGATCACCCCCGAATTCGAGGAACGTTTCAAGTACATTTATGACAAGGTTGTCGCAGCATATCCCGATATTGTGATTGTAGGTACCGCCGGCCCCGGTTCGCACCCCGGCAACGGTGACTATGAGGAAGGCTGGAAGTTCGCCACCAGTCTGAATGTCCCCATCCTGGACGAACACTACTACGAACAGCGCAACTATTTCCAGACCAGCCGCCAGTATGACAGCTATCCCCGCGACAGAAAGACAAAAGTATACCTGGGTGAATATGCAGCAAAGGACAAGAAGCTCATTGACGCCCTTTCCGAAGGTCTGTACCTGCTCCACGTAGAGCGCAACGGTGACGTTGTCTGCATGACATCATATGCACCCCTGTTCGCAAAGAAGGGCACCAACAACTGGAACCCTGACCTGATCTATTTCGACAACGAAAAGCCCTATCTGACCTGCAGCTACTACGTACAGCAGATGTTCGGCCAGTCAAGCGGAGACTGGTTCTACGGTGACTGCGTCAAGCTGGACCGCGAGGACAACCTCCTGGGCCAGTCAGTCGTACTTGACACCAAGACACGCAAACTCTACGTGAAGATATGCAACGCCAGCGAGAATGCCGCCAAGGCAGCCATCAACCTGTCACGTTTCGGAATCAGGCCAAACGCCACCCTGACAACACTGAAGGGCCAGCCCATGGACGAAAACAACTATGACGCCCAGCCTATAGTCCCCGTCACAGAGTCTGTAAAGGTGAGCAAAAAGATGAACGTTGACGTTGAACCCTACTCAATGGTTATGTACACCATTTCACTTTAAGAATCCGATGGAAAAAGAGCGGCTGCACCACTTAAGGTACAGCCGCTCATTTTCCAGCACAATCTGTGCCGCTCCGGCGATCAGGATAAGTACAATACCGAATATGGCGCAGGTCAGTTTGATGTTGTGTATTTCAGCGTCAGGCAAACTTCCTGCTGTGCATGCTTTTTATCTGTATCTGGCGCGGGCCTCGCGGCACTTGCGGTTAAGTCTGGCAAAGAAGCCTTCCTTGCGCCGTTTTACATGACTGCGGAAAGTACCGTTGTATATGACCGGTTCGCCGTCCTCTTCGGCTGTCATCTTTTCAAGCAGATCGGCATATGACATGTGCA
>JAKSIS010000085.1 GCA_024398665.1 Bacteroidaceae bacterium
TAACAGGCAGACCGTGCCGTGTCGCGTTCAAGGTCACAGGCAAGGACGGCCTGGGTCTAGATGCCACTGGTGTTCTTGACGACAGCATCCGCATAAGCACGGTTCATGACGGAATGGGCAGTTTCGTGTTCATTCCATCCGGAAAGCGCAACCGCGTGAAGTTCCAAACGGCAGACGGCATCACTGGAACCTTTGACCTTCCTAAGGCCATCCAATACGGCCATACGCTGAACATAGTCGGGCAGACAGCTGACAGCCTGAAACTGAAAGTCATTTCCTCTACGGAAAAAGCCTCCGCCAACCTTCAGGATTCGCTTGGCCTTGCCGTCATGTGCCGCGGAAGGCTGCTGTATTTTTCCCAGATTCCTGTACAGAATATAGACATCCCACTGGCAATATCCCTTTCCGGTATCCCTGAAGGAGTCTGCCAGATATGTCTGTATGACAGGACTGGCAGTCCCGTTTCCACAAGAATGTTCTACAACAGGAGCAACATGGAACTCCCGCAGATAGACGTGCGTTTCAACAAGTCCAGTTACAAACCGCTTGATAAAGTCCGGTTTGATTTAAGCGTAACCTATAAGGGAAACCCCTTCAGTGACAACATCTGCCTTTCGGTCCGTGACGATGACGGCCATCAGGGACCATATTACAGTGACCTTCGAACCGACATGCTGCTGTCATCGGACCTTCGTGGCCTGGTGTGGAAGCCGGAATACTACTTTGAGTCCGTTGATGCGGAACATGATGAAGCGCTGGACCTTCTGTGCATGGTCCAGGGCTGGGAGCGCTACGACTGGAAGCAGATGGCAGGAGTAGTGGAGTTCAGGGAGGAACACCGCATTGAGAGCGGTCTCACCTACAATGCATGGGTTAAGGACGGGAAAAGCGGCCTTGGCATTGACAGCATACCTATGAATGTCAACTACATGCTGCCGGATTCCAGCATCAGCCAGCTCAAGCTGCTGACAGAACAGGGAGGCTACATGGGACTTGACATGCCTGACTTTTACGGTGATGCAGACTTGAGCCTGTGGCCGGGCAAAATGTCATCACGCCATAAGGTCAGCAAGAAAAACTCCGAAGTGATTTTTGAGGAGTTGAAACCGTCAGTCCGCAGGTGGGAGCCTCAGGAGATGGAGGAACTGTGGAAACAGATGACAAATATGGGGAATCCATCAGACTCCACATTGGAGCTGCCGCAGGTCATCAACATCAACAATGGCATCCTGCTGCCGGAAGTGGACATCAGGGAGAAACGCGCGTTCGTTGACTACGCCACGTTCCGTGACTTTGACATTCATAAGGACAGAGAGGGTTACAACAAAATGAACATTACCTTGCGGGAATACCTGAAGAGTCAGGGTTATATTATTCACGAACATGATGATGAACAGAATATGACCATTGTAGGTCCAGAAACTCCAGGCGGGAGTTATCCGAAAACTTTTGATATCAAAATGTCTTCAATCAAAAGCGTTATATTGTTTGATGAGCCTATGGAATTTGAGACGTGTTGTAGAATTATAATCAGATTTAATGGAGGAAATATTGATATCAAAGATCATTATGAACTGAATGAAAATGAAAAATCGAAATTGAATTATGTGTTTCCAAAAGAATTGAAATATCTTTATATAGTCACTCTTGAATCCAGCACAAGTGATACATACAATCTGAAAAACATAGAGCAACACCGGCTGACAGTACACGGCTATACCCAACCCGCCCAGTTCTACACCCCACAATACCCTGACGGTCCGCAGTATTATGACGTTGACTACCGCCGCACCCTGTACTGGAATCCCAATCTGAAGACTGACAGGGACGGCCATGCCACGATAGAGTTCTACAACAACTCATACAGCACAAAGTTCAAAGCCAGTGCCAGCGGCCTGAGCAGCGGAGTGCCATACTCAATGGACAAGTAAAAATTATCGCAAATGAATAGAACCACATTCCTACTATTGTTCTGCTTCCATACGCTTTTCGCCTAT
>JAKSIS010000086.1 GCA_024398665.1 Bacteroidaceae bacterium
AAGACAGCAATGGACAATGCTGCTGACGGAAGCATCATCACCCTGTCATCGGGTTCATTCGCTCCCCCTTCAAACATTACCAGCTCAGTCAGGATCTATGGCGCAGGCTGTGAAGAAGATACCATTACGGGAGTGACACGTACATACCTGTCAGGCGGTCTGGTCATGAATGGCGTGAATGGAGTTCATGTTGACAACTTCAGCATGGAAGGCGTGTATGTAAATGGTGATTTCACCATCAATAATGCCGATGACGATCAGATAGAGAATGTCAAACTGGTAAAATGCCGTTTGGGTACTGTCAATCTTCGGGAAAATACAGACCGAACCATTTTACGCCAGTGTGACATAGAGGGTAGCATTAGCGGAAACAGCACTGTCGCATCAGCTCTTATGGTTCAGAACTGCTATGTGGCGGGTGAAATAAGCGGCTTCAACACATCAAGTTCGGTCGTTATTGACCACTGCGTGCTGAGAGCTGCCGATGGCACCTATAGTGATTACTATCATGGACCTTACGTGTACAAAAACAGCATAATCAACCGTTTTCTGAGCACGGGTGCTGTTGCTGTAAACTGTATCGGAAGTCAGTCATTTATTACAAACCGCAATAATAACAATGCTGTCGGGTGCTATTATGATTTCAAGTCATGGGGAGCGCTTTTTGCAGACGGTCAGGACAACTTGGATTATCTGCTGAAGTCCAACAGCGCACCGCGCTCATGGGTGTTGACCGATCCTGATACTTACAAGGGCGATGACGGAACTCCGGTAGGTGTTACAGGCGGTGAATATCCATGGGATATGATACCTTCCACTCCACGTATTACAAGCAGCAGCATTGCTTCAAAGACCGTTGACGGCAAACTGCATGTGGTTATCAAGGCCGAAGCAAAACCTGTGACTGAATAATCTGAATTCAAGACAGACTATGAACAGAACAAAACGGATAATTCTGTCTTTGCCGGCATTGCTCTGTTGCATCATCGCGACTGCCCGGACTTCCGTCACGAAAGGCGAATACTGGTTGGACATGCAATCGGACAGCCGGCAGGCATTCGCCCTGACAGACGGAATCTGGAATATCGGACTTGATGTGTCAGACTTAAGCCCTGGGCTGCATTCCCTGGCTGTACGTACGGGCACTGATGACGGTCGCTGGAGTGCAGTCATGACAAGGCACTTCATTGTTCCGCAGTCAGGTTCTGCCGGTGGGAATGCACTGGCGGGGTATGAGTATTGGGTGGACAGCAAGGTCGGTGAGCGCGTGTCCGGAACTTTCAGTGAAGGCGGAGTGATTGACCTGGACCTTGATATGGCTGTGCTGACCTCCGGACTTCACAGCATCTCGTTTCGTGCGCTTGACGGCAACGGCGGTGCCAGTCCTGTCATGACAAGGCACTTCATTGTTCCGCAGTCAGGTTCTGCCGGTGGGAACGCACTGGCGGGGTATGAGTATTGGGTGGACAGCAAGGTCGGTGAGCGCGTGTCCGGAACTTTCAGTGAAGGCGGAGTGATTGACCTGGACCTTGATATGGCTGTGCTTGCCCCCGGACTTCACAGCATCTCGTTCCGTGCGCTTGACGGCAACGGCGGTGCCAGCCCTGTCATGACAAGGCACTTCATTGTTCCGCAGTCAGGTTACGGTGTTGAAAACGCGCTGGCCGGTTATGAGTATTGGGTGGACAGCAGGATTGACGGGCGCGTGTCAGGAACGTTCAGCGAAGGCGGAATCATTGACCTTGACCTGGATATGGCAGCGCTTGCCCCCGGACTTCACAGCATATCGGTCCGTGCGCTCGATGGCAACGGCAGCGCCAGTCCTGTGATGGTGAAGCACTTCATTGTCCCGGATGATGAGGAAGCAGATAAGATTGTGGCTTATGAGTACTGGTTCAACGACCGTCCGCGCAAGCGTGTCAGTGTGG
>JAKSIS010000087.1 GCA_024398665.1 Bacteroidaceae bacterium
ACTGGCGTGCATCGGCCCCGGAGTCAATGACGGCACGGTCTGCCTGGAATTCGTGAAGTAGCTCCATCTCCTTGTACAGCAGCATCATTGCAGGGTTGAACCACTGGAACAGCTGCATCAGGTCAATAATGAGAAGGTCTATGGAGTGAGCCTTGCGTGCGTGTGAGAGTTCATGTTTCCACACCGCCTGGTTTTCCTTTTCAATCCAGTCATGGGGCATCATTATGAAGTTCATCCAGTTCATGGGCTGCGATATGCCATTGCTCTCAATCAGGTCGCATTCGTCCTGACGGTCCTGATAGCGGCCTTCGCGTATCAGCCTGCGTATGGATAGAATTGACAATACCTTCTTGAGCAACAGCCAGATAAAGCCCATGCACCATAGCGTAAACAAGCCGATTGTTGCCACACGTGACCAGTTAACCGGCTTTCTGCTGACTGTCGGTTCAATGGTTGCGCCGGCTGTCTCATCGGCCATCGCTGCGGAATTGTCTTCGGTCAGCACATTGCCTGCCGTGAGGGTATTGCCTGCCATCCCAGCTTCAGCCGGGACTGTAGCGGCCGTGGCAAATACGGGGAAGACCTTTCTGACCTCACTGGTAAGCTGCTCGTTCTCAATGTGACAAGCGGGCAGTATGAATGACAGGGCGCATATGAGCAGCAGTGTCATGCGGTTGAAACCGTGGAATGTCTGCTTGCCAAGCAGCCATTTATACAGAAGGTACAATACGGCTGCCAGGACAGCCACCTTCAATTGGTAAATCAGGAAGGTCTCCATGACTGTATATAATAAAGGTTACTTTTCGGAATCAATCAGATCAATCAGTTCGCGCAGTTCGTCAACGGTTATCTTGTCATCCTTGACAAGGGCCGATACTGCCTTGATGTACGAGTTCTTAAGGCAGCGCATAAGCGGATTCCCGTTGAATTCGTTGTTGTAATCCTGCCATTCCACCTTGTAGAAGTAGCGGTATCCGGTTCCCTCCTTGCGGTGGTCCAGGAATCCGTTGCTTTCCAGCAGCCGCACCTGGGTCGATACCGTGTTGATGTGCGGCCTGGGCTCGGGCATCAACTCCCTGATCTCACTCGTGGTCATGGCTCCGTTCTTCCAGAACAGTTCCATGATTTCCAGTTCTTTCTTACTTAATTTCTTCATGTTCTTATTGCAATAAAACTATAGTTCATTCATAGTTGACGCTGCAAACATACAACAAAAAACCAATAGTCAAACTATAATTCAACTATTTATTTGTTTTTAACAGTTTTGGGGATTTTCAGGAAATGGAAGCGTCAATCGTGATGCTGTCGATTCTCAGTCTGAATGTTGCTGCAGGTGCATGTACGGTCACTTCGTCACCGGCTTTCTTGCCGAGCAATGCCTGACCCATTGGGGATTTCAGGGAAATCTTGCCTTCCTTGAGATTCATTTCGTGCGGGCTGACAATGGTGTAGGTCAGTTTGGCATCGGTATCCAGATTGGTAAGTACAACCTTACTAAGAAGAGTGACCTTGTCGCCTGGAAGGATTTTGGGATCAATGACTCTGGAAAACTTCAGGACGTTCTGCAGGAATTTGATTCTTCCAATCATCTTGGACTGGGCTCTCCTGGCGGCATGGTACTCATAGTTCTCGCTGAGGTCTCCCTGCGCGCGTGCCTCGGAAATGGCATCCTTGATTTTGGGAAACTCAACGTTTATGAGGTTGTCAAGCTCGGCCGCAATCTC
>JAKSIS010000088.1 GCA_024398665.1 Bacteroidaceae bacterium
GACGCTTCTTTTCCTGGAACTCCACGACTCCGGCCATCTGCCTCCAGTCATAGCGTTCCCAGCCCTGGACCATACACAGCAGGTCCAGCGCTTCACTATGTTCCGCATCGTCACACTCAAAGTAGTATTCCGGCTTCCACACCAGGCCGCGAAGGTCAGATGACAGCAGCAGGTCGGTCCGAAGGTCATTGTAATACCCTCCCTGATGGCAGTCGTCATCACGTACCGAGAGGCAGATGTTGTCACTGAACGGATTTCCCTTGTACGTTATGTCAACATCAAGTCTGACCTTATCAAGCGGATGATAGCCAGTCTTGTCAAAATGCACTTCTATCTGAGGGATGTCCTGTCTGCTCCTGTGGTAGAACATTCTTGTGGAGACAGGATTGCCTATACTGTCATACAGGCATATCTGGCATACGCCTTCAGGGATGCCGGAAAGGGCTATCTCCAGTGTGTTCTCTGACAGCTCCGGATGTACAGGAATCTGGGAGAAATGCATCAGTCTTCCGCGGCACATGATGGCAAGACCAAGAGAATCCTGCAGGTTGGCGAGATCTGGTCCTGTTGAGGAAATGACTTTCAGTTTCAAACTGTCAGCAGTCTGTTCAATTATGTTCAGCGTATGGCCGTACTGGATGGCTTCGGGAAGGTCAAAGGTGCCGCTTATGCCGTCTGCAGTTTCAAACTTGACACTACTGCTATTCCCGGATGGAGTGAACACGAAACTGCCCATTCCGTCATGGACAGTACTTATATGAAGGCTGTCGTCAACCACACCATCAAGAACGCCTTCAAGCACACCAGTGGCATTCAGTCCCAGTCCATTCTTGCCGGTGACCTTGAACGCAACACGGCACGGTCTTCCAATTATCATGCTGCCGCCTTCGGGATAGAAGGAAACGTCCATGTCATGTGTCTTGGTCATAATCGGTCTTTCCTGGATTTTGAGCTGATTGTATGTGGGCAAATCCCTGACACCGGCGCCCGTTGTGTCGTCTTTCCTTATCTCCATTACGGGAAAGACTCTGGAAAAAATGGCCGCATCCTGGAAGTTCAGCATGTAGGCGGTGTAGGCACGGATCTCATAATAACCGCTTTGCAGATTCGCTACAATCTCACCTCTCTTTTCCCGACCGATATCCGTATTCACATTCGTAAGACAGATATATCCGTCTGCCTGGCCGTCAACGATCCTGAACTTATGCTGCCTGATCTTGCCGCCTGCCGCACTGAGAAGGTCAACGTGCAGCACCTGGCTCTTGACGGCAGTAAAGTCTGACGCATTAACTACATAGGCCTTGAACCATACGGTATCACCTGTCAGGTATGACGTGTTGTCAAAATGCAGATAGACCTTCTCCTGAGGATACTCCTTATTGAAACGGTATGCGTTGGCGGCATAGCGTGAAATGGGAACATCGGCATAAGCGAAAACCGTCCGGATGCAGAACAACAACAGGAATGTGATTTTATTCAACTCTGTCATATTTTAAGGAAGAGCTACACCTGTTAATGGGGAATTTATTTGAACTTGAGGTATTCTTTCTGCCAGGTTTCATCCGGAACATCCTCTGAGC
>JAKSIS010000089.1 GCA_024398665.1 Bacteroidaceae bacterium
GCATAGCCCAGCTGGACGAGATGAGCTACCGCCGCCAGCTGTGGAACCACCGTCCGCTTACCGCTTTCTGGCGGGTTGGCAAAGGCACGGCACAGAAGCTGGCATTCTACGGCATTGACACCATGGGCAAGCTGGCCCGCTGCTCAATTGAACATGAGGAAATGCTGTACAACCTGTTCGGAGTGAATGCCGAACTGCTCATTGACCATGCCTGGGGCTGGGAGCCGTGCACCATAGACCAGATCAAGGCATACCGCCCGGAAACGAATTCACTCAGTAGCGGACAGGTGCTTACCAGTCCGTACACCTTCAAAAAGGCCCGGGTTGTGGTACATGAGATGGCCGATGCCGCAGCCCTGCGCCTGGTCAGCAAGCACCTTGCAACTGACCGGCTGACCCTGACCATAGGCTATGACGTGGAAAGCCTGACCAATCCCGATATAAGCTATGACGGCAAGGTCAGTACCGATTACTACGGACGCAAGGTTCCGGCCCACGCGCACGGCACAGCAAAGCTGGAGCGGCACACATCATCGGCCACAGTCATTGCCGATGCCATAGTGGCGCTGTATGACCGGATAGCGGACCCCAGGCTGCTTATACGCCATTTGAACATCAGCACAGACAATGTGATGGACGAAAGCCGGGCGGCCGTAAGCCAGCCCCAGCAGCTGGACCTGTTCACAGACTATGAGGCGCTGGAGCAACAGCGCAGGGCCGAAAAGGAGACATTGGAACGCGAGCACCGCATGCAGAAGACTCTGCTTGACATAAAGAAGAAATACGGCAGGAACGCAATACTCAAAGGCCTGAACTTTGAGGAAGGCGCTACCGCCATTGAACGCAACGGACAGATAGGAGGACACAAGGCATGACTGACAATTACGATGACATAATAAACCTGCCGCATCACGTTTCGGCCAACCATCCGCCAATGCCAATGCATGACCGGGCCGCACAGTTCGGCTCGTTCCAGGCGTTGACCGGACGTGACACATCGGCAATATCAGACCCCGCCATGACAGAAAAACCGCATTACAACGTAGTGGCCGCAGTAGTTTTCAAGGACGGCAAGTTCCTTTGCACACGTAAAGGCCAGACCCGATATCCCTACACCACCCTGAAATGGGAGTTTCCAGGTGGCAAGATTGAGGCCGGTGAGACGCCGCAGCAGGCCCTTCAGCGCGAACTTCTTGAAGAGATGGATTACCAGGTAAAGGTAGGCCGCCACCTTATAACCGTAAATCACGAATATCCGGATTTCAGCATCACCCTGGCCACCTACCTCTGTGCCCCAATAAGCCCGGATTTCAAGCTGAAGGAACACTCCGGCTGCTGCTGGCTGCCCAAGGAAGACCTGAACACCCTGGACTGGGCCGCTGCCGACGCCGGCATAATACGCCTGCTCATGCAATGAGGGCTCAGTGGAAATTTAGTGGGGAGTCATTGAAACGGCTATCTGGAATTGTGT
>JAKSIS010000009.1 GCA_024398665.1 Bacteroidaceae bacterium
GATACCATAAAACGACAAATAACACGATTAAGTATCAGAGGATAATTTCTCGCAAGATATTTTGGATGGATTATAGTCATTTCTTACAATCCAAGGATTCTCTTTCATGAGATTCTGTAGGGCGCTGTGCTTGTCTTCTCCATATGCACGTCCAAGCAGCTGGCAGTTCTCGATATCTTCACCATTGGGAGCTTGTGTAAACCCTTCGGTGGTGTAAAAGATATATTCATTATCAATAGGGCCAAACGAATCCTCTTTATACTCATCAGAAGCCATCCATTGGCTATTTGACAATGAAAAATGATATTTATCCGATAATGTATCAACAAATACGTCCAAGTCATCAAATGATGAAGCTAATCGTTTTTCTTCATCTGACAACTTAATCTTGATAACCCGATGGCAGACAAAATCAAGAACTATTATGTAATTGGGAATCTGTGTCATATAAATATTCAAATAAAGCCGGCAATGTCTCTTGTCGCACACATTATATCATATTGTCTCGAAATATCTTCGTAAGTATGGAAGCCAACCCTGCCACGAATATCTTTGAAGGCTGTTCTATTCATTACCTTTTCAAACTGCTCACGCCTATTTTGAGGCGCAACAATCAGGAAACGGCTATTAAAATCTTGTAAATCACAGAATTTTGTTACTGAGTTTTGAATGTCTGTGGAGTGTTCGACTTCAAAAAAACTATTTGGCATATTGCGTTCATTGAACCATATCACATCAACCGTGCGAGCGCGATTTGTCATTTGCTCGTAAGAAAATTGAGGGATTTGAACAGTTGAACAAATATCTATCAACGGCTTCTCCAAAAACTTACGGTTCCTGTCTTGTGCAGGTACATATGTGGTATAATGCTTCATGTTTCCTATCTCGATTATGAGCCCCTGGTAGAATCCATGCGTAAAATGCTCATCGTCTTTTGCATCCTTGGTTTTGATCTCAAACTTGAGCATCACCTCTTCCCGACATTCCTCCAAAGCCCACAATCCTGGCTGAATCTTGAAAATTTCATCAGATTGCTGCACGATTCTTCGAATGGACTCATTCGGTGTTTTCGTTGACCATACAGATGTATCAACCAAATGATAAAGGTTACCTAGCGTAGCATAACCACCATGTTGACGTAGCGCGTCAATAACCTGCTGTTCTTGAGTAAATTTCTTAGCCATTGTCTTCATTGCTGTCGCCCATTATACTCTTCACATATGTCTGAATGCATTTGTTGCAAATCTACAAAAAAGAATGCGATGATCCGAGATGTTTGTATACTCCGCGAGGATGTACACATAAATATCCCGATTTTTATACAAACAAACGCGCTTTTCCATGCATTTTAGTGATTTTCAACGCATTTTACGTTCAACTCCAGCAACAGAAACGGGCAAAAAAAATCGGACAAACAAATTATCTTTGTTCATCCGATTGATTGTTAGATATTAAAGCCTCTTGCAGACCTTTAGTACTCCTCCTCGTTGAAGAAAAAGTCCTCCTTTGACGGATAGTCGGGCCAGATGTCTTCGATGCTTTCGTAAATGTCGCCCTCGTCTTCAATTTCCTGAAGGTTCTCGATGACTTCAAGAGGGGCTCCTGAACGGACGGCGTAATCAATCAGTTCATCCTTGGTTGCGGGCCAGGGTGCATCTTCAAGTTTTGATGCCAGTTCCAATGTCCAATACATAGGCTTATGTTATAGGTTTGTCTTTACAGGGGTGCAAAAGTATAAAAAAAAGCGGTATTCAAAAGTTCTGCCATATTTTTTCTTCAACACCTGCAAAATAGTTTATCCGGCGTGCAAGAACGAACAGGAAATCAGACAGTCTGTTCATGAAACAGGCCAGTTCGCAAGGTGCCTTGCAGTTGTCGGGAAGGCCTGCAATCAGCCTTTCGGCACGGCGGCAGACCGTTCTGGCCACATGAGCGTACGCGGCGGCCTGAGTACCTCCGGGGAGTATGAAACTACGCTGCTGGGGCAGGCCTTCCTGGACGGCGTCAATCATACCCTCCAGGCGGGTGACATCGGACTGGCTTATGCGGCAGGATTCAGGCAGCTGCATGGTGGCGGTGTCAGTGGCAAGGCAGCCGCCTATGTTGAACAGTTTCTGCTGTATCCACCGTATGTTTCCGGTATCGCAGACATCGGTCTGAATGATGGATAGCATGAGTCCGATGAATGAGTTCAGTTCGTCAACGGTGCCGTACGCTTCAATGCGGGCATCGGTTTTGCTGACACGCTTTCCGCCTACAAGGCTGGTGGTGCCGTTATCGCCTGTCTTGGTGTATATCTTCATAACAGATAGTGCTGTTTGTTCATTTTCAAATCAAAGAACAGCAGACCCACCTTGGGCATCTGGAAAGTTACTCCTATGCGTTCGTCCTGTATGATGCCGTTCCACCATTCCTTCTTCTCCTTTTTGCCCATGTCTTCAACTACGATCAGGGCATCGGACTTGAGGCGCGGAATGAGCATTTCCACAACCTGACGCCACTGTGAAGTGTGTGCCACATGTACCAGCTGCGGCATTTCACCGCCGTCAAGAATCTCCTGAACGGTCTCCAGGACATTGTCCGTTGCAATGTATTCGACATTCGCCATTCTCTTCAGGTTCCTGCGCACTTCCTTCACGGCCGGGTGCGTGCGGTCAACGGTGACGACCCTTGACTTTTTCGAGACCGATGCCAGATATCCGGTGCTGACACCGGCTCCGGTTCCTACCTCCAGAATGAACTGAGGGTTGAAGCGGTTGGTAAGGCGGAACAGCAGTTCGTCACGGCTCTGGGGGTACTGCGGCAGATAGTCCGGCGCCTTTTCCCAGAAACTGTACAGGTCGTCATAGGCGTAGTAGGGCCATTTTTCGTTGATCACGAATTCAATCAGGTCATACGCCCAGGGTGAATGGACTCCGTATCCGTGTCCGGTAAGCCAGCGGTTTTCTGTCAGTTTCATTGTCATTTCATAATTGCCTTCAGTGAGGCGGGTCCTACGGCAATGTCCAGCTGTACGGGTTTGTGGGCCCGGTCAGCGGTGACATATGCCTTGAGCGTTTCACGTTCCTTTTCGTATTTCCAGTCACGTACCGATATGACAAGGCAGTCATAGCTGTTGCCGTCATCGGCCTTGACCTTACGGTTGCCTTCATAGACAAGGTACTGCTGCACCACCATGTCGCCGTTGACCATGGGCAGGCTTTCGGTGTAGCCCGGTTCCTTGTCCGATGTGTCAATGCCGCGTGCGAACTGCAGCATGCTGAGCATGTCATATATCCTTTCGTCACGCCACTGGGTGCTCCTGCCTGTCTCCTTCAGCGTATTTACGTCAATGGTGTGCAGGTTGACAATGAAATGCCCCTGGTCCTGTGAGAAAACGGCGGTTTCAAGGTTGTTTTTCGAACCTTCGTGCACGCGCTTGCTGTAGAAGAGGCTCTCGCCGGACGGTGTGTTGTAAGATTCAATGGTGTCACGCAGCTGGTATATGCGGTCAGCGCCTCCGTCAGTGGTCATGCTCAGTACGGTGTACACTGCCGCCCTGCCGTCATAATCGGCATATGAACTGGAAAGTGACGCCTGTCCGGCATTGACCTTGAGCGGTCCAAGTCCGATGTAGAGGTTGTAGCTTATGTTCTGGGCAGCCAGAGGGGTGCATACGGCCAGGATTGCGGCCAGCGACAGAGATTTCAGTATTCGTCCTGCCATAGTTGGAAATGCAAGTGTTGATCTGTGCTCGAAGCGGGACTCGAACCCGCACAACCGGTAAAGGTCAAGGGATTTTAAGTCCCTCGTGTCTACCATTCCACCATTCGAGCTTCCAGTCAGACTTTTTTTCTGCGTTGCAAAAGTACTCTCTTTTGGGCGATTGTACAAGAAAATGCCCAAAATGTCAGCGCATGGCGCGCAGCAGCCGGCGCGGACCGTACTTTACGCGCTCTGTCGTGAACTCAGGTATGTTGTACGAATATACGCGCATTGAATTGCTGTGCGGGTCTTTCTGCGGTATGGTGAACGGTTTGGAGAATGTACCGTCAGGCTGCAGGTGTGAAATGAACAGGCGCGTGTATTCGCCGTCCTCACGCCGTGAACCGAAAATGACCCACCTGCCGTCATGTGACCATGAATGGTAGCTTTCCGCCCTGTCGCTGTTCAGTTCGTCCAGTGCCCGCGCCTGCCCGCTGGTCATGTCCAGCATCCAGAGGTCCGCGTCATTGTGCCACACATGGAAAATGCCGTGGCTTCCAAGTGAGAACATAAGCCGCCGCCCGTCAGGTGAAAGGCGCGGATGCGTTGCGCTGCACCCAGCCGCGGAAGCATTGAACACCCTGTACGGAGCGCCCCATTCCATTGTGGCGGTGTTGAAAGGCATGGCGTATATGTCATATCTTATGCTGTCAGTCTGACTGAGAGTGTACCGGTGCCTGTCCTCTCCATCGGGAATGTCATGGACCGCCTGCACGTAGTATAGTGTCCTGCCGTCCTGTGACCAGCTGGGGAAGCATTCCAGACGGTCCGGTGTGGTCAGCACTGGGGTCAGCACATCAGTTTCAACATTGTACAGCACCAGGTCGCTGGCGTCATCGAACACTTCAACCCTGTCTGGGTGGGATGTGTGGAAGTACTGCACGGTGCTGTTGGTGGAGTAGGCAACAAGCGGCAGAAACGGGTGCCATGACGGGTAGACGGCTGTCGATACGGCAGTCTGGCTGCGTTTCAGATTCACTTTCCTGACCTTTCCGTCATGAACGATAACAGTGCCGCCTTCATACTGCCGCAGGTGCAGCTGGAAGCTCTCCGTTCCGTAGTTCTGGAAACTGTGGCAGTTAACGCACTGGCCCTGCCCGCGTGCCGGCTTCATAACCGCCATATTCCGGTATATGGCCTTTTCACCGAAACTTTCAAGGTCACGCTGGCATATTGAAATGTCTTCATACTGCTGGAACGACGGCGGAATGAGCCGGTATGTCACATACCGGTCAATGGGGTCCGATGCCGTCATGCTGAACTCCTTCATGCGTATCCACTGTCCGTCCCTTTGCACGAATACGTTTATGCTTATGGAATCCGATTCCAGGAGCCTGCGCCACCGCCGCATGGGAATTTTCACTGTACGTCCGCGCAGGACCGTTTCGCCGGCATCGGACTTCAAGACGGTCACGAACCTGTCACCGGGCGTGTCTATGATGAAGTTCATGGGAGCGATGTTGCGCGGTATGACCACATTGCTGTAGTCAGGGGTCATGGAGGGCAACTGGCCGCATGAATCCCATACCTTGGGGACTCCGGTGCAGCCTGCCGCAAGAAATGCTGCCATAAGTATAAGCGCAGTCCGTTTCATATCAGTACATTGGTGGCATCTGGCCCGATTGGAAATAAGAGTAGAATGTGTTTCCGAACCATTTCTGCAGCTGCTTCTCAGACGGTTCGGGATTGTCACGCATGAACTTGCGGAACGAAATGAACAGCTGTTTCTGTTCCTTGTCAAGCGGAATGCGGCTTATGTCTGCGCCCTGTGTAATGCCTGCGAACAGCTGCAGCGCCTGCTGCCAGTGGCTGTCCAGACCGTCAGGTCCGCAGTTGGAAACATAGTTGTCATATGCATTGAAGAAACGTTCCGTCAAGCGTGTCTGGGCGGACCAAAGCAGGGCGGTGCGGAAAAATTCCGGACTGGAGCATGACGTTTCATACTGTGTGAAGTAGCTGGAAAGGAACGCTTCCAGCTGTGAATAGTCATTGTCCAGCCAGTCTTCAGTGCACAGCATTGCCTTGGCAAAGCCATATCCGTCACCGCCTGCTGAACGCTGCTGCAGTGCCCATTTCCGGTAGAACAGCGTGTGTTCCAGTCTTGTCAGATATCTGTCAGCACCCTTTTCATTGCCGCCAAGAATGCACGAAGCTGACATATAGACCAGGTTCTCGTAACTGAGTCCGCTCTGGGCCGATGTCTCGAAGCACCAGCGGTAACTGTAGGCGGGAAGTCCGAAATGGAAATACATTTGCCGGGCTGCCTGTACTGCCATGCTTACCGGTACTGCGGTCTCAGGTTTTATGCCGGTGCGGCGGTAGTTGAAAGCTTCAGTGCCTTCGCGTCCCAGTTCCAGCAGGGCAAGGTCACGGTACAGCACCATGAGTCTTGTGGGCTCGCAGATTCTCCTGCGGCCGTGCGCCACGTCTCTGGCGGCAATTGCCAGTGAACGGTCACCGAGAGTGACAACCTTCTCCCAGTCCTGTTCATCCACGGCGGCAGACATTTTCAGTTCCGTCCTGAACTGCCGTTTCCCGATTGAAGGACAGAATACCGTCAGGGCGGCAATGGCCGTCAGTATGGCCGCGTTACAGCGGAATTGCGGAAGTCTGGCCGCCAGAGGCATGAAAAGCAGTGACAGTATGGCCAGCAGGTAAGGCAGTGCGCATGCAAAGTAGCGTTTTTCCGGACTGAACAGGGGAAGCATGGCCAAAAATGCGTTATCGGTCCTTGTTCCGGTGTAGAACTGGGCCCAGACAAGCGGAACTGCCGCAACTGCCGCCAGCGCTGCTGCCGTGTCCGCCAGCCTGTGTGAATCAGACTTTATAATGACAAGCAGCGTGCCAAGCAGTCCGTAGAAACCGGCCAGGGAATAAGCTGTGGCGGTCCAGATCAGTATGAATGCCGACCGGTTCCTGAAATGGGTGGCAAGCGTTGGAGCCAGCACCGCAACAGTCAGCCCAAGCGGCGGAACAAACAGGAATGCAGCCAGTTTCAGGCGGTAGACCATATATCCCGTTGCCATTGCTGCACATGCCAGAAAGGCCGATGGAAACAGTGAAAACATGCTGTTCCTTCCTTCTTTGAAATAGAGTCTGCGTACCATACGGGCCAGCAGTGCGTACAGTGCGGTCAGCAGCAGCGCGCCCAGAACAGGAATGTGCAGGAACTGTGTCAGGAATGATCCGGTAAGGGACAGCAGGCCTCCGGGCTGGAGCAGGCGTGATGAAATGAAATCCCATGACCATATGAAAAGGTCACGGCTTTCCGCTTTCTGAAGCAGTCCGCTCCATGATGTGGCTGTCCATGCCCAAAGCGGCAGCCAAAGCATCCATGCCCACGATTCCGGTTTTCTTCTGACATTCATACAGCCGCAAAAATAACGTTTTCGCAACAAAAATCATATGCATGGAGGTCATTGCTGTGAAATTGTGTTACATTTGTGCTTCAGCAAACGACCTATTAATCAATAAACCAATCAAATTATGAAAAAACTGTTGTTATTTGCCGGTATTCTGACCGTAATGGCCAGTTGCTGCGGCACTGCAGAACAGAAACTCAGTCCGGTCCTGACAATTGAGGGCGGACAGGTTCAGGGTGTCAGCGTTGACCGCGTTAAGGACGTGTTCGTTTTCCGCGGTATTCCTTACGCAGCTGCTCCCATCAAGGAAAACCGCTGGAAGGCTCCGCAGCCGGTTGAACCGTGGGAAGGCGTAAAGCTTTGTGACCGTTTTGACCATCCCAGCTACCAGCACATCCAGTACAAGGGCGGCTATTACACTGAGTGGGGTTACGGTGATGAGGCTCCTTTCTCTGAGGACTGCCTTTATCTGAACGTATGGACAAAGAAGCCCGGACAGACCGATGCCAAGCTTCCCGTTGCAGTATGGATTCACGGAGGCGGCTATCGTGAAGGTTTCGGAACTGAACCCGAATTCGATGCTCAGGAATGGGCAGGCAAGGATGTCATTCTGGTATCCATCAACTACCGTCTCGGAATCTACGGATTCCTGACACACCCCGAACTTTCAGCTGAAAGCCCCAACGGTGTATCGGGCAACTACGGTATCCTTGACCAGATCGAATCACTCAAGTGGGTGAAGAAGAACATTGCACAGTTCGGAGGTGACCCCGACAACGTCATGATATTCGGTCAGTCAGCAGGTGGCGGCAGTGTCCGCACAATCTGTGAATCACCTCTTGCACGCGGCCTGTTCCACAAGGCTGTCATCATGAGTGCCGGCGGTCTTACCGTTCCCGGTCAGGGTGGCGGTATGGGTATGGGCATGGGTGGCATGCGTATGCCTGCTGCCGGTGCCGCTCCCGCAGCTGGTGCTGCACGTGGTGCCGCTCCTGCAGCCGGTGCTGGACGTGGTGCTGCTCCCGCCGGCATGCCCGCCATGGGTATGGGCGGTTTCGGCGGTTTCGGATTCGGTGCTGCCGATGCAACTCCCAAGATTGCCGCTTACAAGGCTCCCACAGCTCCTGAAGGTCTGAACGCACTGCAGCGTGCAGAATTCAACACAAAGGTTGTCATGGACTGGGCAGGCTACAACACCCTGGCCAAGATGCGTGCCGCTGACACTGAAGTCATGTACTCAGTAGGTACCATCTACCAGAACGCTACCGGAAATATGGGCAATCTTACCGCAATGCCTATCGTTGACGGTTACGTATCAAAGGAAAGCTTCGATGCAGCAGCCATTGACGGCACACTGGCAGACGTTCCCTACATGGTAGGTTACACCATGAACGATATGGGCAACATGTCATCAGGCATTGCCGCATTCTGCCAGAACCGCGTTGAAATGACCAAGAACGGCAGCAAGGCATACGCATACGAATTCGCACGTCCTCTGCCCGACGACGGTTCACATCCTGAAGTCACGCAGCGCCTGAAGGGTGCATTCCACTCATCGGACCTGTGGTTCGTATTCAAGTCACTGCAGCACTGCTGGAGACCTTGGACACAGGGTGACTGGGATCTGTCAGAGAAGATGCTGACAGCATGGACAAACTTCTGCAAGTACAGCGACCCCAACGGCCCCAACGGCGGCGAATGGAAGCCCTGCACCAAGGAAGAACCCAACTTCATGGTATTCAAGCTCGATGCCAATGACAACGAAGCATCAGAGTTCGGACAGACCGTAACAGATCTTGGCTATTGATGTCAAATGGGGACAGTCCCTGTCTGATAGGGACAGTCCCTGTTGAACGGTCTGAAGCCAAACTGAGAAACAGCGGACCCCGCCACAAGTTTTGTGAGCAGGGTCCGCATTTCTCTACCCCATAAAAATCAAACTTGAGTATAACACATGCGCATTACAACTGCAAACAGATTGTGTATACGTTTCTCAAAATGGCGAAATCATGCTATCTTCGCGGAAAACCAACAATATTTTCCACCAATGTCACGCAAACCATTGTTCATTCTTTCAGCAATTGCCGCTACGGCAGTATGCAGTTGTGCTCCCGGGCGGGAGTCACGTTCACTAGTAGTGTATTATTCCGCAACCGGAACCACCGCAGCGGTGGCCGGAATCTTTCAGGAAAAGACAGGTGCCGATATTGAACAGATCCTTCCTGTAGAATCCTACGGCACAGATTTCAATAGGATTGTCCAGGCCTACCAGCAGGAAATGGCCAGTGGCACCACCCGTGAAATCCAGCCCCTGAAGGCCAATCCGGCAGACTATGACACAATATATATAGGTACTCCCGTATGGTCTGGAAATCCGGCCGGTCCGGTTGAAACGTTCCTGAAACAGTATGATCTGAAAGGCAAGGTCATTGTTCCGTTCTGCACGTTCGGAAGCGGCGGCAACACGGCGGCTGAAATGATACAGAAACTGCAGCCCGATGCTATAGTTCCCGGTTGGTACGGCGTGCGCCAGGCCCGTATTGACAAGGCCGATGCTGAGGTCGGCTCCTTCCTGGTTGGAATAGGCGTTCTGGGCGGCAGCACTGCAAAACTTCCCGCTTTTTCGCAACAGTGCGAACTTTCTGACGGTGAAAAGGCCATTTTCGATGAAGCCTGCAGCAGCTACCAGATGCCGCTCGGTTCACCCGTCAGCGTTGCTTCCCGCCAGCTGGAAGGTGCCACAGAATACATTTTCAAGAGTGAAGTAAGCGGTTTTGACGGAAAACAGACCGTTCAGGAAATCTATGTGACAAAGATGGCCGGATCCCCCGCAGAATTCACCCAAGTAGTCCGTTAAAGATGGAAGAGCCGTTTCTCAACGCCCATAACAAGGACGAATTCCCGCCAGCACATACTGCTGAACATATTCTGAACCGCACAATGGACAACATGTTCCACTGCGGACGTTCACGTGTTAACCACATAGAGCGCAAGAAGAGCAAGTGCAATTATGACATGGAGCAGCCGCTTACTGATGAGCAGGTGCGCCAGGTTGAGGCCAAGGTGAATGAAGTCATTGCCATGGACCTGCCGGTTACGACAAAGTTCGTTACCCGTGACCAGGTGCCTGCGGAGATTGACCTGAGCCGTCTGCCCGGTGATGCAAGCGAAACGCTCCGCCTGGTGTATGTGGGTGACTATGACGTATGTCCGTGTCTGGGTTCACATGTCCTGCATACCGCTGAAATAGGTGAATTCCGCATTACCAGCACAAGCTTCAATGAAGGTAGTTTCAGAATAGTGTTCAGATTGTCATGAAGTCGAAGTTGTTGTTTTTCCTGCTTCCACTGACATTGTCCTGCAGTCCTGCTCTGACTGAACAGGAGGCTATGAGTCTTATCAAATGCGTTCCCGACCATTATAACTGGAGTCCAACGGAATCCTTTACTGAAGAATATTACTCCCTGCTTGTTGAAGCGTGGGCTGTCCCGAATGATGACCCCTGTGGAGACATTGGCAGTGGAGAATTCCTTTCTTATTTCATGAGCGGCAACGGTGATGTGTATGACCGCATAGAAATCAAATCCATAAAGTCCGATGGAAACAGAGCAACTGTCAATTTTGACTGTGTATGGCCCAACTCAAGACACAATCACAGCCTGAACCTGGTGTATTCCGGCAAGTGGATCATTGAAGACTTTGACGGCACAAAACAGGAAATGCTGGAATACATCAGGGCCAGCCGTGAATATTTCCGTTCGGACAAATGGCCACGTTCACTTGATGAAGTATCAGAATACTGTTCTGACCAGCGCGAAATACTGGAGAAGGACGTATCAGACTATTTCTTGAAATATCCTGAAGACCGATAATTCATCGGTCAGGTCATAATCGGCCTTTTCATCGAAGAATTCGAACTGGGGTTTCTTGCTGAAGGGGCTCCAGTTTCCGCATATTATGCCGTCGTGGGCAATGACAGGATAGAATATGCCGCTGTTGTTGTGGGCTTTGTGCCGGTGTTCAGGTGGAAGCACAATGTTGCGGCTCTTGTAGCCTATCAGGTATTCGTCAAAGGGAGGAAGCAACAGGTTGGTGTCCTTCTTGAAACCGCGTGTACGGCATGAATCATGAACGTAGAATTCCCGTTCACCGATCTTTTCCACATGCAGTTCATCCTTGATGAGTTCAATGCCCCTGCGGCAGTCGCCGGTGTTCAGTCCGCTCCACCAGACATAGTCCTCAAAAGTGGCGGGACATCGGCTTTGGAAGTACCTGCGGGCCAGTAGGGCTAATGATTCATCCCTTTCCATTGTGTTCTTTACTTGCGGAGCCAGACGGTAGGTTGCTTTCCTGGAATCAAGATTGCCGCTGCAAAGCACACCGCTCAGTTCATTGAAGCGTATGTGGTAGGACAGCCGGTGCTTGTTCATGACAATGTCCTTTTCAAGCAGAGCCTGATTGAAATCCTGTTCGGTCACGCTGCCTTTGTCAGCCGCCGTCTGTACAATGATTTCTCTGATTCTGTTCTGCTCATCCTGTGGAATGTCAATGTGGTTGGCATGCATCCATCCGGTGATGACAGCCTTGGCTTTAGGTACGCAAAGATCCATAATCCATGGCCAGTCCTGGCGTGCAATGAGCTGCCAGGTACCGCGCAGAAGGTGCAGGCGGATTATTCCTCCGTTGTCATACGCCTTGCGGAATGCCTCCAGCGACGGATTCTTTGTACGCATGGCCACGGCCCAGCGCATCAGCCGGTACTCCTGCGCCTGCATGGCACCCATGTGCGCCACAACGTCCACCGGATCAGTGAACTGCGGTGCCATCAGCTGCTGGTTGAGAAGTCTTGCGGTTACAGGATTCATCTGATCTGTTAAATGGCAGATAGGGACTGTCCCCACTGTGCGAGGGACTGTCCCCACTGTGCGGGGGACTGTCCCCATTGATCACTTGCTGAACACGCTGTCAAAGAAACGCACCATATCAGCGGCATAGGGGACACCGTACTTGTCGAATGTGTCCTTGGTGCCTTTGTCCGGTTTCCAGTCAAAGAAGGCGTGGCTGGCCCCGTCAACCATAACCAGTTCGGCGCGCTGACCTGCATTTTTCAGGTTTTCAACGTATTTTTCAATAGGTGCGCGTGACACGGTGCGGTCATTGGTGCCCAGCACAAACCACTGCGGAATGGCGCGTTCACTGATTGAAGGTATGTTGTCATCGGGGGTGATAGCCATCTGGGCTTCGACCTCCATGCCCTGTGCGAAACGTGACAGGGTGGCGCGGTCAAACACTCCGTAGCTGGGTGCAGCGGCCCTGATTGACTTGAGCAGCTGCTTGCGTGCCTTCTTTGCTGTCATACCCCCAGGCATGTAGGTGGGCAGGTACTCATATGTGCCGTCACCGAACCCGCCGTCACCTATGCGGCCGGCCAGCGTGATCATGGCCGATGAAAGGTGTCCGCCTGCACTGTCACCGGTGACACCGATCTTATTCGGGTCAATGCCGTATTCCTTTGCATGCTCCCTGATATGCAGGATTGCACCGTAGCAGTCCTCGATGAGCCGGTTCATGGTGTTGGCGGTCTCATCACCGTCAGCCTTGCCAATCCAGCGGTAGTCGATGCTGCATACCACGTACTTGCCTCCCTTGATCAGTTCGCGTGCAAGTCCGCGCATGATGTCCTCGTTGTTGGCAGACCAGCCGCCGCCGTGTATGATGACTATGCACGGCAGTTTCTTTGCTCCGTCGGGAATGAAAACGTCATATTTCAACGGCTTTTTTCCCGGCTGCGCATATATTACGTCATTGATGGTCCGATACCCCTCAAGCCGTGACGCTTCGATGATTGATGCGCCTACCGTCATGTTGTTGTCAACCGTCACCTTGAAGTTGTTTTCCATGGATTCCTTGTTTGTGGGCCAGGACATGCCCTTGTCAGTTGACAGGTAGTAGCAGCTTTCCAGTACCCATCCGGGGTCGGTGACATCGGCCTTTATTGTGAGAACTGTGCCTGCGCGGACCATTCCGTCGGCCGGAACAGCCGGTGTGACCGTCACTTTTCCATGCTCGGGCTGGCTTACGCGAACCCTGAACGAATCCTGTGCCTGGGCACTGCCAAACAGGAGTGCCAGTGAAACGATTGCAGATAATTTCTTCATTTTCATATGTGGTTTGTATTGTCCGGTGCCAAATGTAGACATTTTCTAATGATTTTTTGTCTAACTTCGCGAAAGACAACAACCAATACTGACCATATGATGAAAAGATCCCATTTCCTTCCGGTTCTCATGCTGACAGGCGTACTCTTCGCAGCCGGCGCATCGGCCCAGAACCTGCCGGTGTACATGAACACAAACTATTCGTTCGAAGAACGTGCCGTTGACCTGGTGTCAAGGCTTACGCTTGAAGAGAAACAGGCCCTGCTGGGCAACAATATGGCTGCAGTGCCCAGACTGGGCATAAGGCAGTACAATGTATGGAGCGAAGCCCTTCACGGTGTGCTTTCAGGCGCAAACGCCGGTGCAGGTCTGCAGGGGCCGACATCGTTCCCCGGCAGTGTGGCAACGGGTTCCAGCTGGGATCCGGACCTTCTTGAACTGGAGGCTGGTGTCATAGCCGATGAAGCCCGTGCCATATTTCAGACCGGCACCAAGGGCCTGACATTCTGGTCACCTGTGGTGGAGCCTGTCCGTGACCCGCGCTGGGGACGCACTGGTGAATCCTACGGTGAGGATCCGTTCCTGGCTGCAGTCATGTCAGGAGCTTTCGTGCGCGGCATGACGGGCAGTGACCCTGACTACCTTAAGGCCGTTCCGTGCGCAAAGCACTATTTTGCCAACAACAGCGAATGGGACCGCCATGTGGGCTCTTCCAATATGGACAGCCGTGACATGCGCGAATTCTACCTGTATCCGTACAAGGAGCTGATTGAAAATGACAATCTGCCTTCAATCATGTCGTCATACAATGCAGTGAACGGCGTTCCCACATCGGCCAGCGTGCTGTATCTGGATTCCATTGCCCGCCGCACCTACGGACTGAACGGCTACGTGACTGGTGACTGTGCCGCCATTGATGACATACAGACCGGACACTATTACGTTGAAACCGCTGAAGAAGCGACTGCCGCAGGCCTGAAGGCCGGCGTTGACAGCGACTGCGGAAGCGTGTACCAGCGCAACGCCATCAGGGCTCTTGAAAAGGGACTCATCACAATTGATGACATAGACCGCGCCCTTGTGAACATGTTCTGCATACGTATGCGCACCGGTGAATTCGACCCGTCGCAGATGGTGACTTACGCCAACTATCCGCCTTCAGTGGTGAATTCGGAGCGCAGCCGGAAGATTGCTGAAGAAGTGGCTTTGCGCACTCCTGTCCTTCTGAAGAATGAAGGAAAGGCACTTCCCATCGACCTTTCCAAGGTCAGGAGCATAGCGCTTGTAGGTCCTCAGGCCGATAAGGTGGAACTGGGTCCGTATTCAGGCCGGCCCGAACAGAGCAGCCGCACCAGTCCGTACAAGGGCATATCGGAATACATTGCAGACAAGGGCCTTGACGTGAAGGTGAACCTGGCCACCGGCGGTGACACCAAGAGCAAGAGCAACCTGCTGTACGTGACCTGGTTCGAACTGGAAAAGTCCGATGGAACCACCAGCCGTCACGATGCCACAAAGTACACATCATCAAGCCAGGGCATAACCGTAGGTACAGGCATGGGCACTGAAGAGCAGGTCCGTTCAATCGATGACGGTTCATGGACAGCATATGAGAACGTTGACCTGATAAACGTTGAGAAGATCACCGTGGGTGCCAACATCCCAACCCAGGGAGGCATCATTGAAGTGCATGTGGGATCGCCGGAGGGCAACCTTATAAGTACCGTCGAGGCCACTACCGCATCGGGCAAGCGCGCCGGTGGCGTGTACGGCACGGCCAGCCCCATGGAGGCCAAGGTCAACAAGCTGGGTTACAACGGCCCGCAGACCCTGTACCTTGTTTATAAGGCTGCTCAGGACGATGAGATCTCCCAGGATGTCCTGAATGCAGCCCGTGAGTCCGATGTCGCGCTTGTGTTCGTGGGCACTGATGAGCAGACCGCCACTGAAGAGGCTGACCGCCTGTCACTTGCACTGCCCGGCAACCAGCTGAAGCTGATAAAGGCTGTCTCTGAAGTGAATCCCAACACCATTGTCATCATGCAGACTCTTGGATGCGTCGAGGTTGAGGAATTCAAGGATCTGGAGAGCATCAGAGCCATGCTTTGGACAGGCTACAACGGTCAGGCACAGGGCAAGGCCCTTCCCAAGGTCTTATTCGGTGAGGTATCGCCCGGCGGCAAGCTGAACGCCACCTGGTACCGCAGCGTCAAGGACCTGCCGCCCATCACCGACTACACCCTGCGTGCTGTTGACGGCAAGCCCGGCCGTACCCTGTGGTACTACACCAAGCCCGTTTCATACGAATTCGGCTACGGCATATCATACACCACTTTCGAATACTCCAACTTCAGGATAAGCAGCAGCCGCATCACCCCGCGTGACGTCATCACCATTGATGTCGATGTGAAAAACACCGGTGAATACGACGGTGATGAGGTTGTCCAGATCTATATGACCACACCTGACAGCCCCGCATCACTTCAGCGTCCCATCAAGCGTCTGAAGGGTTTCAGGCGCGTGACCATACCAATGGGGCAGACCCGCACCGTGAGCATTGACATAGACTGTTCGGACCTGTGGTTCTGGGACATGGAGTCTGACCGCATGACTTATGATTCCGGCAAGTATGTGTTCGAAATAGGCTCCTCTTCAAAAGACATACGCGGTACTGTAAGCGCTGTTATGGACGGCAGCTTCAAGCCCGCACTCAAGACCGTGGTATCGGACTGCCGCAAGTCAGTGCTTGAAGCCGGACAGACCGCCCGTACCTACACCACCGCATGTCTTGACGACGATTCGTTCCTTGATATAAGCAAAGCTGAAATCAAGTACACCAGCAGCAACCCGCAGGTGGCAAAGATCGATGAAAACGGCCTTCTCACCGCAGTTTCAGGCGGTATTGCTACAGTAACTGTCAATGTCACTTATGACGGCAGGACCGTTTCAGACAGCTATTCGGTACGTGTCTCGCAGCCCATGGAACTGTCAGCCCTGAAGGTTGGCGGCAAGTCCATACTCAAGATAGGTGTCAGCCAGTATTCCATCCTTGACAAGGCCCGGACGGTTACCGCAACCGCTGCACAGCCATCGCTCAAGGTCAGCATCACACAGGCTGAATCCGCTCCGGGGACGGCTGTCGTACGTCTGTCACATGCCGTGACCGGTGACAGTAAGGATTATCTGATAAACTTCGGTGTAAAGGGTACTGATGACGAGTTCGCAAAGCGGCTTGGCAGGCAGTGGACCGTTCTGCGTGAGAACAGGGACAACATTGCCGTTGAAAACGGAAGTCTTGTGATTACATCGGCTGCGGGTGACATAGTCCAGTCATCGGACAACGCACAGAATCTGGTCCTGCAGAGCGCCAATTCGGACTGGACCATTGACACCAGACTGACCACCGCTTCTGTTCCCGCTGCCGCCCAGAATGCCGGACTGCTGGCTTACCAGGATGATGACAACTTCGTGAAACTTGTCTACGCCGGTGCCGGCATGGCCCGCGGCCAGCAGGCTGCCGCCCCTGCATCAGGTTCTCTGCAGCTTGTCATTGAAGAAGCCGGCGGCAGCAGGACTGCGGCAAACATACGCCTGTCTGGGGTCAGTGACGGCACCATATGGCTGCGTATGGTGAAAAAGTCCGATGAATACACCGCATATTACAGCCTTGACGGCAAGACCTACATTGAAGCCGGCACAGTGCAGACCATGCTGAAGGACATTCAGGCAGGACTCATCTGCTGCGATGGCGTCCAGGCTGCCGGCCGCATGCGTCAGGGAGCCGCTCCCGCGCAGACCGCCGCCCCCGCTCCGCTCAAGGCAAGTTTCGACTGGTTCCATATCACATCAAAATAGAATACAGTTGAAACGGTATGCTGCAATATTGTTTGTCCTGTTGTCATTCGCACCTTTCATTCAGGCGCATACGGTGGCAACGAAGGACGGTGTGCAGTATTGCATTGGCCCGGACGGACTATCATATTTGCATAAGGGAAATATGCGTCGTATAAGCCGCGAGGCGGGAACCTGTATTGCCGTTTTCAATGACATGATTGTAACGGGTCATGACGGTCATATCCGTTCCAGGGAGAAAAAGCGTTGCAGATATGTGACTGCCGTGGCCGGAAAAATTGTAGATTTGTCAGCATCGGACAGTATATGCATTGCTGCCACGGCCCAGGGGCTGCTGTACCTGTCCCGCGATGCAAAAGAATGGAAAATGACTGATTTCAACGCGCAATATTCGCAGTATTACGGTGAGATTGCCGTCCGGTGCGTATGTTCGTCACGGGCGGGGCTCATGCTGGCTGGGATACTGGATGACGGAAGTCCTGTGGCTTTCGAATCGGACAGGGGCGGAGTATGGAGCCCGCGTGAACTGACATATAATGAGGGTGGCAGCATACTGACGCTGCAGGAGCGGCCTGTGAGCCTGGTGTATGACTACGAACATGAACGCTATGAGATGGCCTGCACGGGTGGGGTGACTTTCCTGCTGCCGGGCTGTTCACATTGCAATGCACTTATTAAAACACAATGAATATGAAAAAACTTACTTTCGGTATGATTCTTGCCGGCTGCGTGGTGCTGCCGGCAGTGCTGACCGTATGCTGTTCAGGCGGCGGTCGCAGAACGCTTCCATGTGACATTTACCGCAAGAACGGAACCCCCTGTGTGACGGCACATTCCACAACGCGTCTGCTCGCATCGGACTATACCGGCCCGCTGTATCAGGTGAGACGTGAATCGGATGGCCGCCTGCTGGACATCACCGCGACCGTCCAGGGCTACGCCAACGCTGCCATGCAGGACGAATTCTGCAAGGGTACGGTATGCGTGATTACGCAGATCTACGACCAGTCAGGCATGGGAAACGACCTGCTGCAGGCCCCTCCGGGAACGTTCAACGGTCCTGACAAGGGCTATTACAACGAACTTTCAATTGCCGATATGGCCCCTGTCATGATTGACGGCCACAAGGCGTACGGCGTGTACATTATGCCCGGAATGGGATACCGCTGCAACCAGGCGCGCGGTCTGGCAATCAATGACGAACCTGAGGGCATGTACTACGTGATTGACGGCACGCATTATGACAGCGGCTGCTGCTTTGACTACGGCAATTCGTCGACAAACGGCCGTGCGGTGGGAACCGGAACAATGGAGACAACGTATTTCGGCACGGCAACGGCATGGGGAAGCGGCAACGGAAACGGTCCGTGGATAATGTCCGATATGGAGTCCGGCCTGTTTTCCGGCTACAGCCCCAAGAAGAACGATGTCCCCACAATTGACAGCTGGCCTTTCGTATCGGTCTTTGTGAACGGGGGCGGTGGAAACCGCTGGGACCTGCGCGGGGCCGATGCCTCATGGGACAGCCTGATAACGTTCTACAGCGGTGTGCGCCCGGGTTCCCCTGACAACGACAACTATTTCCCCATGCACAAGAAAGGTGCCATGCTGCTGGGCAACGGCGGTGACAACGGTAACGGTTCAGCAGGCACGTTCTATGAGGGTGTCATGACTGTGGGCTATCCTACGGACAAGGCGATAAATGCCGTGCAGAAAAACATTGCACGCACCGCTTACAGCAAGTATCCTGTTTCTGTAAGCCGCCCCACGACATTCCTGCCCGGCGAAAGGAAGACCCTGCTTGCCATGGTCTCAGATGGTGTCACCGCCTTGAGCGCTGACCTGCCTGAAGGCTGGAGCCTTGGATCCTGCGACCGCTCCGAAGGCGGATATCAGATTGCCGTCAAAGCCCCTTCACAGCGCAGTGCCGGCTATGCCACGGTGCGTGCGCAGACTGGTGACGGTGAGCTGACGGTGTCAGTTCCGCTGCGCTGCGCTGAACCGGTCAGGATCAATGAAATCCAGCTGGTGAATGCCACAAATCCCCAATTCATCGAACTTTATTCTGACAGTGATGCTGACCTGTCAGGACTGCAGCTGACAGCACGCCGCAGCGGATGGGCTCCGCTTACCATAGCAACCATCCCTGAAGGAACCAGGATTGCAGCGGGCGGATTCTACACTCTTGCCCTTGCTCCCAACGCAGTGACTGTCAGTGCAGCAAAGGGCGCATCGGAAATATCCCTTCTGAATCATGCCGAAAAGGGTTCGAAGATAAATATCGGTGGAAAGGAATACCGGGTGATGTCCGATGGCGTGCCTGCAGGTGCCCAGACCACCATATTCATTCCGGTTTCTGAAGGCTACAAACTGTCATTCGCAAACGGCGATTTCGTGCTTCCGGTAACTTCAAACGCAGGTTTTGAACCGGGTCAGCTTATGGGCATAGACCTGGGCGGCAGCTATGAGGTGGCCACCGTGAAGTCAGTAGGTACGGCAGCGCTGCAGACTGTCGTTTCAACGGAATCAAAGGCTGGCGACACCAGGCTCAATCTGGAATCGACTGCAGGTCTTGAACCCGGTTCGCTGCTGAAGATCGATACCGGTGACAGGCTTGAGACGGTGACTGTTGCAGAAATAGTCAAGGCATCAGTGCTTCCAGCCGGCCGCCGCATAGGTCAGGGCCGTCCTGATGATGCCGGTATTGTAGCACTGAAGGAACCTCTCAAGCGAGACCATATTGCAAAAGTTGACGCATGGTGCACAGGTACAGGCATCACGTTCAGCCCCGCATTCCGTTCCACACACATGAGCGGCGATGCCATACAGCCGTTGGGTATCCCATACACAATTTCACCGGCCCTTGAGTCCGATGTCCGGGTAATGGAACCGGTCCTGAAGGACAAGCCCCGGTTTGACCAGTATTACGGTTACTCCCTTTCCGAGACTGCCGGTTCAATTGCACTGGTTGATGCAAAGAGTGGTGTTGTGATGGATGCTGTTGTATACGGTTCGCAGCAGAGCAGTTCAAGTGCCAACGGCACCATTGCAAGTCCTGAACTGGCTGTGCTTGAGGGTGAACAGAGCGGTGGCGGCAGCATTGCGGTAGTGCCTCAGGCACCGCGCCGTTTCGGCAGCAGGGAACCCTTGCTGGCACCGCGCAGTCTGGTACGTTTCCCTGACGGAAATGACACCGACAACCTGAGCCGCGATTTCCGTGCATCGGACAATCCCACTCCGGGTGCAAATAACAGATAGCAGTTTAGAAGGCCACGCCCAGCTTCATGCCGAATGTGAAGGCCAGATGGGCGCCTGTGGTTCTCCACGTTATGAAACCGTGCTGGTAGTATGTATCGGCACGGTTTCCCATACATGGACCCAGTCCTATGAAACCGTCCATTACCAGCCTTTTCCAGATATGCTGGTACCCTGCGGTACCGAACAGGGCGCACATGTCCGATGTGGTGCGTCCACCGTTTTTACTGTCATAACGGTACTTTGACCATACCAGTTCCGGCCGCAGGTACAGCCCTTCAAGCGGCATGCCGTCATGTTCCGATATTATCCACTTGTGTGCGTAGCGCACAGTCATTCCGTTGGGATTGTTATTGAACCTGTCATAGCCCAGTCTGATCAGTCCGAATGTGATTTCATCGGTCTGGTCAGGCCATGAAGCCCTTTCATATGAAATCTTGGATGATCCCGTACCCCAGGAAAGGAAGGTTATCTTCAGGTCATTCCTGAAATCAGTCCGCTGCGCCCACGCCATACTGAAACTTGTCAGTAATGTAAGTATTATTATAATTCTTTTCATAATGTCAGTTCTGCACGGTGACTGATGTGAAACCTGATGTTGCAGGGTAGCGGTACAAAGGCCGCATGTCACCGTTGTCGGGGAATCCGCTGCGGTTCAGATCCCATATGCCTCCGCATGCCGCGCAACCGGCCTTCCCCATCTGGTCCACCGAAAGAAGGTTGCGTCCGCTGTCACAGACAGGGCAGGCAAGGTCATAGGCCCATACCTCCATATCGTCATTGTTAAGGGTGGGCCTGCCTATTATGAGACCGCCCAGCCCCATTATGAACATGTTGTTTTCCTTTTGTGAAAGTTCAATGCGTGTGGAGTGCCCGTCAATGTCCGTAACGGTCATAGTGCCGTTGGGCAGCAGCCTGACAGAAAGGAAACGGCCCGGGGTACTTAACTGGTTGAAAGGCGCCTCCATGGTGTTGCACATGAAGAACACCTTGTATCTGTTGCAGAATTTGCTGTAGCTGTTTTTCTGACATCCTGTAAGCAGAATAAGGGAGAAGAACAACAGAAACAGCCTTTTCATCGTGTTATTTTGAAGTCAGTTTTCCAATTGCGCAGTCAATGTCCATGAACGGGAACTGTGCCATGAGCGCATCCATTCTGGCTACAATGCGGTCGTTGCACAGGTTGCCTATGCTACCTTCATGCGTATGGTGTATGTTATGGTCAGCTTTGAAGGTACCGTTCTCGATTTCAGCACCCACCTTGCGGTAGGCTTCCCGGAACGGAACGCCCTGAAGTGCCAGGCGGTTGACCTCCTCAACGCTGAATATGGCATCGTACCTGGCATCGTCAAGAATGTTCTCCCGCACTGTCATGTGTTCCATCATGTATGCCGTCATTGTAAGTATTTCTTCCAGTTGGTCAAATGCCGGGAGGAATACTTCCTTGACAAGCTGCATGTCACGGAAATAACCGCTGGGCAGGTTGTTGGTCATAAGTGTTATTTCCTGCGGCAGGGCCTGCAGGCGGTTGCAGCGGGCACGGGTCAGTTCGAATACATCAGGGTTCTTCTTGTGTGGCATGATGCTGGAACCGGTGGTGCAGTCATCGGGCAGCTTTATGAAACTGAAGTTCTGGCTGTTGTAAAGGCAGGCGTCAAATGCAAGACGGCTTACAGTAGCTGCAACTGATGCCAGTGCGTATGCGGCATTGCGCTCCAGTTTGCCGCGTGTCATCTGTGCATAGACCACGTTGTAGTTCATTGATTCGAAACCAAGCAGGTCAGTCGTCATCTGCCTGTTCAGAGGAAATGACGAACCGTAGCCGGCGGCTGAACCCAGCGGGTTGCGGTTTGCCTGGTCAAAGGCGGCCTTGATGAAAAGCATGTCATCGGCCAGCGATTCTGCATATGCGCCCAGCCACAGTCCGAATGATGACGGCATGGCTATCTGCAGATGCGTGTATCCTGGCAGCAGGACATCCTTGTATTTTTCGCTCTGGCGCACAAGCACGTCGAACAGTCCCTTCACGCTGCCGGCAATGGCGCGCAGGCGGTCACGTGTGAACAGTTTCAGGTCAACCAGCACCTGGTCGTTGCGCGAACGTCCGCTGTGTATTTTCTTTCCCATGTCACCCAGCTGTCTGGTAAGCATGAGTTCAATCTGTGAGTGGACGTCCTCAACTCCGTCTTCAATGACGAATCTGCCGTCTTCAATTATGTCAAGTATGTCCTTCAGTCCTGAAGACAGTGCAGCAAGCTCATCCTTTTCAAGAAGTCCGATGGACTGGAGCATGGTGATGTGTGCCAGTGAACCCTGAACGTCATACCTGGCAAGAAACATGTCCATTTCACGGTCACGTCCTACAGTGTACTGCTGGATAAGTCCGTTGACGGGTTTGCCTTTGTCCCAGATTGGTTTCGTTTCCATAATCTTATTCGTAAGGTATCATTGCCAGCATGTCAGCCAGCTTTTCAAGTGCTTCGGTCAGCGGTTTTTCAACCATCTTGGCCATGAATATGTTCACGTCTGCGTCAAGCGTCAGTTTCATTTTGCATGCACTCTCTCCCAGCGCGACAATCTGTATCCAGAATGTCAGTGCTATAGGTGAGCGGTCCGTTTCCATCTTGACGCATTTTTCCGGTTCGCGTGATACGATGTGAAGAGAAATGCCGCCCACAGGCTGTATCGTGCAGCTTACCCGGTCCGGTGTGCATTCAAGATCCTCAATTTTGAACTGGGCACTGTCCTGCGGGATGCGGTCTGCAATCTCGCGCAGGTTGCTCAGGTCAGACACTTTAGCATATACCGCATGCTGGGCATAAGGTATCTGCTTGACTTGGCTTTCAAACCTTTTCATCGTATTATTTTCCCCATTCCGACGGGTTCTTCCGCCATTCTTCCAATGTTCCGAGACTGCTCTCCCTTATGTAGCCCGATGCCACCGCCGTTTCCAGCATTGCCGGATAGTCAGTCAGTGTCACAAGCTTTACTCCGGCCTGTGCGAAAGCCTCTTCAGCAACGGGGAAACCGTATGTGAAGGATGCCACCATACCGACGACTTCACATCCGGCATTCCTCAAAGCTTCGACCGCTTTCAGGCTGCTGCCTCCTGTTGAAACCAGGTCTTCAACGACCATGACGCGGCTGCCGGGTTCCAGGTATCCTTCAATCAGGTTGGCCAGTCCGTGGTCCTTGGGTGCGGAGCGTACGTAAACGAAAGGCTTGCCCATCCTGTCAGCGACCAGGGCGCCCTGTGCAATGGCACCTGTGGCCACGCCTGCAATGACGTCAAATTCAGGGAAGCCGCCGCGTATGGCGTCAGTGAGAGAATCGCGTATCAGGTCTCTCACATCAGGATATGAAAGTGCCTTGCGGTTGTCACAGTAGAACGGTGAATGCCATCCTGAAGCCCATGTGAAAGGGGCATCGGGCTGGACTTTGACGGCACTGATTCGCAGAAGCTCAGAAGCCACCTTGTTTTTGACGTTGTCCATTTTTTTTTTTTTGAATTATTTGTTTTCAGTGCCGCGAAGTTACGAATTATTGGGCTTTCCGCCCCACTCTTTAATATAAAACAACAATATTATACGCCCCGGAAGAGAAATTGTTGTTAATTTTGCGCGATTCAATTATAATAGCAGAACCATACTGATGAAATCCCTAAAATACGCAGCGGCCGCACTTGCATCAACACTGGCATTGTCCGTGAATGTTTCGTGCCTCAAGACTGTAGAGCCCGAGACTTCCCCGCAGGCTGCCATCAGGTCCATGTCACTTGGAAATTTCTATGTCAGGATGAATGACGTCAATGTGCAGCACCGCGACACTATAGTCATGTCCTATCAGGGCGGTGCCATGTATCCCATGACCATTGACCAGTTGAGTAATCGCATATACAACGTCGATTCGCTTGCTGCCGGTTCGCAGCTCACTTCTGTGACCTGCAGTTTCACAAGTACGGGAACGGTTGTATACAGGTATGCCGATGAAGAGGAGCTGGAATACCACGCCTGGAGTTCATCGGACCCCATTGACTTTACCAGGCCGCTCAAGTTCTGTGCAGTGTCCACGGACCAGTCGTACATAAGGGAATATGACTTCAAACTGAACATACATACCGTATGCCCTGATTCCGTATCATGGGTATCGTCCGATACTGTGGGCTACACCGTTCTGGACAGGGCGGCCGCAGCTGTTCTGGGTGACACGCTTTACAACTTTGGAATTGACGGCTCCGGCATTCTTTCTGTTTCCGCGCATTCCACTCGTTCAGGAAACTGGTCGGCACCGCTCCCGGTGACTGGAATAACCGCTGACGGCTGGTCGGGAAGCGTAAGCGTTTTCAATGACCTGCTCTTCACCGTATCGGCAGGCAGTCTTTACAGTTCGTCCGATGCCTTGTCATGGTCCGTCGCAAGATCCGGCGTAACCGCCGTTGTGGCGGCAGGTAATGACAGCCCGTTCATGTGGGTCAGGACTGCTGCCGGCCTTCTGTCCATGACCGCTGACCTGAACACCTGGACATGCGGACAGCCGGTGCCGGCCGGTTTCCCCGACAGCATTGCTGCAGCCTATACATATCCTCTTATCACAAATGCCGGTATTTACCGTACTGTACTTGCCGGAAAGAATGAATCAAAAGCGGCAGTCTGGACGGTCCTTTCAAACGACACGGTATGGCACAGGGTCAGCACGGCGCCTTACAGCAGCCAGACACTGCCGGACCTGCAGCAGCTTGCAATTGTCCGCTATGACGGCAGTCTGTTCGCTTTCGGTACCGGCTTTGAAGGTTTCTGGCAGAGTCCGGACAACGGGACAAACTGGCTGTGGTGCGACCGATACTACGAGGACTACTCGTCATACAACAATTTCATGCAGTTCCCGGATGCGCTGAAGGGCAACCTTGACACCTTTTCCTATGCCACTGACAACGTGGGCTGCATATGGATCATGACCCGTGACGGCCAGGTATGGCGCGGTTCCATCAACAGACTGAACAGACGCTGAATCCATGAATATCCGCCTGCGTACACTTTCCATCATGACAGTCCTGTGCTGCTGCCTGACCGCAACGGCACAGGATGACGGCTATATGCTGGAACTTGGTGTGGGCGGCGGCGGATGCTTCTATATGGGTGACGCCAATCAGAAAATGTACAGGAACACCAACGGCGCTGCTTCGCTCCTGCTCAGGTACAATGTCAATCCCCGCTTTTCGCTCAAGGCCGATCTTGCAGCTGCCGGCATATCCGGCAGTTCGTCAGGCGCTCCCGGTGCCCTTCCAGGCAATGAAATAAGTTTCAGCCGCACGGTATACGAATTCGGCATTCAGGTTGAATGGGGGTTTGCAGCCTACGGTTTGGAAAATTGGAACGGCAGCCGCCGTATTGCTCCTTACGGACTTGCGGGAATGGGCGTTTCTTTCGCTCCTGAACCGGTCAGCAATGACTTTGCCCTGAATATGCCCATCGGAATGGGACTCAGATACAAACTGTCTGAGAGGGTGAATCTGGGATTGGAATGGACTATGCGTTTCACGTCATCGGACAGGCTTGACGTGACACAGAATACGGACGGTTCCCTTGAGGATCCGTTCCGCATAAAGGGTAAGTTTATCAAGAACAGGGACAGTTACAGCTTTACCCTGCTGTATCTTACGTTTGACATTTTCAAACGGCCCTGTGATTGTAATGATGTTAAGACAAAATGACTATATGACGTATCAGGAACAACTCGATATGAACCGTATTCCGCAGCACGTGGCCATTATCATGGACGGCAACGGACGCTGGGCGCAGCAGCGCGGTCAGATACGCACTGCAGGCCATGTGAAAGGTACTGAGGTGGTCAAGAAGATCATGGAGAATGCGGTTGAACTGGGTATCAGGTATCTGACCCTCTATACATTCTCCACAGAGAACTGGAACCGTCCTGAAGCTGAAATCAACGCACTCATGGATCTGCTTTTCAACAATCTTGAAGAGGAGGTGTTCATCAAAAACCAGGTCAGGTGCCGTGTGATAGGTGAAATGGACCGTCTGCCGGCCTATGTCCGCAGTAAGGTGGAACAGTGCATTGAGCATACAAAGGACTTTACACGTTCGTGCATGGTGATAGCCCTGAGCTATTCATCCCGATGGGAGATTACCCGCTCCGTGAAGGATATTGCCCGCAAGGCTGCTGCCGGCAGCCTCAATCCCGATGACATAGATGAAGCGTTCCTGTCAGACTCCATGTCGACAGCTTTCATGCCAGATCCCGAACTGCTTATCCGTACCGGAGGAGAGATAAGGCTCAGCAATTTCCTTCTCTGGCAGTCAGCCTACACGGAACTGTATTTTACAGATGTGTACTGGCCCGATTTCAATATGGAGGAACTGTGCAAGGCCATCTGGACCTACCAGCAGCGCCAGCGCCGTTTCGGACTGACAGGTTCGCAGATTGAAGCAAAGAACAACAACTGACTAAGATGAATATCAAAACGAAATATGCCTTTCTGCTGTCACTGCTGCTGGCGCTTCCCGCCGCGGCGCAGACAGAATCCGATACAGAGGAACTGGATCCGGTGATTCTTTATTCCGGAACTCCCAAAAGATATGAGATAGCCGATATTGAAGTCACCGGAATTGATGAGAACAACCGCAAGGTGCTTATCAATTTCTCCGGCCTTGCCGTAGGACAGCGCATACAGGTGCCGGGAAATGAAATCACTGAGGCTATGAAGCGCCTGTGGAAGGACGGACTGTTTTCCAACATCAAAGTTTCAGCCACGAAGATACAGGGCGACAGGATATGGCTCAAGATAGAACTGACCCAAAGTCCCAAGGTGAAGGATATACAGTACTACGGCATCAAGAAGGGAGAGCAGAATGACATTGAGGAGAAGATAGGTATTCTGCGCGGTGACAACATTACCCCTGACAAACTGAACCGTTCCAAGATACTCATCAAGCGCTATTATGATGAGAAGGGATTCCAGGATGCCGATATCAGACTGCAGCAGAGGACTGACCCCGATGATGACAATCTGGTCTATCTTGACGTGTATGTTGACAGGAACGACAAGGTCAAGGTACGTGAAATCCATCTGGCCGGCAATTCGGCGCTGACTGACAAGGATATCAGGAAGATCATGAAAAAGACCAATGAAAAGGGCAAGTTGAGTGAATTCTTCCGCACCAAGAAGTTTGTCAACGAAGATTATCTTGCTGACATTGACAAAGTGATGGAGAAATACGGTGAAAAGGGTTACCGTGACGCTTACTTGGTCAGTGACAGCGTAGCGGTCAATCCTGAGGACAATACCGTTGACATCTGGCTCACTTTCGATGAGGGTGACCAGTACTTCCTGCGCAACATCAACTGGGTGGGCAATACGGTGTACAGCACTGAACTCCTTCAGGATTATCTGGGCATGGAGAGCGGCGACGTGTACAACAGGAAGAAACTTGAGGAACGCACTTCGACTGACAATGACGGCATACAGAAACTGTACTACAACCACGGCTATGTCTCGTTCCTGATCAACCCCGTTGAAGCCTATGTCACGGGTGATTCCGTAGATCTTGAAATCCGCATGTCTGAAGGCCGTCAGGCAACAATCAACCGTGTCAACATTTACGGAAATGAACGCCTGTATGAAAATGTCGTGCGCAGGGAACTGTACACGCGTCCTGGTGACATATTCTCATATGACGCTCTGGAGCAGTCCTTCCGTATGATAGGCCAGATGGGTCATTTCGAACCTACCACCATTGACCCGCAGGTCAAGGCCAACGAGTCAGACGGTACCGTTGACATAGACTGGAACCTGGAATCGAAGTCCAATGACCAGATTGAACTGTCTTTCGGCTGGGGACAGACAGGCGCAATAGGAAGGCTGGCTTTGAAGTTCACGAACTTTTCCACCTACAACCTGTTCCACAAGAGTGACAATTACCGCCTGTTCATCCCACAGGGTGACGGACAGACTCTGTCAATAAGCGGCCAGACAAACGGCAGGTACTACCATTCGTACAGTGTCTCGTTCCTGGAACCGTGGCTGGGCGGCAAACGCCCCAATTCGCTGCAGGTGGGACTTTATTATTCCAAGCAGTCCGATATAAGCGACAACTATTACAATTCGGCCTATTACCAGAACATGTACCAGTACATGTACGGATACGGAAATTACGGATATGACAGATACTATGACAACTATGAGTCGTATTACGATCCGGACAAG
This sequence comes from Bacteroidaceae bacterium, assembly GCA_024398665.1. Lineage (GTDB taxonomy): Bacteria > Bacteroidota > Bacteroidia > Bacteroidales > Bacteroidaceae > Colenecus. Next base: position 28,596 of record JAKSIS010000009.1, read on the forward strand.
TACATCACCATGCTGGGCGGTTCCATAGGATGGGGTATGCGTCTGCACTGGCCCGATGACAATTTCACCCTGTACAGCGAACTTTCCTACACGCGCTACAAGCTCAAGCAGTGGGACTACTTCCTCATAAACAACGGTACCTGCAACAACATAAACCTGGGATTCACATTGGGACGCAACACTACAGACAATTCCATATTCCCGCGCCAGGGTTCCGAATTTTCGGCATCGGTCTTCCTGACTCCGCCGTATTCGCTGTTTGACGGTGTTGACTACGAAAATCTTGCCGCTGACAGGACATCGGCCACCTACCAGCAGGAACTGCAGCAGAAACACAAGTGGATAGAATACAACAAGTGGAAATTCCGCAGCCGTACCTACACGTCCCTGACTGACGGTGCAAAGAGGCGTCTCGTACTCATGACAAGATTCGATGTGGGACTTCTGGGCCATTACAACAAGTACAAGCGTTCGCCCTTTGAAACATTCTACGTAGGCGGTGACGGCATGAGCGGTTCCTATACTTACGCAACGGAAATTGTAGGCATGCGCGGATATGACAACGGTGCCCTGACACCTTTGAATGACGGTTACGCATATACCAGAATGGGCGCCGAACTGCGTTTCCCGTTCATTATGGAGACATCTTCAACCATATTCGGACTTGCTTTCGTCGAGGCCGGCAATGCCTGGGACAAGGTTTCAAAATTCAACCCGTTCGATTTGAAGCGTTCAGCCGGTGTGGGCGTGCGCGTGTTCCTTCCCATGATAGGCATGATGGGTATTGACTGGGGTTACGGTTTCGATGCCATAAACGGTTCGAGACAGTATTCCGGAAGTCAGGTACATTTCGTTCTGGGCCAGGAATTTTAACCTGAGGCACAGGACCGGTATATTCAATATGAAAACAAATGAATGCCATATGAAGAAGATTTTAACGTTATCAGCACTTATGTGCCTTTTCTGCCTCACCGCAGGTGCGCAGAAATTCGCTCTGGTCGACATGGACTACATTCTCAACCGCATACCAGCATATGAACGTGCCAGCGAACAGCTGAACCAGCTCTCCAAGCGTTGGGACGCTGAAATTGAAGCGGTATCGCTTGAAGCCCAGACCCTGTACAAGAACTACCAGAATGAAGCTCTTTTCCTTTCTGAAGAACAGAAGGTCAGGAAGGAGGAGGAGATTGTAGCCAAGGAGAAGCAGGCTGCGGACCTGAAACGCCAGTATTATGGCGCTGAAGGTGAATACTTCAAGAAACAGGAAAGTCTCATGGCTCCAATTCAGGACGAAATTTATCAGGCTGTCAAGCAGATAAGCGAGACTGAAGGTTACCAGATGGTCATTGACCGCGCATCGGCCGCCAGCATGATTTATGCTTCACCAAAGATAGACATCAGCAACGAAGTGCTCCGCAAGCTGGGTTTGTCGGATTAAATTCATAAATTTGCATTTATATATTACAGAAATTTCAAAAAACTTAAAACCAATATGAAAAAGTTTATTGCCATTGCGCTTGTCGCACTTGCTCCACTGAGCGTTTTCGGACAGAAGTTCGGTAATATCAATTCAGGTGAAATCCTGCCGCTCATGCCTGAATATTCAGCAACCCTGACAGAACTTGAGACTCTGCAGAAGCAGTATCAGGAGGAACTTGAGTACATGAACACCGAACTCCAGAAAAAGTCTGAGGATTACGAGAAGAACCGCGAGACTCTTCCTGACAATATCCGCCAGCGCCGCGAACAGGAACTGATGGACGGCAGTCAGAAACTTAACGAATATCTGCAGACCTGCCGCGCCAACCTTGACGCCAAGGAGAATGAACTTATGAGCGCTGTCATCACCAAGTGCCAGAAAGCCATCCAGGCTGTGGGTGAAGAGGGCGGATACATATGCATATTCGATATGGCCGGCGGTGCAGTTCCGTTTGTCAACACCACCCTTACCACTGATGTTACAGCTGCCGTAAAGGAGAAGCTGGGAATCAAGTGACACTTTTCATGCCTGACAGGGGGAATGCGGCGTACTGTCCGTTCCCCTGTACGGGCCATATCAACTGACAACCGACTATGTGCAGATTAAGGACACTTTTGCTTTCAGTATTGCTTCTCTTCCCCTTTGTGGCCGGCGCCCAGGAGGGGAAGTTCGGCTATATTGATTTCAACGGCACTTTGAAACTGATGCCGGAATACCTTGAAGCCCAGCTCAAGCTCCAGCAGATACAGTCGGAATTCAAATCTGAGATTGACCGTTCAAAACGCGAATTTGAAAGGCAGTACATTGACTTCATGCTTGAACAGGACCAGATGTCGCCTTCAATCGTATCGAAGCGCCAGAAGGAACTTCAGGTGCTCATGGACAACAATGTCGAATTCCGCAGCCACGTCCAGGCTGAACTTGAAGCAAAGCGTGACGAACTCCTGAATCCTCTCAAGCAGAAACTGCTGCTTGCGGTCTCAAAAGTCTGTCAGGACAAGGGACTGGATTATGTAATAGATACCGGAACCCGTACATATCTGTACATAAACGCTGAAAAGGGTGTTGACATTTCGCATCCGGTATATGTGGCACTCAAGATTGAGGAACCGGAATCCGGTTCTCAGAATTCCGAATCGGGACAGGTGTCCCTGAACCCTTCACAGAAGTGACAGACAACTGCAGTCATGAGCGGAACAGTTCTTTCTCAAAAGCCGGGACCGATAGGCGTATTTGATTCGGGGTACGGCGGTCTGACAATACTCAGGCATATGCGCAAGGTAATGCCCGAGTATGATTTCCTGTATTTTGGCGACAATGCCAGAACACCGTACGGAACAAGGTCCTTTCAGGTTGTATATGAGTACACCCTGCAGTGTGTGACCCGTCTCTTCGAGATGGGCTGCCATCTTGTAATCCTTGCATGCAACACCGCATCGGCCAAAGCATTGAGAACAATCCAGCAGTGTGACCTGCCCCGCCTTGATGCGAACCGCAGGGTGCTTGGAATAATACGCCCTACAGTTGAATCGCTTGGTGAAATGACCGTATCCCGTCACATCGGACTTCTTGCCACCCCGGGAACGGTCAAGTCGCTTTCCTATCCGCTTGAGATCGGAAAACTCTTTCCGGACATTACCGTCACGTCCGAATCCTGTCCCATATGGGTTCCTCTTGTGGAAACGGGCAACTTCATGTCTGACGGTGCTGACTTCTTCATACGCCGTCATGTGGAAAGCCTGCTTGCAAAGGATCCCATGATTGACACCATACTGCTGGGATGCACGCATTATCCGCTTCTGTATGACAAGATACGGAAATACGTTCCGGAAAATGTCACTATCGTATCCCAGGGCCGCTATGTGGCCTCGTCACTGCGTGACTATCTGAACCGTCATCCTGAAATGGATGCCAGGTGCACACGCGCTGGCACATGCCGTTACTACACTACTGAATCACAGGATACGTTCCTGCCCAATGCATCAGTCTTTCTTGAAGGGAAGATAGAAGCTGATACGGTGACTCTTTAATCAGTCTACGGTCTTGATGAAACGTCGGGCGATGGGACCTATGGGCCTTATCGAAAGGAAACTTACCGCCAGAACGGTTGCCAGAACAAGCAGTACGTCCTGCATTTTCACACTGACAGGATAGGCATCCACGATAAAACTGCCCGATGTTCCCAGTGATATGATTCCGAATTTCTGTTGGAGAAGGGCGGCAATGACACCCAGCAGGAGACCTGTGACAGCACCGATGAGTGAAATGAGAAGCCCGTTGATTACAAAGATCCTTTCAACGGTACTCTGCTGTGCGCCAAGACTTCTCAGCAGTTGGGAATCCTGTTGCTTTTCCACCATGAGCATGATGAGCGAACCTATTATGTTGAAACAGGCGATAAGCAGAATGAATGAAAGGAACAGGTAGGAGATGAACTTTTCCAGTTTCACCACCTTGAACACATCGGCCTGCTGCTGGAAACGGTCCTGAATGATGAAATTCTCACCCAATACCGATTTCAGCTCCCTGACAGCCTTCTTCATGCCGGTGCCCTCCTTGAGCCTTATCTCCAAAGCCGATGCCCCGTTTTCCTGTCCTGTCAGTTTCCTGGCCAGGTCAAGGGAGATAAGGACATAGTCATCGTCATATTTCTGCTGGTTGACCTGGAAGATAACTCCGGGGGAGTAGATGTCGGCGGAATTGAATGCTGCGGCCGGATTGACAAGGCTGACACGTGCGTCCTTGCGCGGTACATACAGCCGCAGCGGGTAGGCAGGGTGGGTGCCGCAGTCCATGCGTCCCATAAGCCCTATTCCCAGAATTCCGTAATCAGTAACGTCATCTTCCAGCATGAATATGCCGTTGCCTCTCAGAATGCCTTCTATTCCGCTCATGTCGTGGAAACTGTCTTCCACACCTTTTATTACGGCAATCTGCTGTTTGCTCTTGTATCCTATCAGGGCCTGCTCCTCAAGTGAGAATGAACTGGCTTCGATGAAAGGCAGTGCGCACGCATCCCTTATTGCGGGATCACCGGCATCAAAGAATTTTCCCTGGGCGGGGACCACTTTCAGTTCCGGGTCGAATTCGGTGAACAGTGTGGCCACAAGTTCATGGAATCCGTTGAATACGGAAAGCGTGCAGATAAGGGCAAATGATGCCAGCGCTATTCCGGCCACTGAAATGGCTGAAATGACGTTGATCACATTGTGGCTCTTCCTGGCGAAGAGATAACGTCCGGCTATGAAGAATGGCAGGTTCACTTCTTGAGCAGTTCGTCAATATGGGCCATGTATTCGATTGTCGTGTCCAGAAAGAACCGCAGTTCGGGAATGATTCTCAACTGGTGGCGTACCCTCTGTCCGAAATCGTATCTTATGTCCCTGACGTTGTCATTGATGTTCTTTACAGTTTCCTCACCCTTGTCTGAAGGGAATATGCTCAGATAAACGCTTGCAATGCTCAGGTCCGGGCTTATCTTCACGCCGCTGACAGTGACCATGAGACCCTTTGTGAGTTTGGTCTGCTGCAGGAACATTTCACCCAGTTCCTTCTGGATGAGTCTGGATATTTTCTGCTGTCTTGTCGTATTCATATAGTCAGATCACTTTTTCCTTATTATTGTTATTCCGTCACGTATGGGGACAATCGCCACTTCAACGCTGTCATCGGCCGCCGCCATGTCATTGAACTGCCTTATCGCCACAGTCTGCGGATCACGGTCATATGCGCTGTCTGCGACATGTCCGTCCCAAAGCGTATTGTCAGCAAGCATGTACCCACCGCTTTTCAGGAATGGGAGCAGTGTCCTGTAATACTGCGGATACTGTCTCTTCTCTCCGTCAATGAACATCATGTCAAACTGCAGGCCCAGCTGCGGCACTATCTGAACTGCATCTCCTATATGCAGCCTTATCCTGTCCCTGTAGGGCTGTTCCGATATCCTCTCCGAAATGAAATCCTCCAGTTCGTCATCAATTTCAACGGTATGGACAATGCCGCCTTCAGGCAGTCCCTGAGCCATGCACATGGCTGAATAGCCGGTGAAGGTACCAACTTCCAGAACAGTCATCGGCCTGATCATGGTAACCATCATTCTGAGCAGACGGCCCTGAATGTGGCCTGACGCCATGCGCGGGTTGAGCATTCTCAGGTTAGTCTCCCTGTACAGCGACTTCAGTTCATCAGGTTCCGGTCCGATATGCTGCGAAATGTACTCTTCAAGAATATCTTCACCGGTATATCCTATTCCCTGTCCTGTTCCAGCCATTTTTTCACTACCTTTGAAGTCTGTGCAAAGTTAAGTGCTTTTTCCCGAATTATGAAAGACCAGGAGTCCGATGTTCAGTCAGGCGGCCACAAGGTTCTGATGAAAAGATACCGGCAATACCTGATGTTGGAGAAATCATTGTCCCCCAACACATTGGAAGCGTATGCCGATGATGCCCTGAAACTTCTCAAATATATGGACGAATGTGGTGTGGATATACAGGACATTACGCTGGATGACCTGCATTCGTTTGCTGCGGCGCTAGGTGATGTGGGCATATCAGCGCGTTCCAGAGCACGTATCATATCGGGTGTGCGTTCCCTTTTCAGGTTCATGCTTCTGGACGGATACCGTCAGGATGACCCCAGCCAGCTGCTCGAATCGCCCAAGGTGGGCCGTCATCTGCCCGATGTGCTGACGGTCGGTGAGATAGACTCCCTTATTTCTGCTGTTGACCGCACCGCACGTGAAGGTCAGCGCAACAGGGCCATGCTGGAAACAATGTACAGCTGCGGGCTCAGGGTTTCGGAACTGTGCGGACTGAAGATGGATGACCTGTTCCTTGATGAGGAGTTCATCCGTGTTACCGGAAAAGGCAGCAAACAGCGTCTGGTACCTGTTTCAAGGCGCGCCATACATGAAATCAGACTGTATTTTAACGACCGCTGTCACATTGAAGCCAAACCTGGGGCAGAATCTTACGTTTTCCTGAGTTTCCGTACCGGACGTCCTATTTCCAGAGTAATGGTTTTTGACATCATCAAGGACTGTGCAGCAAAGGCCGGTATTGAAAAGAATGTCAGTCCACATACGCTGAGGCATTCTTTCGCGACGCATCTGCTTGAAGGTGGGGCTAATCTTGTGGCAATACAAAGTATGCTTGGTCATGAAAAAATATCAACAACTGAAATATATGCACATATTGACCGTAGCCGCCTTCGTGAGGAGATAATATCTCATCATCCGCGCAACATGCGCTCATGATGCGCGCATAGCGCGCGCTTTTTTGAAAAAAGTGCAGCAAAGTGGCTCAATTGTCTTTTTATTTTTGTAGTTTTGCGCAAATATGCATTCAAGGCAAATATCAAACCAACAATTAAATAACAAAAGTATGTCAAAAACATTGCGTTTCGCGCTTCTCGGCGCAGGTGTTCTCATGCTGGCTTCCTGCAAGTCAGGCATGGACATGTCTTCCGAGTACTACACAGTAACTCCTGAAGTTCTTGAGGCAGTAGCCGGTGAAGTACCTTTCTCAGTTACCGGTACATTCCCTGCTAAGTTCTTCCCCAAAAAGGTTGTTGTCACAGCAACTCCGGAACTCCGTTGGGACGGCGGTTCAGTGAAGGGTGAGTCAGTTACCCTCCAGGGTGAAAAGGTTGATGGCAACAATCAGGTTGTTGCTTACAAGGAAGGTGGTACATTCACACACAAGGATTCATTCAAGTATCAGCCTGAAATGGCCAAGTCAGAACTTTATGTGACTTTTGAGGCAACCAAGAAGGGCAAGCCTTTTGAAATTGCACCCGTAAAGATTGCTGACGGTGTCAACGCCACTGCAGAACTTTATGCAGCTACCGCAACAGGTGCCAACACAGCCGCTTCTCAGGACGCTTTCCAGCGTATCATCCAGCAGGCTGAAAAGGCTAACATCATGTTTGCTATCCAGCAGGCAGCTGTCCGTTCATCTGAAACAAACGGTGATGAAGTCAAGGCTTTGAAGGAAGCTATGAAGAACATTGCAGCTGACACAAAGAACTATGCAATCGACAATATCGAGGTTTCTGCATTCGCATCACCTGACGGCGGTGTCAAGTTGAACGACAGACTGGCTCAGGACCGTGAAAAGAATGCCAAGAACTACATCCAGAAGGAGATCAAGAAAGGCAAGCTTGACATTGCTACAGAGTCAAACTATACCGCTCAGGACTGGGAAGGTTTCAGAGAGAAGGTCCAGAATTCAAATCTTCAGGACAAGGACCTCATTCTCCGCGTTCTTTCAATGTATGATGATCCCGAACGCCGCGAAGCTGAAATCAAGAACCTTTCAGCAGTTTACAAGGATCTTGCAGACGAAATTCTTCCCGAACTGCGCCGTGCACGCCTGACTCTGAACTATCAGATCATCGGCCGTTCTGACGAAGAGATCAAGGAAGCTTTCAAGTCAGATCCGTCAGTCCTTTCACTTGAGGAACTGCTCTACGCTGCTACAATCGCTGACAACGATGCAGAAAAGAAGGCTATCTACACAACTGCTTCAAAGAATTTCCCTGAGGACTATCGCGCATTCAACAACCTTGGTGAAATGGCATTCAAGGCTCTTGATTTCAAGACCGCAGAAAACAACTTCAAGAAGGCTCTCACTCTCAAGTCAGACGCTCCTGAAGTCAACACCAACATGGGTCTTCTCTGCCTGGCACAGAACAAGCCGGCCGATGCCCAGACCTATTTTGCAAAGGGTGGAACAGGCAAGGCCAATCAGGAAGCTATCGGCAACATGTACATTGCACAGGGTCAGTATGAGCGCGCTCTTACAGCTCTGAAGGGCAGCAACACCAACGGTGAAGCTCTTGCCATGATCATGACCAAGGATTATGCAGGTGCAAAGAAGGTTCTTTCAGCAGTCCAGAACGCTGATGCCTACACTTCATATCTGAACGCAGTCGTAGCAGCCCGCACAAATGACGCTGCAGGTGTTGCACAGAACCTCAAGAAGGCCGTTACCATGGACGCTTCAATGAAGGCCAAGGCAGCAGCTGACGTTGAATTTGCAAAGTTCCTGAGCGCTATCAACAGCCTCTGATAACAGATATCGCGCGTGAACATGCCGGAAGATGAACTTACGGCGCTGCTCACACTCAACAGAATAGAAGGACTGGGATGTACAGGGGCCAAATTCCTGTATGAACAGTTGGGCAGCGCGCAGGAAATCTTCAGGAACCGCGATCATCTGACAGAAATAATACCCGGAGTCGACCCGCATCTCAAGGATGCGCTGGAAGTCTCCGGGTATGTTTCTTTTGTCCGTGAAGAACTCCAGTTCATAGAAAAGCACGGCATCAGATGCATCACTCCTGCAGATGTTGATTATCCTGCCCGCCTCAGGGAATGCAATGACGCTCCTCTTGTTCTGTTTGCAATGGGCAATGCCGATTTCAATGCCAGACATACCGTTGGCGTTGTAGGAACGAGAAAGGCCACAGAATATGGCCGCAGAATGTGCAGGACATTTGTCAGTGAACTGCACCGGTTATGTCCCGATGTCTTAGTCATAAGCGGACTGGCATACGGAATAGATATCGAATCGCACAGGGCATCGGTCGAATCCGACTGTACCACGGTTGGTGTGCTGGCCCACGGACTGGATATGATTTACCCGTCAGTCCACAGGGATGTTGCCTGTCAGATGCTCTCCAACGGCGGGTTGGTGACTGAATTCATGTCGCGTACAATCCCCTTGAAAGAGAATTTTGTGCGTAGAAACAGAATAATAGCCGGCCTGTCTGACGCTGTTGTGCTGATAGAAAGTGCAGCCAAGGGCGGATCTCTTATTACGGCTGAAATTGCAGGGAGCTACAATCGTGAGTGTTTCGCATTTCCTGGAAGTGTTGGTGATCCTTATTCGGTTGGATGCAATGAACTGATAAGAGACAACAAGGCCGCTCTGATATGTTCGGCTATGGATTTTGTCAATGCCATGAACTGGAGTACGTGCAGGTCCGTCACAGCAAATGAAGGCATACAGACCAGTCTGTTCGATGACCTTACGGCGGATGAACGTCGTGTACTTGAGAGAATCAGACAGAAGGCACAAGGTGCTCACCTGAATGTCCTTATAACTGACTGCAACATTCCCTATGCCAGAATAATGCCGATACTCTTCGAACTTGAAATGAAGGGATTGGTAAGAATGTGTCCCGGTTCAATGTACAAGCCTGCCTGAACCGGGACATGGAAATACATGGGTCAGGACTGTTCTGATTTCTTTTTTCTGAAATTCTCACGGTACTGTGACGGCTTCACCCCAGTTTCCTGTTTGAAAACAGTACTGAAATACTGGCTCTCCGAAAATCCGGTTTCACCGGCAATTTCATTCATGGTCTTGTCAGTCTTTTCAAGCAGATTCTTTGCCATTTCTATTCTGATACGGCGTATGTATTTGTTGGTAGTCGCGCCCAGCATATTGTTCATCTTGTTGAAAAGGGTAGTGCGGGAACAGTGCATGTAGTCAACTATCATGTCTACTCCAAGATCGGTGACGGCAATGTTTTCGCGGATGAAGCGGTTAAGTTTCAGTACAAACTGTTCGTCGGCGGCACTGAAGGTCTGGTTTTCAGACAGTGACGTGAACAGTGATTCGGCATACTGCCGTTTGATTTCATATCGGTTCTTCAACTGGCTTCTTATTATCTTGTAAAGCAGTTTGGAATCAAATGGCTTTGGCAGGAATGAATCAGCACCCATCTTGTATCCCATGTCCTGGTTTTTCGGGTCGCTTCTTGATGTGAGCAGAATGACCGGAATGCTGCTCATTTCAAGATTGGTCTTGATGGTCCGGCACAGTTCGAATCCGTTCATTTTCGGCATCATGATGTCACTGACAACGACACTAGGCATTTTCTGTCTGATTATATCCAATGCTTCAAGTCCGTCACGCGCTGTATAAACGGTTTTGAAAAGGGAGGAATACTCCTCTTTTATAAACTGTAGAATGTCTTCCTGGTCATCGACTATGAGCATTGTCATGCTTTTTGTGTCAAAGTTTTCAATCGTATCCGGTAATTCAGGCTCATTTTCAAGTGCTTCAACTGCTGCATCGGCGGCAGGTCTGCTCTTTGTCTTCCTTGCCGGTTTGGTCGGAACTGACTGTTCCTGCACATTGTCAGTCTGCTGTTCGGAAATATCCCTGTTGAGCAGGTCATCCAACATTGCCGTCATTTTCTGAACGTGCCCCATGACTTTTTTCATGCGTGACATGTCTTCTTCTGCCAGCCTGTTTTCGTTAATAATGTCTTTGACAGGGTTCATTATGAGTGAAAGGGGTGTTCTCAGGTCATGTACCGTATCGGAGAACATGGTCAGGCGGCTGTCTTTGACTTCGTTGGCCTGCTGCGAGAATCTGTTGTCCAGTTCAATCTGCCTGATACTGGTGCTGACCTTGGCAATGGTCACGCTGATTCCAATAATGACAAGAAGCAGAAGCAGCAAAGCCGGCACGGATGTGAGGAATGGCTTTGAAACTTTGTAGGAAAGCATTTTCTCAGGTTCGCTCCATCCCTGTTCTTCAGCGATGCTGACATACAGGTCAAAAGTCCCGCTGGTGCTTTTGGGTATGGACAGTTCCGTTGCACCTGTGACCTTTTCAAGTACGGTCATACCGTCCTTTATGAGAGAATATCTGAGTGGAATCCTGTTTGTCTGGTTGAATACTCCGGTAGCGACACTTACATTTATGAATGAGTGCTGGTTGGGAATGCCCATTGCCTTTCCATTGCTTTCAGCTGTATTCTTCTCAGGCAGAGGCTTGCCGTCAAGGCTGACAAGCGTTCTTGTCAGTTTGGATGACGTGTCATTTCTTACGGTTCTGAATTCCGGGTCAATGCATAGGATACCTGTTGCATGTGGCAGATAAATCAGGTTCCTGTCCGATGCCAGAGTGAAATACTGGTTGAACTTGAGATTCGCGATGCAGTCCTCGGCGGTATACTTGAGAACATTTCCATTGGAAGGGTCATACATTATTATCAGGGCCTTGTCCGTTGAAATCCACATACGTCCCTGCCGGTCACTTTCCATGGCCAGGAACGAACCGAAATCCCCTGCTGCCAGGGTCAGCTGTGATTCATTTGTCCTGGCATTGAACTTGAGAATGCCGTCAGGAGTGCAGGCCCATATGATACCCTGTGAGTCTTCCTTGACTGAAGAAATAACCGACCGTGACGGATTCTGTACCAGCAGTCTTGCTACCAGTGTTCTTCCATCAATCTGGTAAATGCAGTTACCTGCTGCAGCCAGTGCATATGTGTCAGTCATTTCAACGTCAGTCACAACGCTTTTGTTGATAAGGTCATTACCTATATACAGGAAGAACTCTTCCACATTACCGGTTGAAGGAGAGTATTTGAAATGGCGTCCCTTGGCGTTGAACAGCATTATTTCTCCGTTCCCGGTATTGGCCAGTCTGATATAGGCGGACCGGTCTGAAATGCCGGTAACCTGATAGCTGTCAAATTTGTCAAACGGAAGCAGGTTGCCTCTGTCCGGATCAATGGAGAACAGTCCCGATGTCCTGTCTGCAATGAGCAGTCTGTTCTCATCAAGACGGCAGATTGACGAAATCCTTAACCCGTCAGTGTTGGGAATTAGTATATTTTCGTCCGTATCCTCGTTGAAAGTATACAGGCCAAATCCTGCCGATCCTATGTATACGCTGCCGTCTTTGTCCTGGAAGGCCGATATTGGAAGATTCAGTGAAGTGAACCCCTCTTTCATTTCAATATGTGAAACGGAATGCATGAAGGAACGTTTCCAGTTGACTATTCCGTCAAACACTGTACCGAACATGATTTCCATGTCATGTGGATTGATGGCAATGCAGAGAGCCCGGGATATTCTTTCTCCTTCAAGCAGGTCGGTATCGGCCTTTCCGGTTTTCCTGTCAATGACCACTGCGCCTGATTCTGAAGTGCATACAAGAAGGTTGCCGTCAGGAAGTTCCGCCATACAGCTTATATTGTTGCTGAACAGTCCGCTGTTTTCCTCTGTGTAACGTGCAATACGGTCAAATCCGGAATTGACGTAGAAACCTTCAATTCCATTTTCATGCGAAGAAACCCAGAGAATACCTTTCGAGTCAATGAATGCGCTGCGTGCCTTGACTCCTTTCGCAATCTGAGTTATATGGGAAAGGGATCCGTTAGTCAAATCTAGTGTAAATACGCCCTGATTGTCTTCAATGAGCAGAATGCGTCCGTTATCACCTGGAACTTTGAAATACTTTGAAAACTGGTATTCCATTTCGGCGGGAAACTGGGTGATAAGCTTCACGGCCGTATCATTCAAGTTGTATTTCATCATGGCACTGTTCTGCCTGCAGAAGAAATATGCGTCATCGCCGTCCATGAGAATGTGGTCAGTCGTAAGATTCTCACCGTTCAGCCTGACAGCGATGCACTTCTCCATGTCAGGATCAAAATCAAGAATATGGTCATCGGTAGCGATGATGGCGCGGCTTGCGCAGCCTATTGACAGTATATCACCGGCAATCACGGTGTGGCCGTCAATGCTGAAGGATTTGAACTCTCTGATCCTTCCGTTGCTTATAAGATCCGCACCGTTGGTCGTACCTACCCAAAGCCTTCCATAACTGTCCCTTGAGAATGTATTGACAGTGTTGCTGCTTAAACCGTTGTCAACTGTTATCTGACTGAACTGGATGTGTGAAGCGCTGGCAATGCATGATATCATTGCAATGGCCAGAACTGTTAGAAGCCTTTTCATATCATATAGGTTAATAATCCGCTAATGTAAGAAAAAAGACAACAGATACTAATCTTTCTGTCTTCTGATACGTGCAATGTAGTCTGAAAGGTTAGTATCAAGCAGGCCTTTCATTTTCTTGAGAAGAACGGTTCTGGGCAGTTTCATACGCTCATGAATGAACTCTTCGTCAAGATGGGGGTTGGAGATTTCATTCTGAATGATTTCGTTCAGACTGGTAATGAACTTTTCATCTGTCAGGCTGAATGTCTGGTCGGGACTCATCATATTGAAGAATCCGTATTTGTACTGCCGTTTTATTTCAAAGCGTCCGCCCAACTGACTGCGCATCAACCGGTAAAGCTGTGTCCTGTCCACAGGTTTGGGTATGAATGAATCGGCCCCCATCTTGTATCCCATTTCCCTGTTCCTGGGATCAGTTCTCGATGTGAGCATGAGAACCGGTATGTGGCTTATTTCCAAAGTCTGTTTGATTGAACGGCACAGCAGGAATCCGTCAGAACCTTCCAGTTCGATATCTGATACCACAAGATCAATTTTCATCCGTTTCAGTGTGTTCAAGGCATCGGACACGTTTGTTTCCTTCATGACAATCCGGAACATGTCCTGCATTTCCGCCATTGATTCATCAAGCGGACTGCCGTCCATGCATACGAACATGACGTTCATGTTTCTGGTGTCGAAATCCTGTGCCATGGCTTCTTCCTGTGCATCCGGCTTTCTTTCAGCATGCGGTTTTGTCTTTCCTCCAGCTGCCGGTCTGGCGGTCTGGCCGTTCAGACTGACTGTTGCCGGGAAATCCATGTAGAATGTGGAACCTATTCCGTCTTCATTGTTACAGGCAGACATATTCCCGCCTATCAGGCTCAACTGAAGCTTGGCATAAGGCAGTCCAAGACCGTATCCGGGAACTGATCCGCTGTTGTCTTCGCGGTAATAGCGCTTGAACAGGTCTTCGGGATTGCATGAGAATCCATGTCCCTGATCCCTTACGGATACTCTTATATAGTCGCCGTTTCTGGCGGTGCTGACAGTTATGGTGCCTTCGCTGCTGTATTTGATGGCATTGTTGACCATATTTGAAAGGCCGGTCTCAACTATGCGCTTGTCAATGTAAACTGTACCGACAGACTGGTCCATAATGAATTTGAGACTTATTCCGCGTCCGTAGCAGTCTATCCTGTAGTCTTCCAGAATGAAATCCAGCCATTCGTTCAGATTGACCTCTTCAACCAGAATATCGGCCTTGTTGATGTCTGCACGGCTGCTGTCAAGAATCATGTTGACCATTACGGTCATTTTGTTGACCTGGTTGTATATGCGTTCCATTCTCTCATAGTCAATGCCGTCAACGGATTTTTCCTGGAGGAAGTCCTTTACAGGATTGTATATAAGCGAAAGTGGCGTGCGCAGTTCATGAGCTATGTTTGAAAGGAAAGCGATCTTGTCTTCACGGTTCTTGATATCCTGTGCAGCAAGCATCCTGTCATTCTTTGATTTCTCATATATTCGTGTAATGCTTGAAATGGCATAACCGAACAGCAGGATCAATGTGAACAGTATCAGCAATCCCGGGACTGATGCAATGAACGGTCTGGAAACGTTGAAGGAGACAAGATGCTGTTCTTCACTGAGCCCGTGTCTTGAAATCTGTGATACGCGGACTTCATAATGTCCCTGTTCGAGATTCGTAAGAACAAGTTCATTGTCAGGGCTTGTGACAACTGATTCCACTACGCCATAACGGTAAATGGTGTAGCGGAAGATATGCCTGTAGGTAGGATTGAATGAATTGGCTGAAACTGACAGTCTTATGTTCTTGTCTTTCGCAGTCAGTTTCAGAGGGTTCTTTTCGGTGTCGGAAAGAACGTCATCTCTGAATTCACGGTTGTCTGTGGATGCGGAAAGACAGGCGACTGACAGGTTGCCGGCGGGTTGGGTGTTTCTGACTCTGGTATCAATTTCGACAATTCCTTCAGTGCAGGGGAATAGTACCACACCGTCAGTGGTGCAGAATGAATATCTGTTTGTGAAATGGCTTTCAGGGATGCCGTCTTCGGTCGTGTAGACTGAAAGTTCGCCGTTTGCCGGATTGTATGACTGTACATATCCTGTGGTCGTATTGAACCATATGATGTCATTCCTGTCAATGGCGACGTTGTAGAACCGTCCCAGACCTTCAGCTTTCAGAATCAGTTCCTCGTGGCCTGACATCGGACTGTACCTGTGTATGCCTTCAGGTTCGATGAAATACAGAATCCCCTTTGAGTCAGTTGCCATTGACGTGATGGCCTGGACATTGTCCTTCTGTCCGTTGAATACCATTCTTGACTGAAGTGAATTGAAGTCAATTTCAGAAATGCATCCGCCGTAACAGATATATGCAGCAGTTTCTGAAGCGCATACGGCATCAACGGTGACGCCTCTCAGGGATAAGGGGTCAATTTCCTGATAACTGTCAGAACCGATGTCATATTTCATGTGATATGAATCGAAATTGAACATCATGATCCCGCCGTCAGGGGTATTGAGGAACTTCAGGTTGTTGAATCCTACAGGCATGATCTCATCGGGCTTCTCCTTTCTGGGAATATGTGAAACCCGGCCTGTGGACTTTTCCATGAGGAACAGGCCGGTGTTCTGTGCATAGAACATTATCCTGTCATTGTCATATTCGCACATGGCGGTAACGCGCATACCGTCAGTTTCAGGAAAATCATCTTCTTCAAGCGTACGTACATTGATTCTCTTGATTCCTTCACCTGCCGTTCCGGCCAGTATCACTCCTTCCGATTCTTCCAGCATGGAATGGAAAAGGATATGGCTGACTACACCTTTGCCGTGGTCATTGGTATGTTCAAGCAACCTGAAGAACGTCTTCTTCATTGTGACCAGTCCGTGCTTCATCGTTGCGAACAGGTATTCGCTTCCGCTCTCATCGACAATCATGGCGTTCACGCCGGAAATGCAGGGGTCGCCTATGAACTGGCTGCCGCCTGATATGTTGCGCCTGTCTATCAGAGAAAGACCTTTGCCGAAATTGGCGAGAGCTAGGTTTCCGTTGGGCAGGGGGCAGATTGCCGTCACCTGGTCATTGGGCATTACGGAATTACCGCTGTCATATGTCGCAATTTTCCGGTATCCGTTGTTTATGTAGTAGCCGCAGACTCCGTGGTTGAGTGAAGACACCCATATGATGTTCTCCCTGTCAATGACCATTGACGGTGCCAGAATACGTTCTTCAATCATGTCTATCCTCTCCAACCGGCCTGATCCGATGTCATACATGTAAATTCCGTTCTGTGTATCAGCCAGATATATCACATCACCTTCGCCCGCTGGCTTTGCAATCTTGGATATTGTCCAGTTGGTGTCCGCCGGGAAATGCATGAGCGGAGTACAACTGCCGTCGGTCATGTTGTAGCTGTACAGGGTCTTCAGACTGTTTTCAAAGAAGACGGCCGTTGCATCGTCCAACTGGCAGATGTATCTTGTAACGAACATATGGTTTCCGTCTCCGATTATGGAAGCTCTATTAGTGTCAATGTTGTAGTCAATAATATGGGTGTCTGTTGCAATGAGGGCATGGTCAGTGCATGCAATGCTCCTGACATTTCCCATGAAGACCCGTGTTCCGGAAGCGAGAATATCATTCACACATTCTGTCTGGCTGTTTGAAAGAACGGCAATGCCGATGTCAGTTCCAATCCAGAGTCTTCCGAATCTGTCTTTTGCCAGTGTGTTGAGTGTCTGACTGTTCAGACCGTTTCCAATTGAAGTCTGGCTGAAGGCGTAATCATATGCCGCGAATGACCTGATAACGGTAAAGGACAGCAGGACTGTCAGTAATATTTTTTTCATCCCCTTGCAATTAACCTGTTTCTGTATTCTCTTGGAGACATTCCGGTTTCATCCCTGAATGCGGTACTGAAGTACTGCAGACTGGCGAATCCTGTTGAATCAGCAATTCTTCCTACGCTGAGATCTGTGTCCGAAAGCAGTTTTTTTGCCATTTCTAATCTTATCCCCCTTATATATCTGCTGGGCGTAGTACCCAGAATGCTGCCCATCTTGTTGTAAATGTTCGTCCGGCTGAGATGCATATACGTTTCAATCTGTTCTATGTCAAGATTCCTGTCGGCTATATGTTCAGTGATGAATCCGTTCAGTTTCACAATGAACGTTTCATCGGCCAGGCTGAATGTCTGGTCCTTGTCCATCCTGTAAAAGCAGTTTCCGGCATACTGCTTCTTGATTTCAAACCTGCTTCTCAGGATTGACGATATTCTCTTGTACATGACATTCTTGTCAAATGGCTTCGGCACAAAATCATCGGCCCCAAGCTTGTAGCCTATATCCTGATTGTCAGGATTGCCTCTTGAGGTCAGCAGTATGACTGGAATATGGCTCAGCGATATGTCGTTCTTTATGCATTTGCACAGCATGAAACCGTTCATCTGCGGCATGAATATGTCACTGACAATGATGTCTGGAATTTCCGATCGCGCCATAGCCAGTGCCTGCTTGCCGTCGCGGGCGGTCAGCACCTTTCTGAACAGGCCCGAGTATTCTTCCTTTACATAATCGAGAAGGTCATCCTCGTCATCGGCTACGAGCAGGACGCATTTTCTGGTGTCAAAAACGTCGGTAAGGTCAAAGCTGCGGTCGTAGCTGTTCATTACGCTGTCAACCACTTCCCTGTCGGTCTGAACCAGTTCCGGAATGTCCAGCATGGCGTAATTGCCCTGGTCCGATGCACTGAATGTCACCTTTATTCCGGAAATGTCCAAAAGAATACGCGCCTGAGCCAGTTTGCCGTATGCCGTGCTGTCAATACACTTTCCGTCATCCCAAAGGCATATTCTGCAGTAACCGTCACATTCCGATGTGGATATGCTGACATTTCTGCCGCATGTTCTGGCAAGTGTGCTTTCCAGAAGCATTTTCATTGATTCCTCCACGGAGTTCCTGTCAATGATGACGTCGCCCACAGAGGGGTCGGGACGGAAGGAGAAACATGTCCCGGCATTTGAGAATTTGAACCGGAACTCTTCCAGAACAGTATCCAGCCATTGGTTGAGGGAGGTTTTTTCAGTATTGCGGAAGTCGGCCCGTTTCAGCGTACCGGTCTCGTCAAGGGTCATGCTGACAATAAGTGAAAGACGGTCTGCCTGCTGGCTGGCCAGAACCAGTTTCTTCCTGACGCTGTCCATGATGTCAGCTGATCCCAGCACATCCCTTATAGGATTGGAAACAAGCGAAATGGGAGTCTTCATTTCATTGGCCATTTTCTGCAGGCGGCTTATCGTATTGTCTTTTTCAATTAATTCACTCTCAAGTGTTGCCGATTTTGAAATCAGAATCTTAACGTGTGTGAGTTTCTGCCAGTAAAGACATACAAATACTATGCAGGACACTGTGGCTATTGCCGCCAGTGTAAGTCCGATTGTTGCAGCTGAGGCTGCTTGCGCCGCTTCAGTCAGATGTAAGCAAACCATAAATCCTCTTATAAATATCCAGATATCTATGCAAATATAGCATTTGCATGCGGTTTCTACAAAAAAAGGGCGTGCCAATTTTCCTGCACGCCCTTTTTCAAGTTGCCTTTATGCCGTTTCCTTAGAGATTCGGATTGATCTGGCCCCAATCTGCGATTGCGGGAATGATGCCCAGTTCAACCAGTTCGTCACGCATCTTCTGCAGGTGTTCATATGACTTCTGGAGATCTGCCATTTCCTGAGCTGTGCCCTTGGGGGCTGTGAAGCTTACGCCGTCAGCGTCAATGGTGGTGGGCATGGCCATCATCACGTTCTTGAATCCGCACTTGTCGCAGTTGACATAGCAGCCTGCGGGCAGAGTGAACTTTTCACCGCCCATAGCGCCTTCAATCATCTTTACGGCCTGGTATGCGGGGCTCTGGAATGAACTGCGGCCGCGCAGCTTGATGATGTTCGAACCGCCCTGGATTGTGTTGTGCTTGATTTCTGCAAACTTTTCTTCAGAAAGGTTCATTTCAGAAAGAGGCTTGCCGTCAATCTTGACCTGACTTGCGAATACGGCCATCTGTTCGCCGTGACCGCCGTAGGTGTGGGCACCGGTAACCTTGTCCTGCTGAACGCCGAATTCCTGTGCAAGGGCTTCCTGCAGACGTGTTGAATCAAGAGCTGCAAGTGAAGTCAGCTGGTTGGGTTTCAGGCCTGAATGGATCAGGGCTGTCAGAGCTGTGACGTCAGCCGGGTTGAATATTACGACAACGTGCTTTACATCGGGGCAGTACTTCTTGATCTTGTCACCGAAGTCAGCTGCAATCTGGCAGTTGCCCTTGAGCAGGTCTTCACGTGTCATGCCTTCCTTACGGGGTGCACCACCTGATGAAATGATGTACTTGGCACCCTTGAATGCGACTTCAGGATCAACGGTCCAAGTGATGTTTGCACCGGGGAATGCACAGTGGTACATTTCTTCGGCCACACCATGGACACCGGGTTCAAAAATGTCATACAGGCAGATGTTGGGGGTAAGACCCAGCAGCATTGCAGTCTGAACCATGTTGGAACCGATCATTCCGCCGGCACCGACAATAAGAAGCTTTTCGTCTGTTAAGAATTTCATAATCAAAGTATTTTAATGCGTTCTGTTTCGTAAACGCAAAAGTAGTTCTTTTATCCGTTGATTGGCAATTTAATTTCGAAAACTTGCAGTAATTTCGCATTGGAAATAACAAAATAGAACAGTATATGGCAATTATCAGATCAGTCCGAGGATTCACTCCTGAAATCGGAGAAGACTGTTTCCTGGCAGACAACGCAAGTGTGATAGGTGATGTTGTGATAGGTGAAGGCTGCAGCATCTGGTTCGGAACCGTAATACGCGGTGATGTGAATTCAATACGTATAGGAAATGGAACGAACATTCAAGACGGAACCGTAATACACACACTTTACCAGCGTTCCACAACGACAATAGGCAACAATGTGTCTGTAGGCCACAATGTGACCATACATGGTGCGGAAATAAAGGACAACGCTCTCATTGGAATGGGTTCTGTGGTGCTTGACCATGCCGTGGTAGGTGAGGGTGCCATTGTCGCTGCCGGTTCAGTGGTGCTGGGCAAGACCGTGATACCGGCCAACACCATCTGGGCGGGCGTACCTGCAAAATATGTCAAGGACGTAGATCCCGATCAGGCAAAGGAAATGAACCAGCGCATAGCACGTGACTACCACATGTATGCAGGCTGGTATAAGGAAGACAAGGATTAGTCCAGACCTATCTCACCCAGAATCTGGTCCGATGTACCTCCGCTTCTGCGGACATAGTCACCGGCTATCCGTCCGGCTTTCTTCATCGAAGCCGGGCTGCTGATGAACTTGTCAATCAGGACGCGCAGGCTGTAGGCGTCAGTGATTTCAAATCCGCCCTTGAGGCGTTTCAGGTCCTGCGCTTCACGGAAACGCCTGTTGTTCGGTCCGAAGAGAACCGGTATGTCGAACACAGCAGCTTCAAGGATATTGTGTATTCCAACTCCGAATCCACCTCCTATATAGGCAATGTGGCCGTAGCGGTAAATAGAAGACAACATTCCGAAACAGTCTATTATCAGCACTTCAGCGTCATGGACGTTGTCAGGTGTGGCCTGGGACAGGCGCAGGTGACGGCGGTCTTCAAGCATGCCTTCAATCTGGACAAGGTGCTCCTCATGTATCTCATGCGGCGCGATTATGATCTTCCAGTCCTTCTTGTTGCGGAAATACGGTATGAACAGCGCTTCGTCCTGAGGCCATGAACTGCCTGCAATGAACGTAGGACTGCCGTTGACGAACTTTTCAATGATCGGGAACTGCTTTGATGCCGCAGCCACTTCAATGACGCGGTCACAGCGTGTGTCGCCTACAATTGAAACGCAGTCAATCCCTATGCCTGCAAGAAGATCCTTGGAATTGCGGTCCTGCACGAAAAGATGCTTGAAACAGTGCAGGGGCTTGGCATAGAAACCGCCGTACCACTTGAAGAACAGCTGGCTTTCCCTGAAGATGGACGATATGCTGTATGTTTCAATACCACGCTTCTGCAATCCGAGAAGGAAATTGGGCCAGAATTCGTATTTTATGAAAAACGCCTTCTCAATCCTAACGTGGTCAAGGAAACGGTTCACGTTGACAGGGAGGTCAAACGGGATGTAACATACTATATCGGCATATTTGTAATCCTTTCTGACCTCATATCCTGAAGGGGAGAAGAATGTCAGAAGAATCCTGCACTCAGGATGCCGCATGTGAATGCGTTCGATTAGCGGACGGGCCTGCTCGAATTCACCCAGCGAAGAAGCATGGAACCAGAGATATGAGGCATCCCTGTCGACCTTTTCTTCAAGTGTCTTGAAAATGTGGTGATGCCCTTTAAGAAGCAGCTTGGCTTTTCTGTTGAACGGCGACGCCAGATTGACGCCAAGCGCATAGAACAGACTGCCTATAGTATACAGATGCATTGCGGGAAATACTTAAGACAGAATCTGAATGGCCTTGCGGGCACGTCTCAGTGTCTCTTCCCGGCCAAGAAAATCAGTGATCTCGAAAATCTGCGGTCCCATTGCCGCACCCACCAGTGTCACACGGAGGGCATTCATGACCTTGCCTGTGGCATAACCCTTTGAGGCTATCCATTCCATAACCAGCGGCTCCAGGATTTCACCCTTGAATTCGGGCTGTGATTCAATGAAGTCACATAGCTGGGCAGTGGTTACTGGAGCTTCCTCCTTCCACCATTTTTTAAGAGACTTTTCATCATATGATGTCGGAGCCTGGAAGAGGTAACTGCAGTTGTCCCACAGTTCGCCTGTGAAATTAACGCGGTTCTTCACCAGACTGACGGCCTTTTCAGCACGTTCCCGGGTGGTCCTGACTCCATGGCTTTCCAGAACCGGCATGAACATGGCGGCAATTTCACTGTCGCTCTTCGACATTATGTATTCGTGGTTGAACCATACCAGTTTCTGGTAGTTGAAGCGGGCTCCGGCCTTGCTGCATTTTTCCAGATTGAACAGTTCCACCATTTCATCCATGGTCATGATTTCCTGATCATTGCCCGGGTTCCAGCCCAGCAGAGCCAGGAAATTGATCACTGCTTCCGGCAGATAGTCCTTTTCCCTGTAGCCCGATGAAATCTCACCTGTCTTGGGGTCATGCCATTCAAGCGGGAATACCGGGAAACCCAGACGGTCGCCGTCACGCTTGCTCAGTTTTCCGTTGCCTTCAGGTTTGAGCAGCAGGGGCAGGTGTGCGAACTGCGGCATGGTGTCCTCCCATCCGAATGCCTTGTAAAGCAGGACATGCAGGGGTGCTGAAGGCAGCCATTCCTCACCGCGGATGACATGTGTGACTTCCATCAGGTGGTCATCCACGATATTGGCCAGGTGGTAAGTGGGCAGCTGGTCAGCTGACTTGAAAAGGACCTTGTCGTCAAGAACTGAAGAATTGACTGTGACCAGACCGCGTATGAGGTCATTCACCCGGACTTCTTCATCGGGCTCGATAAGGAAACGTACAACATACTGGTTTCCGGCGGCAATGAGCGCGTCAACATCGGCCTTTGACATGGTCAGGGAGTTGCGCATCTGCATGCGGGTCGATGCGTCATACTGGAAGTTGGGGATTTCAGCGCGTTTGGCTTCCAGTTCGGCCGGGGTGTCGAATGCGATGTATGCACGTCCTGCCTCAAGCAGCAGGTCCACGTACTTGCGGTAGATGTCGCGGCGTTCCGACTGGCGGTAAGGGCCGTAGTTCCCGCCGAACGACACTCCTTCATCGAATCTGATGCCAAGCCAGCGGAAGGCTTTCAGTATATAGTCTTCAGCACCCGGAACAAAACGGTTGCTGTCAGTGTCTTCGATTCTGAAAATAAGGTCTCCGCCGTGCTGGCGGGCGAAAAGATAGTTATAGAGTGCCGTACGTACGCCTCCAATGTGGAGCGGTCCTGTAGGACTGGGTGCGAATCTGACCCTTACGCGGCGGCTTTCAGAAATTTCTGCCATATCCGGTCATGTTTTTTAACGGTGCAAAAGTACACAATTTTTGCGTATTATGAAATTGTTGTAATTTTACCTTCCATAACGAAGAACTTGCACTTGTATGAAAGAAGAACGCCGCTTCATAAAGGACAACAGGCATCTGCTTGTACTGCTGACCGTCCTGTCCGTAATGATTACAGTCTGGTCACTCCCCAAAGAGCGCATACAGCGGTACAGTTACACCGTGGGCAAACCGTGGACCTACGAAATGCTCATAGCACCTTTCAGCTTTTCAATAGAGAAGAGTGAAGATGTCCTGCAGGCTGAATATGACAGCGTCAAAGCGGCTTTCGCCCCTTATTTCAGCCGTTCCCAGGACGTGTCTTCCGCCGCACTGAAACGCTTTGAGAACTTCTATACCGACAGCCTGCACCGCGTGGTGCCGCCGGAAACATACGCCAGCCTTTACAGAAAACTGGAACAGGTGTATTCTGACGGGATAATCTCACTTTCAGGTGAGGAGATTCTTGCTGAAAAGCAGTATCTGCGCATATATGAGGGCAACACATCGGCAATCAGGCCCGTTTCAAGTGTGAGCAGTGTCAGGGACGCGTACCGCAGTATAGTCGAATCCGATGACATACCGCCCCATGACAGGTACGTGCTACTTCAGTACAATCTCGATGATTTCATCCAGCCTGACCTGACTTATGACGAGGCGCGTTCGCAGCAGGATCTGGAAGCGCAGCAGAACAGGGTGTCACATTATCTTGGCATGGTGGTATCAGACCAGAAGATTGTGGATCAGGGTGAGATAGTGACTCCTGCTACGGACCTCATCATACGCTCCTATCTCAAGACAGTCAATGACAGGGCCGTCTCCAAGCGTTTCCAGATTCTTACATGGGGTGGCCAGATAATCTTCTCTATCCTTTTCTTCCTCATTCTGTTCGTTTATCTGTGGCTTTACAGGGTCGATGACATAGATGACAGGGCAATCCTGTATTTCCTGATGGGTTCAGTTACCCTGTTCATTGTCTGTACATCCATGTTTGTCCAGTATTCCTCATGGAGCATATTCATATTCCCATGTGCCATGCTGCCCATTCTGCTCAGGGTCTTTCTTGATTCCAGAACGGCTTTCACCGGCTATCTGGTGTACATTCTCACCACATCGGTCTTCGTGTCCGTTCCGCATGAATTCCTCCTGCTTGAAATTGCCGCAGGACTTACCGGCATATACAGCCTGAAAGAACTCTCGCAGCGTTCGCAGATCCTGCGCACCTGTCTGCTTGTGTTCATTGTCTATGGTCTGGGCTGGGCCGCCATACAGATGATAAGGCTGGAGAACATTTCCGACATAGACTTTTACCAGTATATCTATTTCGCAATCAACTGCATTCTGCTTCTGCTTCTGTATCCGCTGCTTGCGGTGGTTGAAAAACTGTTCGGATTCACGTCGAACGTCACACTGGTCGAACTGTCAAACTTCAGCCATCCGCTTCTGCTTGAACTGGCAGACAAGGCTCCAGGTACCTTCCAGCATTCCATACAGGTTTCCACACTGGCATCGGAAGCCGCAAAGAGCATCAAGGCCAGCCCGCAGCTGGTTCGTACCGGTGCCCTGTACCATGACATAGGCAAGACTGCCAATGCCCCTTACTTTACTGAAAACCAGAGCGGCGTGAATCCACATGACCAGCTTACCGCCCAGGAGAGCGCAAGGGTGATAACCGACCATGTCGAATCAGGTCTGGCACTGGCTGAAAAGTACGGTCTGCCGCCAGTCATACGTGACTTCATCAGGACCCACCACGGTAATGGGGTGGCCAGATACTTCTTTATCAGATACCAGCAGGAGCATCCCGGTGAACAGCCAGATGAAGCCGCATTCAGCTATCCCGGACCCAATCCGCAGACAAAGGAACAGGCCATACTTATGATGGCCGATGCGGTTGAAGCGGCTTCAAGAAGTCTCAAGGAATATACTGAAGACAGTATCGCTGATCTGGTTGACAGGATCATTGACAATCAGGTGGCCGAGGGCTATTTCAGGGAATCACCGCTCAACTGGCAGGAGATGGCAAAGATAAGGGAGGTGTTCAAGGAAAAGCTCAAGACTACGTATCATACCAGAATAAGCTATCCGGAACCTACTGCGGGTCTGCGTCAAAGGAAACGCTGACTCCGCGCAGCTGTCCTGAATCCTGCAGACAGTCTGCTGCCTGCATAATCATGGCGCGTGTCCTGGCCGGCCCGGTCCCAATGCTGACTTTGACCATTATCTTGCGCAGATACATGAGCTGCACCCTTTGTACTGCAGGAGAATCAGGTCCCAATACATTTTCCTTACCGAAAAGATCTCCCAAAGAAGAGGCCAGCGCTGCTGATGAACTGTCGGCAGCATTCATGTCACGGCTTCTTATCCAGATGTTTACGAGCCTGGAATATGGGGGATAATTGAACAGCCGCCTTTCCTCCATCTGGCTGTTGAAGAAGTCTTCCCAGCGTCCGCTGCGCAGCATCTGCAGCACAGGCGCCTGCGGCTGGCGGGTCTGAATCACGACAGTGCCTCTGCGGCCTTTCCTTCCCGCCCTTCCGGCCACTTGTGACATCAGCTGGTATGCACGTTCGGTGGCACGGAAATCAGGAAAGTTCATGATTGAATCCGCCTGAATGATTCCCACCACGCCCACATTGCCGAAATCAAGTCCTTTGGAAACCATCTGCGTGCCTATCAGGATATCGGTACGGCCCTCCTGAAAGTCCAGAATTATCTTTTCGTATCCTTCTTTTGCCGAATCCACATCAAGACGTGCCGTCCGCGCACCGGGAAACAGTTTCCGGACGGCCTCTTCAATCTTTTCTGTGCCGAAAATGCGTCCCTTGAGACTGTGCCCTCCGCATTCGGGGCATATGGGCGGAACGCTGTAATGTCTGCCGCAGTAATGGCAGGTGGCATTGCCTCCGGTTTTGTGGTATGTCAGACTGACGTCGCAGCAGTCACATTTCTGGACCCAGCCGCAGTCAGCGCATTCCACCACACCGGCATAGCCGCGGCGGTTATGGAACAGAATGGCCTGTCTTCCCTGGGACAGCGCTTCACTGATGCGGTTGAAGAGCTGTGGCGAAAACATGTCACGCATGTATTTCTTCCTGCTCATTTCTACTGTGTCCACTATCTCAATTGCGGGCATTTCAATGTCAGAATACCTTCTGGTGATGCTGGTCAGGCCGTATTTGCCGACACTTGCGTTGCAGTAGCTTTCAATGGCCGGAGTGGCACTGCCCAGAAGTGTCTTCGCACCGCACAGTGTGGCCAGCATTATGGCAGTGTTGCGGCCATGATACCGCGGGGCGGGGTCTTCCTGTTTGAAACTGGGTTCATGTTCCTCATCGACAATAACCAGACCCAGATTCCTGAACGGCAGCATTACGGCTGAACGTGCCCCGAGAACCAGTCCGTACGGGTTCTCTCCGGCCTGCCGGTTCCAGACTTCGACCCTGACATTGTCACTGCATCTTGAATGGCAGACACACATGTCATTTCCGAACACCCGCTGCAGGCGGTGCATGATCTGGGTGGTAAGCGCTATTTCAGGCAGCAGATACAGCACCTGGCGGCCCTGCTCAAGCTGTTCTCTTATAAGATGAATGTATATTTCAGTCTTTCCGCAGGAAGTGACACCGTGCAGCAGACATACATCCTTGCTCTTGAACTGCCTGTGAATGTCTTCAAGTGCCTGCTGCTGGACGGCGTTGAGAACAGCCGGGGCCGATGTCGTACCTTTGAAAACCGGCAATCGTCCGGTTTCGACTTCGAAGAATTCCAGAATACCGTTATTCTGAAGGGCCTTCATTGCCGTCGGGGACTGGCATGTTTCTGTCAGAAGACGTTTGGAGACGGCACGCGAGAAGGTTCCGTCTTCAGCATACCCTGACAGTTCCAGATACCTGAGGAATATTTCCTTCTGCTTTCCGGCAGTCTTTGAAAACAGGCTGTCAGGGTTGGCGGGCCATGCGCTGCGTGCCTTTTCCCCCAGTCTAACGAATGTCTCCGTCTTGGGCTTGAAGGAGCGGCTTTCATTCCTGCTGTCAGGCCTCAGTCCGCCGGGCAATGCCGCTTTCATCACGTCACCGGGACAGCACATGTAGTAGTCCGATATCCATTTGAACAGTTCGAACTGTTTGGGCAGCACGGCCGTTCGGCCCCCGTCAAATACACTTATGATGTCCTTCAGCCGGCATCCTTCGGGCTTACAGGAATGTACGCGCACGGTTATGCCGGTAACCTGTCTGTTCTTTCCGAAAGGCACATAGACTCTGGTTCCGGGAACAACCAGTCCGGACAGTTCCTGCGGAATCCTGTATGTGAACAGCTGTTCCAAGGGAACAGGCAGCATGAGGTCGGCGTACATATCCATATCAGTATGCAAACATACAAAAACAAAAGACCGGACCCATGCTGGGCCGGCCTTTTAGTTTTCAACCGTATTCTGTCAGAACAGGAAGGCCAGAGCAAACTGCAGAGTACTGCTCCTGAATGCCTTTCTGCTTTCCTCGCCTGCTTCCTCAAGGCTGTCTATCGTGGCTGCCGACACGTTGTCACGGAACGCGTAGACACCCTCTTCAGTTACAGGTATGTTGTAGTTGACGGACAGCTGCAAGTGGTATGACACTTTTATTCCGGCACCGACGTTGACGCTCCAGGTGCTCTTGTTGAGAATGAAATCCCTGACTTCAGCCTTTGTGGCGTCATTTTCCTTGACTGATGCAATCTGTCTGTCCAGATCACCTGTCTTATAGTCGAACTGTCCGCCTGCATGCACGAAATACACCAGTGAACCTCCCTTGTCGAAAGTGAGTTTCAAACTTGCCGGGACAGCCAGCGAAGCGTTCTTCATTTCGTCACCTTCAGCAATCTCCAGACCTTTCTGCGTGTATAGCAGGGCCGCCTCAAGGCCTATGGCCGTGTTGGGAATACGCAGTTCAGTCATGGGGCCGAAAAAGAATCCGGTATAGTTGTCACTGTTCAGGACAGTCTCGGTACTGATTGCGGTGATTTCATTGCTTACATGGTTGAGACCGCCGCGAAGGCCCCAGCTTATCTGTGCTGATGCAGACATGGTGCATACTGCGGCAAGTACAGCAATTGCAAAAAATTTCTTCATATTGGAATAAAAATGGTTATCTGCGTACTGAAATCCTTTCTGAATCGGCAGATCCGCTTCTGGGCTGCTTTGCAGGCCGTGGTTCCTTTTCTTTCCTTTCCTTCACGGCCTTCTCCTTCTTTGCAGTCTTATCATCGGATTCTGCGGCGGAACTCTCATCATCCCTTGTGCCGCTTTCGCTCCAAAGGCCGTTCTCGAAGTCGCGGAGCTGCTTTTCTATGCGTTCGCGTTCCTGAATGACAAGCAGCGAATCTCCGCCGCAGATCTGTTCCAGAGTCTCATTCCTCAGGTTCGATGTCTTGTAGATGTCACCCTCATACTGGCGCATCACGAAATAGTCGTCAAGCGACATGTTGGTGGTGTTGTTGTAACTGCTTGTCATGACGGGGCTCTGGCCCAGATACGGGCTGATATCGTCATAGTTCACCCAGAACATGGGGTAGGGCGTGGGCTTTGTACCCCAGTCCGTACGCATGAGCACCGGACAGATGGCTGTCACACGGGTGCGGTAGTTTGAAAGCTGGTCCAGATAATGGGTCTCCTTGATGTAGTACTTTTCAAGTTCGTTGCTTGGAATGTTTGAGGGGTCGACCTTGTATCCGTTTGCAGTCTTTTCGTATGTGTAGATGTATGTGTCAAGCATATTTTCAACGTCCAGTTCGTTGTCTTTGGTGAACAGTTCGTTGCCGTCCAGACGCCATTCGTATGCCTTGATCTTGCCGTCCAGGATGAGGTTCAGCAGCAGAGTGAAAAAATTCACCCTGTCACCGAGGGGTTCCTCAGGATAGTACAGCGCGGCATTCTTCTCCTTGCGCAGGTCAAGTTCGCGGTAAATGTCACGCTTCCATGTGACTTCCGCGGGCATTGCGGTCTGGGCGGTATACTGTGACTTTGCACGTTCGGTCAGTGTGACTGCGGTGGGGCTTTTTTCAGCCGCTTCACGGGCTGCCTGCTGCTCCAGCATTCTCTGGGACTGTGCGCCTGCATTCAGGGACACGGCCAATGTAAGAATAAGCAAAACACTCTTTTTCATATTCTCTTGCACTCCTTTTTCCGTTATAAGATGACTTCAAGCGGGTAGATGAGCTGACGTTCAATTCCGTCAGGTCCTACTGCCTTCACACGCTGTATGTAGAAACGCTTTCCACGTCCGAGTTTTCTGATACGGTCCAGCTGGCGGGCTGACAGGTTAGCCCCGTCAGAGAGTTCAGGAACTGCATTGCCGGCATTGTCATAGAATGTGCACTCAAAGCTGATGATCCTGAATCCGATGTTCAGCAGGCCGTTGTCTATTGCGGCCACTATCCTGGTGGATTCCTGGTTGAACACGTCACGCCGCAATGCCTGTCCGCCCTTGTAGCGGACTGTGTTGCCGTTCTCGTCCTTATACTCTATGTAGGGCAGGGGGTCTGGCAGCTGGCGTACATGGAAAGTGTATTCGCCCATGCTCTGATGGCGTCCCTCCTGGTTTGCGGACACTGCAATGACAATGTCCTGATCAACCTTGCTTGGCACTACTATAAAACCGTTGCCGTTGGCCCTGATTGTGCCTCCTCCTCCCTTTATGGATGCCGATATCATGTTGCTGGGCACTCCGGGAACGGAAATGCTTACAGGATTCTCATATCCGGCATACAGCACGTTCATCATTGTGGCAGCCACGGTGGCCAGCGGTGAAACTACAGTGTATTTCTGTGAGAAGTCCCTGCGTATGGTACCGTTGCCCGACTGCAGTTCCATGTATCCGTCCAGGGAGTAGTCACCGGTCCTGTTGCATGCCACCTGATACCATCCGTCTTCAGAATCGATCTTCTTACCGTCAATGTAGATTGCGGGACGGGCGGTCGAATCGACAGCAGCCATTATGATACGGGCTGTGAAACTGCCTCCCTGAACCACATTCTGCGTGGTAGGTATGACATAAGCGTTTATGGCATTCACACGCAGGTCACCCACGTCAATGTTCTTGACCAGCGTATGGAGCACTTCGCCTTCAGCGTAGCGGACATCGTTCTGGAGCTTGTCCAGCATTGTGACTGCGGCAGCCACAGGCATGTTCTCGTAGTTGTACTCCTGCCAGTTCTTTCCAAGTGAACCGGCGCTCAGAGGAACGTCAGTCGAAAAGTTTCCATTTATGATTTCACGCTGTGTATCGTCAGTCACCATCTCCAGAATCTGTTCCCGGTAGTTGTTGATGGCGTCATACAGCTGTCCGCCTTTCCCGTTCTTGGGATTGAGCATGACCTGTGTTGCCGCCTCAAGGTCCTCACGGTTGCGTATGTTTCTGACATCGGCATCCTTTCCATCGGCCTCAACAGCTATAAGTTCCTTGAGCTGGTCAGCGAAGTTGTAAAGTGAGTCCGATATATCCTTCACGTAAAGTGCCTTCCTGTACCATTCGCCAACCTTTTCGTGGTTCATCGAATCGGCGGCGGCAAGTTCGCGGTAGACCGCGTCATTCTGAAGGGTGGCGTTGGCAGTACTCTTTGTGAGACTGTCCTCAACTATCCTGAAACCGTTCAGCACGTCCGATGACACGTTCATGGCAAGCATCGCCAGAAGGACGATGTACATGAGGTTTATCATCTTCTGACGCGCCGATGGCGGTCTTTGTATCGTTTTTCTGCCCATAGCGTTTTAATTGGCTCCCATCTGGGAATTCACTTTCATTGCCTCAACCATACGTGCATAGACGCGGTTCAGTTCCTCAATCTTCTCAACCATAAGCTGTGTCTGCTCGTTCACCTTTTCAATGTTCTCCATCTGTGAACTTGCCGATTTAAGGTGCATCTGATAGAAAGTGTTGATGCTTATGAGGTTGCGTGAAAGCTGCTCAATCTCTTCACTGCTCTGTTCCATGCGCTCGCTGTGGCGGCACATGCTTTCCATTCTGGCGGTCAGGTCCTGTATGCGTGTGATATAGTCCTGTGTCACCTGTTCCACTCCGCTTGTGTCAAGTGGGCTGCCGGCGGGAACTGCAGCCGTCTGTGCTGCGGCAGGCTGCTGCTGAATGCTTGCGGGAGCGGCGCTGACAGCACCGTTTATGTAAATGTTTCCGTGCACGCGCGGGGTGCCTTCAACGTCAGTATCATCATCGTCCTGTTCGGGGATGTATGGCCTTTCAAAGCCGGAGATGAAGAACACCAGCACTTCAGTGCCCATGCCAATGAACAGCATCAGGTTGGCGCCCTTGATATGTGTCAGTTTGAAGAGTGCGCCAAGAATGACGACTGCAGCACCCCAACTGTACAGATAGTTCAGCAGGATTCTTCCCTTCGGTGAATCAAGGTAATTCTGTATTCTGGTCAGAAGACCTTTCCTTTCAGTATTTTCCATATCGGGTTCTGTTTTTTTCGTGTTAGTTGTTTCAACGTTTTGATGTGGTTGCCGTACCTACCTGGGTGCGCACGCAACGGAATCCTATGTAAGAGCGCTGTTCGTTCTGGTATTCGGACGTACGCCAGGATGATTCGATGAACTTTTCGGGGTCCTTCCATGAACCGCCGCGTACGGCCTTCTTCTTCATGTAGTAAGGATCCTCGACTGCAGCATTGTAGTACAGTTCCGGATTCATGTCGTTCATCTGCAGTATTCCGGCCTCGGTATAGGTCGTTGACGTCCATTCGGCTACATTTCCCGCCATGTCATACAGTCCGTTGCTGTTCGGCTTGTATGATCCCACGCGGGTGGTGATCAGGCTGCCGTCCTTTGTGTAGTTCCCGCGTTCAGGCTTGAAGTTGGCGTAGTAGCAGCCGTCATTGTCCTTTGATCCGCTGGCCTTCCACGGATAACGGTTGTTTTCGCGTCCGCGTGCGGCAAATTCCCATTCGGCCTCAGTGGGAAGACGGTAGCGCTGCACGTACTTGGCCTGTGCACCGAGTCCTGCCAGCAGGTAGTTCGTACGCCATGCGCAGAAAGCGTTCGCCTGTTCCCAGCTGACGCCCACTACCGGGTAGTCATTGTAGTTGGGGTGTGAGAAATACAGACGCATGTATGTTTCATTGTTCGCGTTCGGAAAATCGTTCACCCAACATGTGGTATCAGGGAAGATGTTGACAATGTATGTGTTGACGAAATCGAACATGCTGGTCAGAGGCCTGTTTATGGTCCGGCGGACAATGTGTCCGTCCTCATCGACATAAGCCGTGTCCTTTGATATCATTACTGTTTCCCTGCTGTCCACTTCAATGTCAGTGTTCCTTGTGCGGTCATTCGGGTCCAGCTGGTTCTTGCGCAGTGCGGCCTGGGTGTAGTCGAAGAGTTCGTAGCGGTAGTTCAGCTGCTTTACGTCAAGCATCCTTTCACCGGTGACGGGATGTGTGTAGTACAGGCTCTCGATTGCACGCTGCTGGTCTTCATCGGCCTTTTTCCATGGAATGGGTTTGGTCCAGTCAAGATGCGGCGTCACAGGTTCCCCATACTTGTCTTCAGTAATCATGAAGGATTCGTCCCCGCCGTATGCCGGGTCGGCAAGACGCGTGCGGATTATCGAGTCGCGCACCCAGTTCACGAACTGGCGGTATTTGGCATTTGAAACCTCCTTTTCGTCCATCCAGAACGATTCCACGGAAATCTCCTTGATGGGCAGGCTGGAGCCCCACAGGCTGTCATTGCCTTCCTCACCTATTGTAAGTGATCCCCTTTTCACAAGTACCATACCGTAGGGGACGGGCTCCTTGAGGGCCGCCGCCGACGTTCCGGTCACTTCACCTCCTGCCGATGTTGACGAATAACCGCTGCTAGTGCAGGAACATATTTCTGCCGTCAACGCTGCCATTAAGGTAAAAACAATGCTTTTCAGTCTCATTGTATATTCATTATAAATATCTTACACTCTTATGCGTGTTCCTTCCCCTTTTGAAGAAATCCACGTCTTTGCACCAGCTTACCACCAGGTCGTGGCTCCCGTTCAGGTAACCGACTCCTCCGGTGTACATCTCATAGGCATATCCGATAAGAACTTCCCTGTATCTGCCTCCCAGCAGCACTGCCGCCGATTTACCGGGTGAATAGGAAAGGCCTCCGTAGAAGAGTGCCGATTCATATTCATAAGTGCACCTCAAAGACAGGTCTGTCCTGAAAAAGTCCATATCGCACATAGCCAGAACGCATGGCTGCAACGATAATAACGGGTTTTTAAGCCTGATATTGCATCCTCCGCTCAAATACAGCATCGGACTGATGTCCATTTCAGCCGTTCTGCCGCCGCCTTCACCGAATTCCACATGCGGAAAGTTCAGGTGCTGGGCTGAAATTCCGGCATACCATCCGTTTCTCACATACAGCAGTCCGGCGCCTATATCTCCGGTGCTGCCCTTCTCTTCCGATGTCGGGAAAGCCGGGTCACCTGATGTTTCGGCCTTGACCTTGGTCCCATTGAATTCCTGATTCATGACACCGCCCTGTACGCCTATGTTCATCCAGCCCTTTCCCATACCTATTTTATATGCATAGTCCAGAAGTATCCTGCGGTTGGTGAACAGTCCTATTGTCTCATTGAACAGTCCGGCGCCGAGAGAATGGCGCATCCTGTCAAACGGAAGAGCCGTATTCGCTCCGAAATAGACCGACACCGGAGCATGTGTGTAGCCTACCATCTGCGCTGAAACGGACCCGACCACATTCAGGCCTCCGTCACGGTTCATTGCGGCAGGGTTATAGAAATTCTCCACTTCACTGAAATGCGCAAAGTGGACATCGTACTGTGCTTTGGCTGAAATGGCCAGAAACACCAGAACGATCAGTGACAGTAACCGGTTTTTCAGGTTCATCGCAATAATAAACGATAAAATTCATGCATTATTTTTGCATTGATGAAAAAATGTCTAATTTTGCGCCGCTAATTCCCTAGGAAAAGTAGAACTAAATAAAAATAAAGAACTTAAAATGATCATTGTTCCTGTTAAGGAGGGCGAAAACATTGAACGCGCTCTCAAGAAATTCAAGAGAAAGTATGAAAAGACCGGTGTCGTCAAAGAACTCAGACGTCGCCAGCAGTTCGACAAACCGTCAGAGCTGAAGCGCCTCAAGATGGAGCGCGCCATCTACGTTCAGAAACTGCAGCAGACTGAAGAGTAAAAAATACTCTTCGGGCTTGCTTATTGGTTTTTTCTTTTTTATATTCGTCACTGAAAACATTTCAGCGACGAATTTTGTTTTATGTACGTAGAGCAGTTCTCCGATTATCTGAGGTTTGAAAGGAACTATTCTGAAAAGACGGTCTCCGCATACTGCCGTGACCTTGAACTTTTCAGCGCTTTCCTGAAGAATCTCGATCAGGAACTGGACCTGCTTTCAGCAGACAGGGATACCGTGCGCCTGTGGGTTGTGGACCTTATGGACAATGGTGCCGCCACCACGACCGTAAACCGCAAACTGAGCACACTGCGTTCCTTCTACCGTTACCTTAGAATCCGCGGCATTGTCACCGCATCGCCCGTCCAGGGTGTAAAGGGTCCGAAAAACAGCAAACCGCTGCCGCAGTTCGTGAAGGAGTCGGAAATGGACAATATTCTAGACGTCAGTACAGACGGCATGGATTTTGTTCAGGTCAGGGACATTACCGTTATCGACACCTTCTATGAAACCGGCATGCGTATGGCTGAACTCATAGGACTTGATGACAGTGACATTGACTTCAGCGCAAAGA
Source organism: Bacteroidaceae bacterium (assembly GCA_024398665.1). Classification (GTDB taxonomy): domain Bacteria; phylum Bacteroidota; class Bacteroidia; order Bacteroidales; family Bacteroidaceae; genus Colenecus. Next base: position 63,669 of record JAKSIS010000009.1, read on the forward strand.
CCATCAAAGTGACCGGAAAGCGTGACAAACAGCGTATCATTCCTTTTTCTGACACGCTGGCTGCCCGTCTGAACAGTTACATTGATGTCAGGAACAGCACTTTCCAAAAGACGTGCGGGGCTTTCTTCCTCAGTCCCAAAGGCTGCAGGATACCCCGTCATCAGGTCTATCTTCTCGTAAGGAAGGCTCTGGCTGATTCTTCAGTATCAAAGAAGAGTCCGCATGTGCTGCGCCACACATTTGCCACATCAATGCTCAACCATGACGCGGAACTGGGGGCAATCAGGGAACTGCTGGGGCATGACAGTATTGAAACGACCAGTGTCTATGTACATACCACATTCAAGGAACTGAAGGAGATTTACAAACATGCTCATCCAAGAGCCGAAGAAAATTAATGTTATGGAAACAAAGATTCAAGCGTTGCATTTCACTGCAACCGAACAGCTTCAGGCGTTCATTGAGAAAAAGTGTGCAAAACTGGAAAGAGTGCACGAGTTGGTTCAGAAGGTAGACGTGACACTGAAAGTTGTGAAACCGGAGACCGCTTTGAACAAGCAGGCCCTTATCACTGTTACCGTTCCCAATGGTGAACTGTTTGCCGACAAGACATGTGATACATTTGAGCAGGCTGTTGACGAATGCCTTGCCGCACTTACCAAACAGCTTCAGAAAAATAAGGAAAAGGCCCGTGAGAAATAAAAAAAACTCTCTTTTCTTTGTTCTAAACAAAATATGAGATATCTTTGCACCCGCTCTTCGCTTGATGAGGAGCTGGTGCTTTGATTTTTTGCCGCTATGGCTCAATGGTAGAGCAACGCACTTGTAATGCGTAGGTTGTTGGTT
>JAKSIS010000090.1 GCA_024398665.1 Bacteroidaceae bacterium
GGACACAGTTCCTGGCACTGTCCGCAGTTGATGCAGGAGTCTGCGATATGGGCGAACCGGATTAAATGGAACATAAAGTCCGGCGGAATCTGTCCGGGCCGCACCAGATGCGGTTTTGCGGTTGAACATTCCACACAGTAGCAGATCGGGCAGTTTTCAATACAGGCGCGGCAGGCGATACAGCGGGATGAGAGTTTCATGATCTTCTCCAGCCGCTCCCGTCCGCTGCCGAGTTCCGCAAACTGGCGGGCACGGTTCTTGTCCCCCAGTTTCAGCATGGCATTTTCCACTTTCCCGCGGATCTCAAGACCTTTTGGTTCGGGCGCACAGGTTGCAACCGCTCCGGCGCTGACCGCCGCGTCAAGCAGTGCGGCACCCTTTTCCGAGCAGACTTCCACAAACGTGGCGCTGCCGGCTTTCTCACCGATGACACCCCAGTTCCCGCAGGCAAGATCCGCCTGGCGCGGTACCTTGCATTTGCAGCGCTGGCAGTTCTGCCGCCGGCCGTATCCTTCGGGTTCTTCTTCAAGCTTTTCAATTGAGATGCCTTTGTGCTGGTGTGCACCGTTCTCATCGGTGTACTCAATGATGAACTGACCCTTGTCGATCTCTTCTTTCAGGACCGCATCCGGGTTTACCTCATATTTGTCTGCAATCATGTCGCGGGCAACCATGGGGGAAACCGTTCCTCCGCAGTTCAGGCCGATTAAGATCACATTGTCCAGATTGATCTGCTGACGTTTTGCCAGTTCATAGAATGCCATGGCATCACAGCCTTTCACCGGAACGGCGATCTTCATGTCGCGGGCGCCGCTGAGGTACTTCTTCACCATTTTTGCCGACAGCAGTGTTCCGCAGTGCAGGGAACCTGCTGCTTTCGGCATCTGTGCCGGATCCGTGATCAGGGTAAGTTTTGCATCATACAGATCCGCTCCGCGGCAGACCGCAAGAACCGCGTCAACCATACCGCTTGCAAGTGCATGCTGCAGAAGTGCGGTAACCGCTCCTCCGCATTCACCTTTGATGTCGCAGGATGTTGTCCATGCATATACCATATCGCCTTTTGCTGTCATGTTCAGGCCTCCGTGATGAATACGCCTTCGGGTTTTTCTATTTCTTCATAGACAATGCCTGCATATGCCGGAACTGCTGCGGCAAGATCTGCGAAGACTGCTGCTTTGTCTTCCCATGCGTACTTCCCGCCGGAAAGCAGGCTGATGATTTCGCACGGGCATTTGACGCCTTCCGGTGCTGCGGCTGCGGCACGTACTTTCTGGACGCGTCCTTCCCAGCTGGTGACCGTTCCCGGATATTCGTTTACGGCTGCTGCGGG